>JBKKBM010000274.1:0-17226 GCA_046714215.1 Terriglobales bacterium | reverse complement strand
GTTGTCGCGTACATCTCCATGGCCTTTGGCAATCCTTATGGCGATTTGTGGAATGAGGATGAGGTGATCGAAGCCGTTGGCCTGATCGCTGACATGGATATCCGCCAAGTCTCACTCGCGGATACAGTGGGCACCGCTGACGCGTCGACTATTTCTGCGTTATTGAAAGCCGTGATCGCGCGTCACGAAAAATTGGAGATCGGCGCGCACTTGCACAGTCGCCGCGAGGAAGCCAAAGCCAAAATCCTCGCGGCCTACGACGCCGGATGCCGTCGCTTTGACTCCGCCATCGGCGGCATGGGTGGATGTCCCTTTGCGCAAGATGACCTCGTCGGCAATATCGCCACCGAGCGGGTGCTGGAGGCGCTGGCCGAGCGCGGCATCGCTCCGCCCATCAAGAAGTCGTTGGACAACGTCATCAGCCAGTCGGCCGACATCGCCGGCGAATTTACCGAATAATTGCAAAGCGTGAACCTATGAGCGAATACAAAACTCTTTTACTCTCTGAAGCCGCCAACGTCGCCACCATCACCCTCAACCGTCCGGAAAAGCGCAACGCGGTAAGCTTCGAACTGGTTGCCGACTTGATGGCCGCGCTGGCCGAGGTGGAAAAGTCTGAGAACTCGCAGGTACTCATCATTACTGGCGCGGGTAAAGCTTTCTGCGCCGGGCTTGATCTCGAAGACCTCAAGGGACTGATGGGCAAGTCGCACGACCAGAACGTGGCCGACTCCGCCACGATGGCCCGCCTCTTCCGCGGCGTATATGACTTCCCCAAGCCCACCATTGCCGCGGTAAACGGCGCCGCCATCGCCGGCGGTACTGGCATCGCCACCATGTGTGACTTCACCATTGCGGTGCCGGAGGCGAAGTTCGGTTATACGGAAGTCCGCATCGGCTTTGTTCCCGCAATCGTTTCATCGTTTCTCGTGATGCAGGTGGGACACAAGATCGCCCGCGACCTATTAATGACGGCGCGCCTCTTCGACGCCGCGGAAGCTCATCGCTACGGACTGGTCAACGAGATCGTGGCGCCGGAGAATCTCATGCCGCGCGTGCACGAGTTGGCGAAGCTGCTGCTGGAAAACAGTCCGTCGTCGGTCCGAGCGACGAAGCGTCTCATTAACGGTTTCATCAAAGACCAGCTAGACGCGCAAGTCTCCGCCGCCATCGAAGACAACGCGCGCATCCGCAGCACGGCGGACTTCAAAGAAGGTGTAATGTCCTTCCTGGAGAAGCGCAAGCCGGTGTGGACGGGCAAATAATGATGAAACAGCTCACCGCTGAGGCCCGCGTCCGCGTTCGCTACGCCGAGACCGATCAAATGAAGGTGGTCTACCATTCCAACTTCATCATCTGGTTCGAAGTAGGACGCGTGGAGATGCTGCGCCAACTCGGTTTCAACTATCGCGACGTTGAACTCAACGATGACTGCCACTTCGCAGTAGTCGATGTCCGCTGCCGCTACAAGTCGCCTGCGTATTATGACGACGAGATCATCATCCGCACCACGTTGAAGAACGTCCGCGGCTCGATGCTGCATTTCACCTATGTAGTGGTACGCGCGGCGGACCAGACTTTGCTGGCCGAGGGCGAGACTAATCACATCACGGTAAACTCAAAGTTCGAGAAAGTAGCTTTGCCGAAAAAATACGCTGCCGCATTCGCCGCCGCAGTGGGAAAATAGCCGACCAGCCAACCAAATAATGAACGCCCTCCACATCAACGGAAACGACCTCACGCTCTCTGACCTGAAAGACGTGGTCTACGACCGCCGCCCGGTGCTGCTGGATCCCGACGCCCGCGAGCGCGTGGAGCGCGCCCGCGCCGTCGTCGATGACCTGGTCGCCAACGACCGCCTCGCTTACGCCATCACTACCGGCGTGGGCATGCTGAGCGACGTGCGCATCAGCGGGGATCAGAATCGCGAACTCCAAGTGAATCTGTTGCGTTCCCACGCCGTCGGCCTGGGAGAGCCGCTTTCGCAGCATGAGACCCGCGCCATGGTCCTGCTCCGCGCGAACTCGCTGGCCAAGGGCTTTTCCGGCGTTCGTCCTGACGTGATCAATACGCTGTGCGAGATGCTCAACCGCGGCGTACATCCCGTGATTCCCTCGCAGGGTAGCGTGGGCGCCAGCGGCGATCTCGCTCCGCTTGCGCACCTGGCGCTCGTCCTTATCGGCGAAGGCGAGGCCATGGTCGCAGACGTGAACCGCGAACCCGGCAAGCCGGAGCGCCGCGGCAAGAAGCTTTCGGGCGCCGCTGCGCTCAAGGCCGCTCAGATCAAGCCGCTGGTCCTCGAAGCCAAAGAAGCCATTTCGCTCATCAACGGCACGCAGGCCATGCTTGCGGTCGGAGCGCTGTCATTGCTCTCCGCGGAGAATCTGGCTGACTCCGCCGACGTGATAGGCGCCCTCTCGCTCGACGCCCTTCAAGGCACCGACGCCGCTTTTGACGAACGTATCCACACTGCGCGTCCGCATGCCGGCCAGAGCTTGGTCGCCGCCAATCTGCGCCGCATGCTCGAAGGCAGCCTGTTGCGCGAGTCGCACAAGGATTGCGCCCGGGTGCAGGATGCTTATTCCCTGCGGTGCATCCCGCAAGTCCACGGCGCCGTCCGTGACACGCTTGGTTTTTGTCGCAAAGTCTTTGAGACAGAGATGAATTCTGCGGTCGACAATCCGTTGGTCTTCCCGGCGGCGAAGAAGATTGGTGGCCCCAAGCCCACCATCGGACAAGCGTCGCCCGCGGAGGGTGACATCGTCTCCGGCGGAAACTTTCACGGCGAGCCCGTCGCCTTCGCGCTCGATTATCTCGCCATCGTGTTGACTGCTCTGGCCGGTATTTCCGAGCGACGCATCGAACGCCTAGTGAATCCCGCTTTGAGCGAAGGGCTGCCGCCATTCCTCGCCGACGGCGCCGGCCTCAACTCCGGCTTCATGATGCCGCAGGTCACGGCCGCCGCCCTGGTCAGCGAGAACAAGGGTTTGGCGCATCCGTCGTCAGTCGATTCCATCACGACCTCGGGTAACAAAGAGGATTACGTCTCCATGGGCATGGGCGGCGCCATCAAGCTGAAGCGCGTCGTGACTAATACGCGCAATGTTCTCGCCATCGAAGCCACCGCCGCCGCCCAGGCACTGGATATGCGCGCTCCGCTGACCACCAGCAAACGGGGCCAGGCTGCCCACGCGGCCATTCGGTCGGTCACAGCCAGAGTAGAAAAGGACCGCGTGCTCGCCGGAGACTTTGCGAAAGTGGCAGAGTTGATCGAGAGTGGCAGGGTCGCGGACGCCTTGCGCTGACCCCGCCGGACAGTTAGCAGTTAAGGGTTTGGGTTGCCGTTCCTTCTAACCCCAACTCCTTCGCAATCCCTTTCATCGCCTCGATGCAAAAGGTGATGTGCTCGTCGAGGTCCACGCCGAGGTCGGCGGCGCCATTGATGATGTCGTCGCGGTTCACGCTGCGCGCAAAGGCTTTGTCCTTCATCTTTTTGCGGATGGACTTCGCGTCCACATCCGCCACTGCCTTCGTCGGCTTCACCAACGCTGCGGCGGTGATCAGTCCGGAGAGTTCGTCGCAAGCATAGAGACATTTCTCCATGACCGTCTCGCGGTTCACGCCGCTGTAGTCGGCGTGCGAGAGGATGGCGCGCAAAATGTCTTCCGGATATCCCTTCTCCTGCATGATCTTGTTGCCGACGAACGGGTGCTCCGCCGGGGTGGGATATTTTTCGTAGTCGAAATCGTGCAGCAGCCCCGTGATGGCGAACTTCTCTTCATCCTCGCCATACTTCCGCGCGTAGGCCCGCATGCAGGCTTCTACGGCGCGCATATGTTTGCGCAAAGACTCTGACTGGGTGTACTCACAAAGTAACCCCCACGCCGCTTCCCTGTTGATTCCGTTCATGTACCTGTTTTCTCCGTGTTTTCTCCGGTTATCCCGTATGAATTATAGGGATACTAGCGAAATTTGTATTGACAACTACGGCATCTATACCTCAAAGTTACTATCGCAGTCAGCAGTCAGGAGTAATGCCCCGCTCTGGCAGGCTCCTAAACCTAGAATGGCAACCACCTTAGCACCCGTAGATTCACGGGAAGTATTGAGGTGCGACCACTGTCACCTCGTCCAATTCCGGACCAACAATAACCTTTGCAGAAAATGCCACCTCTCGCTCGACACGGAAGAGCCGGAGCTGGAGATTGCCGTCGTTATTGATGCCCCGGCTGCTCGCAGCCATGGCTCCGGATTGCAGATTGCCACGGCCATTCGTTCGTTGCGCCTGCGTTCCGGACTTAGCCAGCGTCAGCTTGCGCTGCGCATGCAGGTGCCGCGGACGTACGTCTCCAAGATCGAGAATGAGAAGGCAACGCCCACTCTTTCTTCCTTGCAGCGCCTGGCCACGGCCCTGGAGATCAGTGTGCCGGATCTGCTCCGTTGCGCCACTTCGGATACCCGTCAGGCTGAGATCCAGGAGCTGATGGCGGATGAGTTTATCGTGGAACTGCTGCCCTTCATCAACAAACTTGATGCCATGCAGCGCTCCACCTTCCTCACCCAGATCCGCGACCTCACAACCCGTCCACGACGCACCGCGTAAAGAAGTCAGGCCGCCCTCCCCAACAAAAAGACCGGGACCCGCAAGGGTCCCGGTTTAGTTTTGGAGTTGGCTCTACCTAATCCGCCCCGGCCGCCGCACTCTTCCCTTTGAAGTGGAAGACGATGCGCGCGCTGATCTCTCGCGGCCTGCCCACGTGGGTTCCGGAGAACACGCTCTCGAAGTTGTAGAGGTAGAAATCGTTGGTCAGGTTCTGCACGCTGAACTGCAAGGTGATGGGAAAGCGCTTCTCCCGCATCAACTCGTAGCCGGTAGCGAAGTCCAGCAATGTGCGCGGCTTCACCCGGTTACGCACCGCGTCGAGCGACGCCGCAATGCGCGGATCGAGTGTAGGCAAGATCGCTGGATCCACCTCCGCTGGCACGCCACTGTCATGCCGTCCGGAGAAGTTGAACCATGCGCCGACTTTGTGCGTGTAGGTCACGCCAAATTGTCCCGTATTGCGCTGGTCATGGTCGGCGGCAAACTGGATCCCGGGCACCAGCAGGTCGCTGCTGGCTTCGTCCAGGAAAAGGCCGCCGGCCAGCGGCGTGGTCCCGGTAGCGCGCGAGTTGGCATAGCTCACGAACGCCGTCCAGCCATTGATGGGGATCACATCCAAGCGCACTTCGAGTCCGCGGATATCGCCGCGTGCAATGGCCACAGGGAAGATGATGGGCGTGTCGAGGAATTGGTCTTTGTCAGAAAAATTCTCGATGTTCTTGATGTAACGCGAAATATCCAAGCGCACGTATTTTCCGAGCTGCTGTTGGATGCCGTATTCATACAGATTCTGCCGTTCGGGGAGAAGCGCCCGAACTGAAGTTGAGGCCAGGAGAGAGAATACGCCGCCCGCCGGTGACGACGACAGCAGCAGGTTTTCCGTAGGTGGCGTCTGGAACAAGCGGTTATATGCGCTGCGGAATACGGTCCCAGTACGCTTGATGTAATAAGCCACGCCGATACGTGGGCTCACCGCGCTGTCGTTCACCACTATGTCGTAGTGATCGAAGCGCACGCCGGCATCGATCGTAAGCCGGTCGAACAGTGTCACCCGGTCCTGCACGAAGAGTGACGCCTCGAGTCCATCCAGCCGCTGATTGAAGCGGAATGGGTTCGCGATGGTGAACTGCGACGCCGGGTTCAGCGGGTCCAACAGGATGGCCGGATCGGTGGCAGCCAGGGCAAAGCGCTCACGCAGCGGAGTACGCACCACTTGAAAACCCGCCTTGAGATCTTGATTCTTCCGCGAATGGCTAATGCTGGCGCGCACGCCTTCGGTCCGCTGCCGGCGCGCTTGCTCCGCATAATAAGGCGTTCCGGTCACCAACGGGTCGAGCAAGCGCGATGTCGACGACCGCCGGTACGCCACGATGTCTGTCACCGTGCGCTCGTTGAAGATGTGACTCCACCCCATGGACTGGGAATCATCGCGCAGCGCCTGCTTCTGGCGCTGGCCCAAAAGTTGTTGGTCCAGCCGGTTGGGAAGTTGGGCGTTCGATCCATTTACCGAGAGATTCAGGCGAAAAGTGTCTTTGGGACCCAGGTTCCAGTCGAACTTTGAGAAGAACCGTGCGGTGCCGCCCAAGTTGCGGAAATTTTCGATCTCCGGGGGGTCCAGGTAGCGGCGCGAGCGGCTGCCCGTGGTGCTGATGTAGATGCCGACCTTTTCCGTGTGTCCGCCGACCTCGCCTCCGATCTCACCGCTATCAAAGGAGCCGGCCGTGAGCGAGAAATTGCCGTTCCAGGGCATCTCCAGGCCCGACTTGGTATTGACGTTGATGACCGCGCCGAGCTTGCCGCCATACTCCGCGGGCACGCTACCGGTGATCACTTCCGCCGAGCGCAGGTTGCGCGGATCGAGCGCGCTGCCGAAAGCGGACGAAATATTGTCAGTAATGGGCACGCCATCCACCACGTATTGCACCTGCGATTCCGAGCCCCGCGGGTGCATGCGGCCGTTGTCATCCTGCACTACGCCCGGCACGGTCTGCACCAATGCTTCCACGCCGCGCCCGGCGCTTCCGACGGGCGCCTTCTGCAACTGCATGTAGTCCAGGTCATGGTGCGTGGAAGCGGAACTGGTCTCCAGCACCGGTGCCGATTCCGACACCGTGACCTCCTGCGTGGAAGCCTGCACCGCCAGTTGCAGATTCAGGCTCACGGGAACATTGGAACGCAGCTCTCCGGTCGCGTCGCCATGGGCGAAGCCTTTTGCTTCCGCGTGCACCGTGAATGGCACGAACGGAACGCTATTGAACTTGTAAAAGCCGGTGGCGTTGGTGGTGGTGGTCTGCTTATAGCCGGAGATGGCGCTGCTCAGGTTCACGATGGCCCCCGCGACCACGGCGCCGCTGGGATCTGTCACGGTTCCTTGAACTGTTCCTACACTCTGGGCGAACAAAACAGCGGACAACAACGGCAGACATAAAAAAAGGAAGCAAGAACGTCCAATACTGCGCATGATTTCCTCTCGCATTGACTGGTGGAAGTTGGAGAACGCCCCGCGCGGCGCGGGACCCAAGTCTTAGCGAGAAGGAGGAGGACGGATGCGGCTGGCTTCGTCCGCGATGTGGGTCAGACGGCGGCTGGTGCGCGATTGCAGGGCAAACTCGCGGGCCGCAGCGGGTTGGATATCGACTTTGGCCGCCGCCTGTTGCGGCGAATGGCCCGCCACGCAAATGGTGCAACGGGTCTTGTCCGCATCGCCCCGCACCAGATCCTGGGAGTGGCTATGGAGCGCTTGGGCCAGGCCGGTCACGCACAATAACACTAGGCACAACAGGGTTGTGCGGCGCAGCCATCGGTTGGGGAAAAGGCCTTGCATCAGGGCTTCGGGTATGAACCCGAATCTATCGCGATTGTAGCATCGGCGGGCGCGCCGAAGCTGCTTGCTTTGTATTGCCAAGTGCTTTAAGATGGCTAAACCGACCTGATCCTGGTCGCCGGGCGTGGTAGCTTAGAAGCTTGAAGGAGCGCCAGTTGCGGACAATATTGCGAAAGCTTGCGGGGTTCACGAAGAAGGACCAGGAGGTCCTCGCGCATATTGACCCCAAGCATCTTCCCCGGCACATCGCCGTCATCATGGACGGCAACGGACGCTGGGCGCGCCATCGCCATATGCCTCGCGTGGCCGGCCATCGCTCCGGCGTGGAGGCGGTCCGCTCCACGGTGGAGACCGCGGCCCGCATCGGCGTTCCCTGGCTCACCCTTTACGCCTTCTCCGTGGAGAACTGGAAGCGCCGCCCCAAGACGGAAGTCTCCTTCCTCATGCGCCTGCTCAAGCTTTACCTCGAGAAGGAAGTCGACACCCTCAATAAGAACAATATCCGGCTCGACTACATCGGCCGCTGCCATGAACTGCCCGAGGACGTCCAGGAAAAAATGCAGTGGGCGCAGGACGCTACCGCTAAGAACACGGGCATGACGCTGACCCTGGCCCTGAATTACGGCGCGCGCACCGAGATCGCCGACGCCTTCAACTCCATTGTCTCCGCCGCCGCGCTGAATGGTGGCCTGGAGCACCTGCGCAGCGAAAAGATTGATGAAGCGATGATCGCCAAGCACCTCTACACCTGTCGGCAGCCCGATCCCGACCTGGTGATCCGCACCAGCGGGGAGATGCGCCTCAGCAACTTCCTCCTTTGGCAACTCGCCTACGCCGAGATCTACGTCACCGAAACGCTGTGGCCTGACTTCCGTGGGAAACATCTGCTGGAAGCCATCGCCGACTTCCAAAGGCGCGAGCGCCGCTTTGGCGGGCTCAGCCAAAAGGCCTGAGTAGCCACTTCCCTCGGCCCGCCTTCCGCGTGTAATCTCAATCCTTTGCATTCCAGATCGAAGCCAAGATGAAACGAATCCTGACCGCGCTCGTGCTTGTTCCCTTGGTACTTGGGGTCGTCTTCCGGGCGCCATTATGGGTCTTTGCCGCGGTGGTTGCGCTGTTCGCGCTGATCGCGTCCTATGAGTACCTCAAGATCGCCCGCAGCCTGGACGCCGGCGTCCCT
Source organism: Terriglobales bacterium (assembly GCA_046714215.1). GTDB lineage: Bacteria > Acidobacteriota > Terriglobia > Terriglobales > Acidobacteriaceae > DATLCI01. The sequence continues at coordinate 8,619 of JBKKBM010000274.1, read as the reverse complement.
GTGCTCCTGGGAATGGCCCAAGCAGGCATCATCTTTGCCTTACTCACCTTTGCCCTGCGAAACGACGACCAGCGCGCGGCCATATCCGCCACCGCCGCCATCGCAGTCATCTTGCTGCTGTATCCGCTGGGATTACTGGCCCGGCAGATGCTGCTAGCCGACTTTCGCAGCGCGGTCGTCAGTTCTGCGCTTGCCGCCTTCGTCGTTCCCTATGTGGTCTTGCCTTTTGCCAGCCTCATCATGATTCGTTCATTCCCCAGCGGCTGGTTCTTTCTCATCTGGCTCTTTGCCATGGTCTGGTCGGGCGACATCTTCGCTTACTACGTCGGGAAGAACTTTGGGAAGCGGCTGATCGCGCCGCGGGTGAGTCCGAAGAAGACGTGGGAGGGGACCATCGCTTCCATCGTCGGCAGCGCCACCGTTTCCTGGGTGCTATGCGCCAATGTCAGCACCATCGAGCAGTGGCTGCGGAGCTCCGGCACACTGCCCAGTGAATCCGTACTGGGGTCTTCCGCGTCGCTTCACACCCCGCCTCTCTGGGTGCCGCTGGTGCTGGCGGTGGTCATCAACATCGCGGCGCAATTGGGCGACCTCGTTGAATCTATGATCAAGCGCGGCGCCAATGTAAAGGACTCCGGCAACATCCTTCCGGGACACGGCGGCATGCTCGACCGGGTAGACGCGCTGCTCTTCGCCGCGCCCGTCGGCATGCTAGTATTCCAAGTGACCCGGCACTACTTCGTAGCGCGCTGACCCTCATATTCACTGTATGAAACGCATCGCTATCCTCGGCTCCACCGGCTCCATCGGCGCCTCTACCCACAGCATCTGTGAGAGTTATCCCGATCGCTTCCAGGTGGTCACGATGGCAGCGGGAAATAATCTGGACGCGGCCTTTGAACAATGCCGGCGCTGGAAGCCGAAGGTCATGTCGCTCGCCACCGCGGAGAAGGCTGCCGAGCTCCAAGCCAAGCTGGAACAGGCGGGACTGAAGAATATCGAAGTCGTGCACGGCTCGGCTGGCACGGTGCGCGTTGCTACGCATCCCGAAGTTGATTTCGTGGTCAGCGCGATCGTTGGCGTCGCCGGCCTCGAAGCTACCTACGAAGCGGTGAAAGCGGGCAAGAGTGTGGGACTGGCGAACAAAGAATGCTTGGTCGCGGCCGGGGAACTCATCACCGCCGAGGCGCGCAAGCACGGCAAGCCGCTGCTTCCCATCGACAGCGAGCACAACGCGGTCCACCAGTGTATGCGCGGCGGACGCATGGAAGAGGTCAAGACGGTCTGGCTCACCGCCTCGGGCGGACCGTTTCTAGATCTACCCGCGAAAGATTTTTCGTCGATCACCGTGGCGCAGGCTTTGAATCACCCGACCTGGAAGATGGGACGCCGCATCACCATCGACTCCGCCACGCTCATGAACAAAGGGTTCGAAGTCATTGAGGCCTGCCGCCTCTTCAACCTGCCCCCGGCTCAGGTCAAAGTCATCGTGCATCCGCAGTCGACCATCCACTCGCTGGTGGAGTTTGTGGATGGCAGCATCCTGGCTCAACTTTCCGTGACCGATATGCGTTTGCCGGTGCTCTACGCGCTGACGTATCCGGACCGCATCCCGTCAGAGCTGACTTTTGACGTGTTGAGCCTGAAGCAGCTCGATTTTCGTGCTCCCGACCTGGACAAATTCCCTTGCCTGCGTCTGGCCTATGAAGCCGCCGAAGCGGGCGGCGCCAAGTCGATCGCCCTCAACGCCGCCGATGAAGTCGCCGTGGCCGCATTTCTGGACGGCAAAATCGGCTTTTCCGACATTCCCAGCACAATAAATGCGGTAATGAATGAAACTGCGGACACTCATCCGGAATCTATTCAGCAGGTCCTCTACTGTGACGAGGTCGCCCGTCAGTTGGCTGGGGAGATGATCCGTAACCGCAGCCAGGTGACCAAAGTCATGGCAAATTGAGTTTTTTGCCCGGCTGACCGGCGAATTCAGTTAAAGTATAAGTTCCCAATTCATACGCAACGTCTATCAAACTATGTTGAATTTTCTTATCGCTTTCTCCTCCATGCTGGTGGTGCTCGGGATCATGATCGTGATCCACGAACTTGGCCATCATCTGGTCGCCAAGTTCTTCGGCGTTCGCGTCGAGGTCTTTTCCGTCGGCTTTGGTAAGCGCCTCTGGGGCTTCCGCAAAGGCGACACCGACTATCGCATCAGCGCCCTGCCCTTCGGCGGTTACGTCAAGATGGCGGGCGAGAATCCCATGGACCAGAAGACCGGCGACCCTGCCGAGTTCTCTTCCCATCCCCGCTGGCAGCGAGTGTTGATCGCCCTCGCCGGCCCGGCCATGAACATCATCCTGGCCATTGTGCTCATCACCGGCATCTACATGGTCCACTACGAGCACGATGCCTCCGCGGAAAAACCCGCGGTCATTGGCTACGTGGATCCTGACGGCCCGGCGAAACAAGCCGGTATTCAGGGTGGCGACCGCCTCATCCGTATCGGCGACGTGCAGAATCCGCTCTGGCAGGATGTGCAGGACGCGCTCATCCGCGCCAAGCTTGCCCCTGGCAAGCCGCTCGACCTTACCGTGCAGCGCGGCTCGGAAGTCATCAATACTCAACTCACACCGGCCACCCGCGGACAGCAGGAGCTCGATTATCTCGGCATTGTGCCGGACGAGCCCATCATCGTGACGACCGTGGTTCCCGATATGCCGGCCGCGCGCGCCGGACTGCAGGAGAAGGACGAGATCCTCTCCGTCAACGCCCAGAACATGCGGTCGATGTTCGCCGTCCGGGCATTCATGAAGACCAATGGGGGCGAGCCCATCCAAGTCAAAGTCCAACGCTCAGGTCAACAGCTTGACCTGACCATCAAACCTGAACCGATGGAAGTGGAGACCGGCGAAAAAGAATTTCGCATGGGCTTCAGCTCGCGCCTGGTTCATGCCGATCAGCTTCCCTTCCCCCAGGCTTTTGTAAAGTCCCTGGAATGGAACAAGCGCTATTCGCTCCTGATCGGCGACCTGCTGCAGAAAATGGTGCAACGCAAGGTGTCGCTCAAGCAGGTGGACGGGCCCATCGGCATCGGCAAGGCCACCGGCGACGCGGTACGCCAGCCGGGATGGGTCCCCATTCTCATGCTCATGGCCGCCATCAGCCTCAACCTGGGCATCTTCAATCTGCTGCCCATCCCCATTCTGGATGGCGGGCTGATCCTGATGCTGGCCATTGAGAGCGTGATCCGCCGTGACATTGACCAGCGCATCAAGGAGCGCGTCTACCAGACGGCCTTTGTCTTCCTGGTGCTCTTCGCCGCTATGGTCATCTTTAACGACGTCAGCAAGCTCCTTTAGAGGCGGCAGCCGCCGCTCTTTTTAACCCCGGCTTCGGCCGGGGTTTTTCTTGCAAAAAATCTCCATGCCTTAGCAACCAAAAAGGCCGATTGCTAACTCTAATGTTACGTATTTGATACACATTACTGCCGCCCTTCGTCGGGTCCCCTGCGGCGCGAATTGAACTTCAATCGATGCCGAAGCTTCTCATCCAGATCGTAGATGACGAGGTAAACGTCGCCCGCACCCTGCAGATGGTGCTGGAGCTCGAATCCTACGACGTCGTGTGCGCCGCCAGCGCTCGTGAGGCCCTCCTGCAGTATCGGGAAGGCCTTCGCCCAGACGCGGCCATCGTCGACCTCAACATGGAGAAAGAGGACATCGGCTTGGAAGTAGCCCAGGCCGCGCAAAAGCTTACTCCCGCGCCGGTGGTCATCATCTGCACCGGCTACGCCAATATCGACAATATTCAGGCGGCGCTCAACCTGCGCATCGATTACCTGGCCACCAAGCCGGTCGACCTCGAAGAATTAAAGGGCGCTTTGGTCCGCCTATTGCTGCGCCGTACGGGCTCCCGGAAGCAGAAGACCAAGTCGAAGGCCAGAACCAAACGGGCAGGTGCCCGTGGTTAAAAAAGGGCACAATCCGACCGGTGAAGAGTATGCCCTGCTGGTACACCCCAGCATGGCCGTGCTTAGTGCGCTGCAGCATGGGTTTGCCGCAAAGGGGGTTCGCTGCGTCGTCGCGCGCGACCTGCCCACCGCCCTGCTCGCACTTTCCCAGCACTTCTTCAGCTTGGTGCTCATCTCCTCCGTCATTTCCGAAGAAGGCGACGGCTGGGCCCTGGGCGGAGTCACCCGCCTGCTTTTTCCCCAGGCCTATATCGGAGTCCTGGCGGCGGAGACCAGCGTGCTCACGTTGCAGGCGGCCATCAACAACGGCCTCAACCGGATCTACGATAGCGCCACCCCGCCCGACAACCTGGTGTCCGCCCTGCTCACCGACCGCCAAAACCCATCCTTCGCTCCCTCCGTTCACTAGCCTCTCACCCGCAAGGGTCCCCGGTTTTGCATGGTAAAATAGAGTCATCCATGGCCTCTATCACTCGTCGGAAGACCCCGGTCGTCAACATTGGCGGCGTACGCGTCGGCGCTTCTTCGCCGGTCGTAGTGCAGTCGATGACCAACACCGACACGGCTGACATTTCCGGCACTATCAAGCAGGTAGCTGCGCTCGCGCGCGCCGGCTCAGAACTGGTCCGCGTGACCGTGAACAATGACGCCGCCGCCCAGGCGCTGCCCCATGTCGTCGAAGGACTCGACAAGCTAGGCCTGCAAACGCCCATCATCGGCGACTTCCATTACAACGGCCATCTTCTGCTTAAGAAGTATCCCGCCTGTGCGAAAGCGCTGGCCAAGTACCGCATCAATCCCGGCAACTGCAGCATCGGCAAAAAGGACGACGAAAACTTCCGCACCATGATCGAGATCGCCGTCGCCAACCAGAAGCCGGTGCGCATCGGCGTAAACTGGGGCTCGCTCGACCAGGCGCTGCTCACCCGGATGATGGACAAGAACAACCGCCGGGCCGAACCGCTGGATGCCCGCGACGTCACCATGGAAGCCATGGTCGTCAGCGCGCTCGACTCCGCCGCCTCCGCCGAGCGTTACGGATTGCGCAAAGATCAGATCATCCTTAGCGCCAAGGTGAGCGGGGTGCAAGACCTGCTCGACGTTTACTCGGTGCTCGCCTCCCGCAGCGACCACGCGCTGCATCTCGGACTCACCGAAGCCGGCATGGGCGCGAAAGGCATTGTCGCCAGCTCCGCTGCACTGGCGCCCCTGTTACTCAAAGGCATTGGCGACACTATTCGCGTCTCGCTCACACCCGCGCCCAATGGCGACCGCACCGAAGAGGTGATCGTCGCCCAGCAGATTTTGCAATCGCTCGGCATCCGCAGCTTCACCCCGCAAGTCACTGCCTGCCCGGGCTGCGGGCGCACCACCAGCACCTTCTTCCAGGAGATGGCGCAGCAGATCCAGAGCTACACGCGAGACAAGATGCCGGAGTGGAAAGAAAAATATGTTGGAGTGGAAGAGATGAAGCTGGCAGTGATGGGATGCGTCGTCAACGGCCCCGGCGAATCGAAGCACGCCAATATCGGCATTTCCTTGCCGGGGACTTTCGAAGAACCCAAGGCGCCGGTCTATGTGGACGGACGCTTATTCGTGACGCTAAAGGGTGACAAGATCGTTCCCGAGTTCATCAAGATACTCGACGAGTACGTGGACTCGCATTACGGAACCAGAACGAAGACTAAGGAAGAGTTGACGGCGAAGGCTTAGAGTCGCCTACCCAGGGTCACCCGTCATACCCAACCCGCGCCCTGGAGCGCGGGTTTTGTTTTGGGGAGAGCGCCAAGCGCGGAAAGCCGCGAAGCTCTGCGGAAGCCGCTGCGGCGGAAGCCCTTAGTAAAAAAGGCTACGCCGCTGCCTTCAGCACGGCCACGCTCACGCCCAGCCACGTTGAAAATCCGACTGCCAGTAAAGCGATGCGCACGATCGCGCTATCCAGATACTTGTTGTATTTCGCGTCCATGAATCTGTCCATGACCTGCTCCTGTTGTTCTGTATGCCTATAAGACGGGAAAAGAAGGCCTTGGTTAGCATCGCCCCTTGAATTCTCAATCCTGCTTACCCATACGCAGACAACGCTCGGTAGGTTCCTGCAAAGCGCGGAGGAGGGCAAGATTACTGAGGTATATGGTGCTGGGGATGGCTTGGGGATAGATAGTGTCGTTATTGGTTCCAGGCGCGTCTGCGGTCGGAAGAAGGCTAGTAAACAACGCCCACCCAGTACGTTCCGCCCGGATAGGTCTCCGTCGCCCGATAGCAGATGCCAACGTCGATCTGCTGGATGCTATTCCCCCGCACCGCGTCCATCAGCCGTCCGGGAATCTCGTCCGGTTCGAAAGCGGTGTAGGCGAACATGCCCCGCCGCGGAGGCTCCACCGGCAGCCGCCGCGCCTCCACCCGGTCGCGCTCCGCCATCCCGCAGACCGCTTCCCGGATCTTCCGGCTGAGCGTCACCGCAACATTTCGCCCCAAGGTCCGCCGCAACGCCGCCGCCCAGCGGGACTCCGCTTCCCCGGCGCTCACTTCGCTGGTGGTATGCGCGAAATTCTGCACCGCATAATAACCATTCGGCCCCAGCGCCACCGCGATCCCTACTTCGTCATACTTCGCACTTAATATGTTGGCCCGATGTCCCGGGGAACGCATCAACCCGGGATGCAGGTCTTCCCAATCGGTGGCGTACGCCACATTCTCCGCCGAGGCATTGAAGCGCAGCCCCGTAGCCGCAATGCGCCCAGCCAACTCCGCCTCTCCCGGAAAACGATGCGATAGATTTCGCTTCTCGATCATCCGTACCAAATGCGCCCCGGCCGCCTGGCTGAGCTTGTGATTCCAGCGGAGCGGCTCCAGACCCTGGTCCGCGCGCGCCTGGTTCACCCGTTGGAAAATCTTCTGCTCGACCTTCTCCACGCGGTCAACCTTGGCCTCCGCCGCCGCACTGGCCACCAGCACCAGCAGCAAGGCTGCCGGCAACCAAATTCTCTGGAGATTTATGCTCACCATGTCATGCTCACCCCGCATAAGGTGCATAACGAATGGCCTGCAGACCACCCGCCTTCAATTTCTTTAGATGCAAAGCCTAGGCCATGGCAGATTGTCCTTACGCTTGGAAAAAACATCCGCATAGAGCTTGGATCTGGAGTAAATACGGTTGCGATGTCGTCGCTTGGGCACTCGGTTGGGCTATCATCAGTACGGCTGCAGCCGTACAAGACATGGCATCCTCCACTTTGCATCTCGAGGGAATCGCGCGCGGTGCGCGCTACAACCTGCTGGCGACATTCGGCGCCGCCATGGTCTTTGTATTTGTCCTGATGGCCCTGTTGGCACCACTGATTGCCCCGCAAGACCCGGCATCCATCGACCTGCCAGCCCGCCTGACTCCGCCCTCTGCCGCGCACTGGTTCGGCACCGATGAACTCGGCCGCGACATCCTCTCCCGCGTCATCTATGGCTCCCGCATCTCGATGCTCGTGGGAGTCGGCGTCGTGAGCATTTCGCTGACCCTGGGTCTCATCATCGGGTGCATTGCCGGCTATTACGGCGGTGCCATCGACCGCTTCTTCAATGTGGTGGTGATGAACGCTTTCTTGTCGTTCCCCGGAATCCTGCTAGCCATCGCCTTCGTTGCGTTTCTCGGACCGGGCATCTTCAACTTGATCCTGGCGCTTTCGATCGGCGGCTGGGTGGGATACGCGCGCCTGGTCCGTGCCCAAGTGCTGGCTGCCCGTGAGAAGGAGTACGTGGAAGCCGCACGCGCGCTGGGTGCAACTGACTGGCGTATCGTAGTGCGCCATATCCTGCCTAACATCATTCAGCCCGTGATCGTGCAGGCGGCCATCGGCATGGCGGGTGCGGTGCTGGCGGAAGCGACTCTGAGTTTTCTTGGATTAGGCGTCCCCCCGCCCACGGCCAGTTGGGGTTCCATGCTGAACGACGCCCGCGCCCACCTCTTCGATGCCCCCCACATGGTCCTCTTCCCCGCTGCCGCCGTCATGCTGGCGGTTCTCTCATTCAATTTTATCGGGGACGCGCTGCGCGACTACATGGATCCGCGCAGCCGCATCGAAGCCGGTCTCTAGTCATCGCTACATCTGCTCTCAGGATTCTGTGGACCTTTGTGTCCTTCGTGCTTTCGTGGCGGGGTTTGTTTCTTGCGGGTGTCTACCTTACTGCCTGATCCTCGGGTTCGCCACTGAATACACCAAGTCCGTCAGGAAGTTCACCACGATATACGTCAACCCGATAGCCAGAATGCAGCCCTGCACCAAGTGGTAATCGCGATTGCTGATCGCGGTGATGGTCAATCGGCCGATCCCCTTCCAGGAAAAGATGGTTTCCGTCACGATGGCGCCCGCCAGCAGCGCTCCGAATTGGAGCCCCACCACCGTCAGCACCGGGATCAACGCATTCCGCAGCGCATGTTTGTAGATGACCGTGCCCTCATCCAGCCCTTTAGCGCGCGCCGTGCGAATGTAGTCCTGGCTCAACTCCTCCAACATCGCGGTGCGGACCATGCGCGTCAGGATGGCCGCCAATGCACCGCCCATCGTCACCGCCGGCAGCAGTAAGTGGACGTACGTCTGCGGCGAGCGCCAGTCCGCGGTCCCCGATACCGGCAGCAAGCCTAGTTGAATCGCAAAAAACAG
>JBKKBM010000273.1:0-12370 GCA_046714215.1 Terriglobales bacterium | reverse complement strand
CTGTAAAACTCTACCTATAGTGCTTTTAAAATCCCCCACCACAACCTGTAACGAGGCCCTCTAGCGAGCGGCAAAGAGTTATCAATATCCACACCTGTGGAAAAAATAGGTATTGACAGTAGGGCAGTTAGGCGTAGGATGTGGGAGAAAGTGGAACAAAGTGGTGAGCAAGTGGTAGTCAGTGGGTGAGAGGGGAACAAGTTTCTCGCACCGTACAGATGACCGATAAAAGCCCAAAAAACGAGCTTGAATCACCACCAGAAACAGATATTGCCATCACTTTTACCGCTTTCGTGGCCGCAACAGCGATCCACCAGGTCAATCGGGGAAAGCATATCCCGAAAAGAAGCAGAAAGCTAAATGTTTCGCGGAAATCATCCAGCCCGGGTCGACGAAAAGGGACGCCTCAAGGTCCCGGCGGAATACAAGCGCACGCTCGACGAGAAGTACGGGGCGCAGTTTTACATCACCAGTCTGGATGGGAAGGCAGCGCAGATCTATCCCTTCGAGGAGTGGCAGAGGATCGAAGAGAAGCTGTTGCGGCTTCCGAATTTCAATCCGGCGAAGAAAAAGTTTTTGGATCGCACGAACTATTACGGGCAGCAGGTAGAGATGGATGCCCAGGGGCGGTTGCTGATCCCGGCAATTTTGCGGGAGAAGGCGGATATCAAAGGCGAAGTTGCGGTACTGGGGCACTTGACGCACCTGATCGTGCGGAACATGGCCGCCTTCACCGCCGAGATAGAAGCGGAGCCGTTCACGGCTGAGGATGAAAAGACTCTCGACGAACTGGGAATCTAGTGACGCAGAGAGACGACGACGAGATTGGCAGGAAAAACGCCCCCCAGGGGGCGGGACAGGGCGAAGCAAGCAAGGTTGGCCATGTCTCAGTTCTTTTAAAAGAAGCGATCGATTTTTTAGCCGTCCGGCGCGGCGGGACCTATATCGACGCGACGCTCGGGTGGGGAGGACACAGCTTGGCTATCGCAAAGCTCCTCGGCCCCGAGGGTCATTTGATCACCTTCGATAAGGACACGCAGGCGTTGGAGAATGCCAAACGGCGTTTAGAGCATCCGGCGGCAGGGTTGGAACACGACTGGCCGCGGATGACGATGTTGCATGGCAGCTTTGCCGACGTCGGCGAGCATGTACCGCCCGCAAGCGCGGATGGACTGCTGGCTGACCTGGGCATCAGCTCGATGCAACTGGGAGACGCCCACAGGGGATTCAGTTTTCAGGCGGAAGGACCGCTCGACATGCGGATGGACCCGCAAGGCGAGCGTACCGCCGATCAAGTGGTAAACCACATGCGCGAAGAAGATCTCGCGAATGTGATTTACGAATTCGGTGAGGAAAGGAGGTCGCGGAGAATCGCCAGAGCCATTGTTCGGGCGCGGCCGGTACAAACGACCGCTCATCTAGCACAGGTTATATCGGCCGCCGCCCCAACAATGAAATATGGACAGATTCATCCCGCGACGCGAACTTTCCAAGGGATCCGAATATTCGTAAACCGTGAGTTGGACGATTTGAGGGCGCTGGTAACCGGAAAAACAGCCGCAGCGCCTCTCGTCCTTAAAAGTAAGGGAAGACTGGTAGTGATCAGCTTCCACTCCCTGGAAGACCGCATCGTGAAAGACGCGCTGCGGGAGGGCATCCAAGGCGGATGGTACCGGGGGTTGACGAAAAAGCCGGTCATCGCCGGCGAAGAAGAGATCGATCGCAACCCGCGGTCACGCAGCGCGAAGCTGCGGGCAGCGGAAAAAGTTTAAGGCTTTAAAAGTTTAACTCTTTCCCGTGCCGTGGAAATCACGGGAAAGAAGAGGTTCCGGGCTGGCATCGTCCTCTCTTACAACTTAGGGCGAATTGAAATTCCACAGACTATCCCATCGTATCGGTGCCAGCCCGGCACAAAGTTTGGGGCCAAAGCAGTTAAGAAGTGGTCGGAGGTGGTTATGTACAGAGGCAACATCATCGACGAGTTGGTAAGAAGCGTAGAGATAGCCGAAGAGCATCTGCACGCGGCGCCGGTGGTGGCCGGCGTACGCCAGCATTATCCCGGGACCGGCGAACACGCCGCGCGGGCGTACGAATTCCTATACACCGAATGTTCGGTCGAGGTGGCGTAATGGCGGTCCAGAGCGTTTCCTTTCCGATACAAGGTGTGTACTCGCCGGTAGCTTCCGCGCCGGGCGCGCGCCGCTCGGTGGGCGCATGGATGGGAACGCCGGAGATCTACCTGGCTAAACAGATCGACAACTCCCGCCTGGTGAAAGTGACGGACCACCAGCGGACGCGGGAGATGGCGTCGTTCACAGTATCGATGAGCTGCCTGTTCGTGCTGGTGATGGTGTACGCGTTCCAGCATTTCAGCGCCATCGAATACGGATACAAGATCGAAGCGCAGAAGAAGCAGCGCGAAGAGTTGGTGGAAGCCAATCGCGCGCTGCGGCTGGAAGAGGCTTCACTGCGGGATCCGGAGCGCATTGACGTGCTGGCGCGGCAGATGGGATTGAATTCGCCGGAGGCGGGGCAGGTGATCCGGCTGGAGCGCGCGAATGACCAGCGCACGGGCGCGGTGGCGATGATCACGTCGCAGGTGCGAGTGACGGACGTGGCGGTGATCGGCGCTCCATAATCTGCGCACTAAAAAGAGGTTGGATGAGCCGTGTACGACAGCGGCTTGGGTTAAGGAAGAACAGATGGTGGGCTTGGCAAACTGCCGACGACCCATCATCTGCTTCTTTATTTATAGGTTCCTGACAAAGACAGGGTGAGTTTAGTGGCGGAAGAGAAAAGCCAGCCCCAACGCGGCGCGCGCGCGACGTCATCATTTAAGTCCCAGTCGCCGAAGTCTTCCGCGTCTAAATCTTCCGCATCCCCCGTTTTCAAATCCAAAACCCGCATTTACATCTTTGGCGCCGTGCTGTGTGTATGGATCATGCTGATCGCCGGCCGGCTGGTGGCGCTGCAAGTGGTGCGCTACGGCGAATTCACGCAACGCGCATCGCGGCAGCAGCAGCGCACGGTGGAAGTTTCTCCGCGGCGGGGAGTGATCTACGACCGCAATGGCCACGAGCTGGCCATGACCATCAACGTGGACTCCGTGTTTGCGGTGCCGGCGGAGATCCCGGACGCCGGGAATACGGCGGCCTTGTTGGCGCGGATCCTCAAGGCGGAGCCGCGCGAGGTGCTGGCGCGGCTGGAAGGTTCGCGCAACTTTGCCTGGATCGCGCGCAAGGTGGAGCCGGAGATCGCGGACCGCATCCGCAAGCTGAACCTGAAGGGCATCTATTTCCAGAAAGAGTCCAAACGTTTTTATCCGAAGCGCGAATTGGCCGCGCAGGTGCTGGGCTACGTGGGCCTGGACGACGAAGGCCTGGGCGGGATCGAGCGGACATTTGAAGAGCGGTTGAAGGGGCGTCCGGGAAAGATGATGATCTCCGTGGATGCGCGGCAACGTTCGCTGGGCCGGGTGGAGAACCAGCCGGAGCCGGGCAACAACGTGGTGCTGACGCTGGATGAGAAGATCCAATACATCGCCGAACGCGAGTTGGGGCGCGCCATCGAGGAGACTCGCGCCGAGGCGGGCACGGTGGTGGTGCAGAATCCGAAGACGGGGGAGATCTTAGCGTTGGCGAGCTGGCCGACGTTCAATCCGAATGCGTTTCGCAGCTCGACGCAACAACAGATGAAGAACCGCGCGGTGAGCGACGTCTACGAGCCCGGTTCGACGTTCAAGATCATCACCATCGCGGCGGCGCTGGAAGAGAAGTTGACCACACCGGAAGAAGTGATCGACTGCCAGATGGGCGCGATCACCATCTTTGGGCACCGCATCCGCGACCACAAACCCTTCGGCCATCTGACGGTGTCGCAGGTGATGCAGCAATCGAGTGACGTAGGCGCCATCAAGCTGGGACTGCGGCTGGGAGAGCAGCGCTTTGACCAGTACATCCGGGCGTTCGGTTTCGGCGCGCAGACCGGGTTGGAGGTGCCGGGCGAGACCCGCGGCATGACCAAGCCGGCGCATCGGTGGAACAAGACGAGCATCGGCGCGATCTCGATGGGGCAGGAGATCGGCGTGTCGTCGGTACAACTGGTATCGATGGTCTCAGCGATTGCCAATGATGGCGTTTACACGCCGCCGCGCATCGTGGCGGGAACACTGCCGCCGCGGACCACGCCGCAGACGGTGACGTTTCAGCCGGCGCCGCAACGCCGCATCATCTCGTCGCTGACCGCCGTGCAGATGAAGAAGATGATGGAAGACACCGTGCTGTTCGGCACGGGCAAGAAGGCGATCCTGAACGGGTATACGTCGGCGGGGAAGACGGGTACGGCGCAGAAGATCGACCCGGCGACAGGAACGTATTCGAAGTGGAAGCACATTGCGTCGTTCGGCGGATTCGCGCCGGTCAACACTCCCGCCATCACGGTCACGGTGATGTTGGATTCGCCGCAGGGTTCGTACCATGGGGGCGATGTGGCCGCGCCGCTCTTCAACCGGGTGGCGCAGCAGGTGTTGGCGTACATGAATGTGCCGCACGATGCGGATGTGCGCAATCCGCTGCGTATGCAATTGCTGGCTTCGGCCAAGACGGCGGACTTGTCTGAGGGCTCGCCGGACCGGTTGTCGGGAGAGGTAGTCGATGATGCGGAGCCGATCACTTCGACCGTCGCGATGACCACGCCGCTGGTGGTAGCAAAAGACAGCACTGCGCAACTGGCGCGGGCGAAGCTGCTGGCGGCAACCTTCCGGCCGGAGCCGCAAAAGCGCGTGGCCTCTATTCCGATGCCGCGAGCGGAAGCGCAGGCGGCTAAAACAGAGGGGCCGCTGCCCGCGCCGGAATTGAAGTCGAGCGGGACCGTGATCCTGGAGGTGGGGAACGGGCCTTTGGCGCCTCATTTGCTAGGGAAGACAGTACGGGCTGCGGTCGAGGCGGCGCAGGACGCCGGAGTAGAGATTGATGTTGTCGGGACAGGAGTTGCGCGTTCGCAGTCGCCGCAGCCAGGACAACGTGTGGCTCCCGGGACACGTATCGCGGTGCATTTTGAACGATGACCTTTCGGTCAGAGGGGCACTAAAAACGCGGTACCAAGCTCCACTATAATCAGGTGCGATGAAATTCTCTGACCTGTTGTTCGGCGCGGAAATGCTCTCCATCACCGGCGAGGCCGACATCTTTGGCCTGCAATACGATTCGCGCAAAGTCGTGACCGGCGATTGCTTCGTAGCGATGAAGGGCGAGAGCACGGACGGCAATGAATACATCGATTCTGCCATCGCACGGGGAGCGTTCGCGGTGGTGACTGACTCCTCCGAAGAACCGATCCGCGATGGTGTGGGTTGGGCCGTAGTGACCCACGGACGCCGGGCGCTGGCGGCGATGAGTGGCAATCTTTATCGGCATCCCGCGCAGAAGCTGAAGATGGTGGGCGTGACGGGAACGAACGGCAAGACCACTACCGCGTACCTGGTGGAAACGATGTTGCGGGGCGCAGGCCGCACGACGGCGCTGGTGGGCACGATCGACTACCGGCTGGCAGGCGAGGTGGTGGATGCGCCGCGCACTACGCCGGAATCGCTGGACCTCAACCGTTTTCTGGCGGATGGACTGAAACGCGGGGTGACGGACGCGGTGATGGAAGTGTCATCGCACGCGCTGCATCAGGAGCGGATCTACGGGATCGCATACGACGTGGCCATCTTCACCAACCTCACGCGCGACCATCTCGATTATCACAAGACCATGGGCGAATATTTTGCCGCGAAGCAGATCCTGTTCAAAGGTTGCGGCACTGGTCCGCCGCGGGTGGCAGTGCTGAATCGCGACGACGAGCATGGGCGCGAACTGGTGGGTGTAGCCAAGCGGCTCTCGCCAGAGGTGCTGACCTACGGTCTGCGCGAGGGTGACTTCCACACCGAGCAGTTGAAGATGACGGCGGAGGGTTCCCGCTTTCTGCTGGTAGCGCCACAAGGCAAGATCGATATCTTCACGCCGCTGCTGGGTAAGGTGAATGTGTATAACGTGCTGGCAGCAGCGGCCGCGGCACTGGCCCGGGGATGCACTCTGGCGCAGATCGCGGAGGCTGTGCGCACGCTGGCGCATGTGCCGGGCCGCTTCCAGCGGGTGCATGGCGGACAGCCGTTCACGGTGGTGGTGGACTACGCCCATACCGACGACGCACTGCAGAATCTGACCATGCTAGCCGAAGAATTCGTGGCGCAATCCGGCGGGACGGGTCGGGTGATCACGGTGTTCGGCTGTGGCGGCGATCGCGACCGGTCCAAGCGTCCGCTGATGGGGCAGGCGGCGGGGGATGGCAGCGACTTTGTGATCCTGACATCAGACAATCCGCGCACGGAGAATCCGCTGGCCATCATCTATGACGCGGTGCAGGGACTGCGCCGCTCGAAGGCGGAGTTCACCACGGAGCCCGACCGCAGGCGGGCGATCGCGTTGGCGGTACGGCTGGCGAAGCCGGGCGACATAGTGCTCATCGCGGGCAAAGGCCACGAAAAAGTACAGGTCATCGGCGACCGGTCAGTCCCGTTCGACGATGTCGAGGTGGCGGAACAGGCCATCCGCGCGCAAGGTTATGGCGACGACTTCCACACGGCGCTCGAGAGCAGCAGGAGCGTGCATTGAGACATTCATTGGCACGCATCGCGGAGTTCGTGCGGGCGAGCGGAGAGTTTCAGCCGGAGCAAACAGTCAGCGGATTCAGCATTGATTCGCGAACCCTCCAGCCGGGGGAGTTGTTCTTCGCGGTGACGGGAGAGCGGTTGAACGGGCACGATTACGTGGCCGCCGCATTCCAGGCCGGAGCGGCCGCCGCCGTGGTGAAGAAAGACGAGCTGGCGCGCTTTGCCGACAAAAAAAGTCTGCTCGTAGTTGATGACACGCTGGTCGCGCTGCAGAATCTGGGATTCGCCACGCGCCGCGTGTGGGGCAAGCAACTGATCGCGGTGACCGGCTCGGCGGGGAAGACCACCACGAAGGAAGCCATTGCACATCTGCTGGGGAAGCGGAAGCGGGTGCTGAAGTCGCAGGGCAACCTGAACAATCACTTCGGCCTCCCCTTGCAACTGCTGCGGTTGGAGCCGGAGCAGGAAGTGGCGGTCATCGAGTTGGGCATGTCGCATCCGGGAGAGATCGCGGCGCTGACCAAGATCTGCCAGCCGGACGTGGGCGTAGTGACGTGCGTGGCGCCGGTGCACCTGGAAGGCTTCGACTCCGTGGCCGGCATCGCGCGGGCGAAGTATGAACTGATCGAAGGGCTGCATGCGGGAGCGACGGCAGTATTAAATGCGGACGATGAATACGTTTCGCAGTTCGGGCGCGACTTCCATGGCAAGGTGGTGCAGTTCGGCATCCGCAGGGCCGCCGATGTTTGCGGGGAAGACGTGCGCCACCATGGCAGTGAGGGCTCGAGTTTCACACTGGTGGTGGAGGGGACGCGCGAACGGGTGAAGCTGCCGCTGCTGGGGCAGCACAACGTGCTGAACGCGCTGGCGGCCACGGCGACGGCGCTGCAATACGGGCTTACGCCTTCCGAGTGTGCGCGCGCGCTGGAAGAGTTGCAGCCGGCGGAGAAGCGCGGCGAGATGATCTATCTGGCGGGCGCGACCATCATCAATGATTGCTACAATTCGAATCCAGCGGCGCTGCAAACGATGGTGGACACGCTGGTGGGCTTGCCGGCGCGGCGGCGCATAGTGGTGGCGGGCGAGATGCTGGAGCTGGGTCGCGCGGCGGAAGCGTTGCATCGCGAGTGCGGCGCCTACATGGAAGGCAAAGTGGATTTGTTGCTGGGCGTCCGAGGCATGGCCCGGTACATGGTGGACGAAGCGGAGAAAGTCGGACTGTACGCCGAGTTTGCGGAGACGCCTGAAGCAGCGGCGGAGTTTTTGGCGACGGAGATCCGCAGTGGTGACGCGTTGCTGTTCAAGGCATCGCGCGGGGTAAGACTGGAAAAGGCGCTTGAGATCCTGCGGGAAAAACTCGCAGGCTAAGATCGACGAAAGGCACAGTTTGCTCTACTGGCTACTTTACGAACAGCTGTTTCAATACTTCAGCCCGTTCCGCATCTTCCGCTACCTGACGTTCCGGACGGCGTTTGCCAGCCTGACGGCGCTGTTCATGGCGCTGATCGTGGGGCCGTATGTGATCCGCAAGTTGCGCGAGTTCCAGATAGGGCAGTACATCCGCGAAGAAGGGCCGCAGGCCCACCAGAAAAAAGCGGGCACGCCCACATGGGCGGCGTGATGATCGTGATCTCCATCATCATTCCTACGCTGTTGTGGGCGGACCTGCGCAATAAATTCATTTGGATCGCGGTGCTGGCGACCATCGCGTTCGGCGGCATCGGCTTTGCTGACGATTATCTGAAAGTGGTGCACAAGCGCAACCTGGGATTGACCGGGCGCAGCAAGCTGATGCTGCAATTCCTGTTTGCCATCGTGATCGCGGTGATCCTGGTGATGTTGCAGGCGAGCGGCGAATATTCCACGCATCTGGTCGTCCCCTTCTTCAAAAAATTCCGCCCTGACCTGATCATCACGTCGCTGACAGCCAGTCCTTACACCTGGCTGCTCGCCTTCACGCCCTTCATCGGCTTTGTGGCGCTGGTGATCGTGGGGTCGAGTAACGCGGTGAACCTGACCGACGGGCTGGATGGCCTGGCCATTGGCTGCACGGTGATCGCGGCCACGGCGCTGACGGTGCTGACCTATGTGAGCGGGCACGCGGTGTTTGCGGAGTACCTGGAGCTGCCACGCATTCCGCAGATGGCGGAGCTGACTATTTTTTGCGGGACCATGGTGGGAGCGAGCATCGGATTCCTCTGGTACAACGCGCATCCGGCAGAGATATTCATGGGTGACGTGGGCTCGCTGGCGCTGGGCGGCGCCATTGGCACGGTGGCCGTAATCATCAAGCAGGAGCTACTGCTGCCGTTCATCGGCGGGGTGTTCGTGTTGGAAGCGCTGTCAGTAATCATCCAGGTGGGTTCTTATAAGCTGCGCAAGAAGCGAGTGTTCAAGATGGCGCCGCTGCATCATCATTTTGAATTGCTGGGCTGGTCAGAGTCGAAGGTGATCGTGCGCTTCTGGATCGCGTCGCTGATCTTTGCCCTGTTCGCGCTGACCACGCTGAAACTACGTTGATGGATGTTAAAGACCAACGCGTGTTGGTGGTGGGGTTGGGGAAGTCGGGCGTCTCCGCGGCGACGTATCTGCACTCTCGCGGAGCGCGAGTGACCGTCTCTGATGCGAAGGCTGAAACCGAGTTGGGGAAAGACATCCCTGCATTGCTCGACTTAGGCATCGTGGTAGAGACGGGCGCGCACGGCGAGCGGACATTTCGCGACCAGGACCTGATTGTGGTGAGTCCGGGGGTGCCAGTGGATTCGGCGCAGTTGCAGCAGGCGCGGGCCGCGGGCGTGAAGATCATCGGGGAAGTGGAACTGGCGGCGCGATTCCTTCGGGGAGACATCGTCGCCATCACCGGCTCGAATGGAAAGACGACGACCACGTCGCTGTGCGGTGAGATCCTGGAAAAAGCGGGGAAGCAGACGCAGGTGGGCGGAAACATCGGGAGGCCGGTCACGGATTTGATCGAGGCGTCGGCGGCGGGCGCGTGGAGCGTGCTGGAGGTGTCGAGCTTCCAGTTGGAGACCATCGAGAAGTTTCGTCCGAAGATCGCGGCCATCCTTAATATCACTCCGGACCACCTCGATCGTCATGGTGACTTCTCCACCTATGCCGCGGCTAAGGCGCGCATCTTCGAGAATCAGACAGGCGACGACTTCGCCGCGCTGAATGCCGATGACAAGACTTGCGTCGAAATGGCGGGTAGGTTGAAGGCGCAAGTCTACTGGTTCGGGTCGAAAGAACGCTCAGAGCAGGGAAGCTTCGTTCGGGCGGCGACCATCTACTGGCGCAGTGGCGAAGGAAAAGAGACGGAGATCATGCCCACGGAAGAGATCTCGCTGAAGGGCAAGCACAATCTGGAGAATGTTCTGGCCGCAGTCTGCGTGGGGATGCTGGCGGGGTGCACGCCCGCTGAGATCCGCAAAGCAGTGGGCGAGTTCAAAGCGGTGGAGCATCGGCTGGAGCTGGTGGCGACCATCGAAGGCGTGGCGTATTACAACGACTCCAAGGCGACGAACGTGGATGCGACCATCAAAGCGCTGGAAAGTTTTCCCGCGAACATCCACATCATTCTTGGCGGCAAAGACAAAGGCAGCGATTACACCGTGCTTAAGCCGCTGCTGGAGAAGCGCGCTAAAGGCGTGTACACCATTGGCGCGGCGGCGGAAAAGATAGAAGCTCAGATCGCAGGAGCGGCACCGATCTTTCATGCGGAAACATTGGCGCAGGCGGTGCGCCAGGCCACGGGCAACGCGCGGAGCGGCGACACTATTCTGCTGGCGCCAGCGTGCGCGAGCTTTGACCAATTCCAGAATTACGAGCATCGCGGGCGGGCGTTCAAGGAATTGGTCCATAACTTAGTGCGAAACCCAGCAGCGGCAGGCGGGCGAGGCGTGCGGCATGGCTAAGCGCGTCAGCGTAGACCGCTGGCTGTTCGGCGTGACGCTGGTGCTGGTGTTGATCGGGCTGGTGATGATCTTCAGCGCGTCCGCGGTGATGGCCAATGAGCGCTTTGGCTCGGCATACTTCTTTCTGCTGCGCCAGGGGCTGTGGGCGCTGGCCGGCCTGGGCGCGATGCTGGTGATGATGAATGTGGACTACCGCCGGCTGAAGCATCCGGCTGTAGTCTTCTCGTTCTTAGGCGTGACCACACTGCTGCTGGTGGCCGTTTTTTTTCTCGACCGCTCGCACAATGTGCATCGTTGGATCCGTTTTGGCGGATTCTCGCTGCAGCCCTCGGAGCTGGCTAAGCCCGCCATCATCCTCTTTCTGGCATATTTTCTCGAGACGCGGGTGAAGACGATCACCGACTGGCGCAATACGCTGTTGCCGGCGGCGGTGCCCAGCCTGCTCTTCTGCACGCTGATCGTTTTGCAGCCCGACCTGGGCACGGCCATCATGTGCGCCGGGGTGACCATCGCGGTGCTGTATGTGGCGGGGATGCGGATGCGGTATTTCGGATACGCGCTGCTGGCGTCGCTCCCGCTGCTCTATCTGCTTATATGGCGAGTGCCGTGGCGGAAGGCGCGCATCTTGGCGTGGCTGGATCCATTCGCCGACGCGCAGGGCCGCGGATTCCACACAGTGCAATCGTTGATCGCGGTGGGCACGGGCGGCATCACCGGCATCGGCCTGATGGAAGGGAAGCAGAAGCTGTTCTATCTGCCGGAGCCGCAGACGGATTTCATCTTCGCGGTGACGGCGGAAGAATTCGGATTAGTTGGCAGCATGGCGGTGGTGGCGCTGTTCGCGGTGTTCTGCTTCCGCGGATTCCGCGCAGCGCTGCGCACGCCTGACCTATTCGCGCGCTTTCTGGCGGTGGGCATCACGGCGATGATCGGCGTGCAGGCATTTTTCAACATCAGCGTGGTGCTGGCGCTGGTGCCGACCAAAGGCATCCCGCTGCCGTTCATCTCCTATGGCGGGTCGTCGTTATTTGTGGCGCTGGCGAGCGTGGGCGTGCTGTTGAACATCACCAAACAGATTGACTGAGCGAACATTAGACTGAGCGAATATGCGAGTGGTGATAGCCGGTGGAGGCACCGGCGGACATGTGATCCCGGCGCTGGCCATCGGACGCGAATTGCAATCGCGCTACGGGGCGGAGCTGTTGTTCATCGGGACCGCGCGGGGCATTGAGAACAAGCTGGTGCCGCAGGCGGGCTTCACCCTGAAACTGGTGCAGGTGGGCGCGCTGAAGAACGTGAGCATGATGACGCGGGCCAAGACGATGTTCGATCTCCCCCGCGCGGTGCTCAACGCAGGCACCATGCTGAGCGAGTTTGAAGCGGACGTGGTTGTGGGCGTAGGCGGCTACGCCAGCGGCCCCGCGATGATCGCCGCCGTGCTGAATGGCATCCCTGCGCTGGCGTTTGAACCGAACGCGGTGCCTGGCCTGGTCAACAAGATGGTGGGGCGGTGGGTGTCCGCCGTGGCCGTGCACTTCGAAGATACGAAGCAGTATTTTCCCAAAGCCGTGGTTACGGGCGTGCCGGTGCGCACGGAATTCTTTCAGCCAGCGTTTGTGCAACCGGCGGATGCTGCAGAGCCTGCTGCCGCGAAGGTGGCGGGAAAGACTCTGCTGGTAACGGGTGGGAGTCAGGGATCGCGGGCGATCAATCGTGCCGTGAGCGCGGCCTTGCCCGCGCTGGCTAAGATCGACGGCCTGCACATCATCCATCAGACGGGCGAACGCGATTACGACGAGACTCG
>JBKKBM010000272.1:0-3252 GCA_046714215.1 Terriglobales bacterium | reverse complement strand
CTCGGCGAGGAGATCGCCAACAGTGTGACCCACGGCATCGGAGCGATGCTGAGTCTGGTGGGACTCGTCGTGCTCGTGGTCATGGCTGCTACCGACGGCAGTGCTTGGCACATCGTGGCTTGTGTCGTCTATGGCGTCTGCCTGCTGTTATTGTATCTCTGCTCCACTCTCTATCACGCCCTGCCCGGCGTGCGATGCAAGCGGGTCTTCCGCATCCTCGACCACTCGGCCATCTATCTGCTGATCGCCGGCACCTATACGCCGTTTACCCTGGTGAATCTGCGCGGCGTTTGGGGATGGTCGCTCTTCGGCGTGGTGTGGACGCTGGCCGCGTGCGGCATCGTCTTCAAGGGCTTCTTCACCGGCCGACTGGAAGTTGTTTCCAACGCCGTTTATGTGGGGATGGGATGGCTTGCGGTCGTAGCCATTCGGCCCCTGCTCGACGTCCTGCCCTGGGAAGGCTTTCTGTGGTTGCTGGCCGGAGGCATCGCCTACACCGCCGGACTTGTCTTCTATGCCTCGAAGACACGTTACGCGCACGCCCTCTGGCACTTGTTCGTCTTGACCGGGAGCATCTTGCATTTCTGCGCCGTCTACCGCTACGTCTTGCCGCACCGGGGCTAAAGTCCGGAAGTCGATACCCCTGATGAGTGGTTGAAGGTTCGATTCCTTCCGCGCTCACCACATCTTTTCTTCCCACTGCTATACTGCGTGCCGCCTGTCCATTACCCCGGAGGTCGCCTGCATGCGACGCAACATTTTCATCCTCATCCTTGTTCTGATCAGTCTTACCGCATTCGCCGCTGACCGGCGCGCCATCACCGAGAAAGACATTTTCCAGTTTCAATGGGTGGGAGATCCCCAGATTTCAGCAGACCAGGCCCGGGTCGTCTTCGTCAAGGTCGTAGTCAATGCCAAGCGCGACGGCTACGAGACTTCGCTATGGACAGTGCCATTTGCCGGCGGGGAGCCGCCACTGCGGTTAACCACCGGCCCGCGCGATGGTTTGCCGCGCTGGTCACCGGATGGCAAGTGGCTCGTGTTCACCCGCAGCGTTGACAAGGACGGCAAGCCGCAGCCAGCGCAGCTCTATCTGCTTTCGATGAATGGCGGCGAGCCGCTCCCGATCACTGACTTGCCCAAGGGCGCCGGCAGTCCCGTCTGGTCACCCGACGGCAAGCAGATCGCGTTCCTCAGCAGCACATCGCCCGAAGACATCGCCAAGGCCAAGCGCAAAGACGTGGGTTCCAAAGACTGCGCGCCCGATGCCAATGCCAGTGTCGCCAAGCCGGATGCCGCGAAGCCCTGCCCCGAAGAGCGCGAGAGTGATGTTCGCGTGATCACGCGTGCCGTCTATCGCTTTGATAATCAGGGATACACCGATCCCAAGCGTCCCTCGCACGTGTGGGTGGTGGCGGTACCGGCGCACGGCGACGACAAGCCGCAACCGCGCCAGCTTACTCGCGGCAAGTTCGAGGAAGGCGACATCTTCTGGTCACGAGACAGCGCCCGGGTCTACTACACCACCATCCTACTGGAAGAGCCTTATTACGAACCGCCACGCGCGGACCTCTACGCCGTGGCCGCCGCCGGAGGCGATCCGGTGAAGGTGCTGGGCCTCAGCATCGACATCAGCGCACCCGCGCTCAGCCCCGACGGCAAGCGCCTTGCCTTCCGCAGCGCCTCCAATGAACCCGTACGGTCGTATTCGCAATCAGATCTTTACGTGATCGATCTCACGCCCAACGCGCAACCCCGGAATCTCACCGGGGACTTCGACTGGGACATCGGCGGTGGACTCACCGGCGATCAGGCGCCCCCGCGGGCAGGGGGAAGCACACGGCCCATCTGGAGCAACGACGGCTCCAGTCTCATCGACGTGGTGGCCAAGGAAGGCCGCACCAATCTGTGGCGTTTTGCCCCCAGCGGCGGTAAGCCGGTCGAAGTCACCAAAGGTGACCAGGCGACCCTGCGTTTTACCAGCAGCGACGGGGGCAAGACCATCGTCGCTCTCATCTCCACGCCCGTCACCATCGGTGACCTCCACACCCTTACCTCCGCGGGTACAAAGCGCATCACGGACTTGAACCAAAAACTTTTTGCTGACTTGAACCTGGCCCCGCCGGAAGAGATCTGGTACCAGAGCTTCGACGGCAAGCGGATCCAGACGTGGGTGCAGAAGCCGCCGAACTTTGACCCGGCGAAAAAGTATCCGCTCATCTTGAACATTCATGGCGGTCCGCACGCCGCCTACGGCTACATCTTCAGTCACGAATTCCAGTGGATGGCGGCCCAGGGGTATGTGGTGCTGTATCCCAACCCACGCGGCAGCACTTCGTATGGCCAGGAATTCGGGAACATCATCCAGTACAACTATCCCGGCGACGACCACAAGGATCTGATGGCGGGGGTTGATGAGCTGATCAAGCGCGGCTACATCGACGAGAAAAAGTTGGGTATCACCGGCGGCAGCGGAGGCGGCGTGCTCACCAATTGGGCGGTCACCCAGACCAACCGCTTTGCCGCGGCCGTCTCCCAGCGTGACATTTCAGATTGGACATCCTGGTGGTATACCGCCGACTTCACCTTGTTCCAGGCGAGATGGTTCAAAGCGCCGCCCTTCCAGGATCCGGATGACTATCGCCGGCGCTCGGCCATCACTTTCGTGGAAAAGATCCAGACGCCCATCGCCTTCATCCTGGGGGAGAGTGACTATCGGACGCCGCCCACCAGTGGCGGCGAACATATCTTCCGCGCGCTGAAGTACCTGAAGCGGCCCACGGCGCTGGTGCGCTTCCCCGGGGAATCGCATGATCTGTCGCGCTCGGGCCAGCCGTGGCATCGCGTGGAGCGGTTGCAGTACATCATGGGCTGGTTCGACAAGTATCTGTTGGGCAAGGACGTCCCCGCCTACGCGGACGTGCTGCAGCAGCGGGTCAGCGTCCCGCCGGCGCAAGCTCCGCCCGAGCCCAAGCCATCCGCCGCCAGGCCGTAATAGGGAAAGGGCCCGCAAAAAAAGGCCGCCCTTTTCGGAGCGGCCTTTTAGGGAAGTACAAGTTACAGCTTACTTGCGACGCGCCAACAGGCCGAGGCCCATCGAAGCGAAGCCGAGCAGTCCGAGCAGCGGCAGAGCAGACGCCGTCTCGGGCAGTTGCGCGGAATCCGCCTCGACGTTCTGCTCAGTAGCAACAGGAGCCGTCGCGGTGGTTTCCGTTGCGGTGGTGTCCGTGCTCACCGCAGCAGTCGCGGCAG
>JBKKBM010000271.1:0-4015 GCA_046714215.1 Terriglobales bacterium | reverse complement strand
TCGCCGGGGATACGGACCACCGCCTTATTCAGGTCGACGACGTAATCTTCCGCGGGCAGGTCTTCCTTGATGGAGCGGTACAGTTTCTTGTGTTCGAAGTAGAGGCAAGGATTATCGTCGCGGATCGCTGCTTTCAGCATGCCCTTGGCGTCATACGGAGTGCTGGGACACAGCACGCGCAGGCCCGGCTCATGCGCGAACCACGTAGTGTTCGTCTGCGAGTGATAGAGTCCGCCTTGCACGCCGCCGCCGTAGCAGATGCGTACCACCAGCGGACACGTCTGCGTGCCCGCGCTGCGATAACGCAGTTTGGCTGCCTGTTGGGTGATGGCGTCCATCGCCGGCGTGATGAAGTCCACGAACTGGATCTCCGCCACCGGACGCATCCCGGACATGGCCGCGCCGATGCATGAGCTCACGATGATGCCTTCCGCCAGCGGCGAATCGATCACCCGCTCCGGTCCGAACTCTTCGATCAGGCCCTTGGTCGCCTTGAACGCGCCGCCCATCACCCCAACGTCTTCGCCGATGATGTAGACCTTCTCGTCGCGCCGCATCTCTTCGCCCAGCGCCGCATTGATCCCGTCGATGTATGTGGAAAGTGCCATAGTTACTCGTTGTCCCTATTTCAATGTCCCTTATTTCAAAACGTTGGGCGACCAACTCTTGCGGTTCAACTCGCGGTCGCGGATGCTGAAGGAAAATACATGGTCGAGCGCTTCTTCGGGCTCGGGGAAGGGCGCCTTTTCCGCGAATTCCACGGCCGCGTCCATCACCTTGGTGAACTCTTCGATGATGCCCTTCTTGAACTCGTCGTTCCACAGCTTATGTTTTTCGAGGTAGCGCTCCATGAACGGGATGGGGTCTTTCGCCTTCCACCGCTCCACCTCTTCCGGATCGCGATACTTCGCCGGATCGATCTCCGAGTGCCCGTACCAGCGATAAGTCTTCGCTTCGATCACCGTGGGACCACCGCCATTGCGCGCCCGATTGATGGCCTCGCTGGCCACGCGGTACACCGCGATCACGTCGTTGCCATCCACCGTGATGCCGGGGATGCCGTACGCTTGCGCCTTCACGCTCAGGTCTTCCACCCGCGTCTGCATCTTCACAGAGACTGATTCCGCCCACAGGTTGTTTTGGATCACATACACGATGGGAAGTTGATGCACACCGGCAAAATTCACCGCCTCATGCCAGAAGCCCAGGCTGGTGGAGCCTTCGCCGGAGAACGCGACCACTACGTCGTCGTTCTTCTTCATCTTATTGGCCAGGGCCACGCCCGTGCCGATGTTCAATTGCGCCGCGATGGTCGAAGCCGGCGTGATGATGTTCAGCGGCGCGTAGCCGCAGTGCGCCGGGGACGAGCGTCCCTGGTCCGGGCTGGTCTTGCGCGCATAGATCTGCGAGATCATCAGGTTCAGCGGCGTGCCCTTGATAAGGTTGGAAATGAAATCACGATGGGAGGGCGCGATCGTGTCCGTCTTCCGCAGGTCAACGCAGCACCCGACTTCCGTGGCCTCTTGCCCCACCGCCGCATAGTAGTTGCCGGAGAAGCGTCCCTGCTTGAACAGCACCCGGATGCGTTCTTCCATGGTGCGGCACTGCAGCATCAAGGTGTAAAGTTGCTTCAACTTTTCTGCCGGGATGGGAGGAGCGCCGTTGGCCGCCGCCGGTTGCTTGGTGTCCTGCGCGGAGGGCGTGGCGGGGCGTTCTTTCGTCTTAGTGGCCATAAAGTGTCCTTGGGAAAAAGATATTGTATCGCAAAGCCCTTGGCCGGGAACAGGAGATGGCTACAGGATGGACTTCATAGACCTCGTTTTCAACACAGATGTGGAAAAAGGTCTCACCCATCGCGGATTTCGGCACAGAAAACTTCCATTGGCGGAGACTAGAGCGGATTGCACCTGAATTAGTGAAATCCAAATCCGCTTGGTAAGCTGGCTCCCGTGGCCACGAAAGTCCGCATCGACAAATTGCTGGTGGAGCGCAATCTTGTGCCTTCGCGAGAGCGCGCGCAAGCGCTCATCCTTGCCGGGCGCGTACTAGTGAATGAACAGAAGGTCGCGAAGAGCGGCGCCACCGTCAATCCCGACGCGCCCATTCGCCTCCTCGGCGACGAGCAGTCCTACGTCAGCCGGGGCGGCCTCAAGCTCGAACGTGCGCTTGAGCACTGGCACATCGACTTGCATGGAAAAGCTTGTGCGGACATTGGCGCCTCCACCGGCGGCTTTACGGACTGCATGCTGCAGCACGGCGCGGCCAGCGTCTTCGCCGTCGACACCGGGTATGGCCAGTTCGAAGCCCACCTGCGCAAAGACCCGCGAGTCCGCCTGCTCGAACGCACCAATGCCCGCTATCTCAGCGCGCAAGACGTTCCCGGTCCGGTCGATTTTCTCGCCATGGATGTCTCTTTTATCTCTGCTACACTCGTGCTCCCGGCCGTGGTATCCAGCCTGGTCGAGGGCCGCGCGGAGATGATCGTGCTCGTCAAGCCGCAATTCGAAGCCGGACGCGAGGCCATCGGCAAAGGGGGCATTGTCCGCGATGAGGCCGCCCAACTCGCCGCTGTCGCCAAAGTCACCGCCACCATCACTACCTTGGGGGGCGCCTCCATCGAGGTGATCGATTCGCCGATCCTGGGCGCGGAAGGGAACCGCGAATTCCTGTTGTACACCGTCTTTCCCGGAAGTTCGTCATGAAGACGAAGCGCTTTACCGCCTGTCTTCTGGCGATTGTCTTTTTCACTACCAGTGCGGTAGCGCAAAAACCAACGCGCAAGCCCGCGCGGAAGCCGACTGCCTCTGCCAAAGCAAAAGCTAAGGCTAAGGCTAAGGCTAAGGCGTCTGCCGCTCCCCTTCGCACCAAGGTCGCTGAAGGTCGCTACGAGTTGCGCTCCCAGGCCAATTCCACTTTGCGCACATGGGAAGAGCCGTGGACCCTTTACAAGACGAAGACTGGCTATGAAGTGGAGGAGCTATGGAAGGCCGCCCGCGCGGACGATCCCAACCAGGTAGTCATTGATGTTCTGCTGACTTTTGCTCCCGGGCTTTATCCCACGCAGGCCCGCATCGGGTCAGACCTGTCGCCCTCGCGGCTCCTATGTTCCATGACGATGAACGAATTCCGCTGTACCGCCGACGGCAAGCAGAACGCCATGCCCATGACCGGCGCCTACAACTTCTTCCTGCCTTCGCCGTGGCTGCTGAGCAGCATTGGCCGCCGCGCCCCGAAGAAGCCGGATCAACTCGTCAAGGTAAAGCTGGTGCAGATGACGGGCATGAGCCCCACCGGCCCCCAGTTGACTTCTTTCGATGCCGACGTCACCTACATTGGTGAGGACCAGGTGGAAGTCGGCACCGCCCGCCTTGCGGCTAGTATCTATGAGATCCGCGGCCCCGGGGGCCCAGCCATCGTCATCTGGATATCCCCTGAGGGCGTCGTCCTCATGATGCAGGACGCGGCCAAGCCCGAACAGCGCATGGAACTGGTAGAGTTTAAGAAGTTCGCCCCTTTCTGATTCCTATGTCGATTTCTAAACCAAAGACCGTCGCCATCATCTCCAAGCCGGCCAAGGAAGAGCTCAAGCGCATCGCGCCTGAACTGGTCGCGCGCTTGACCCAGCGCGGATATCGCGTCGTCGTCGACCCCCAGACGGCCGTTTACCTGGAGGGCCACCCCGCAGTCGAGCGCTCTGAGTTCGCCGCGCTCGCTCCGGCGTTCGTCATCGTCTTGGGCGGTGATGGCACGCTCCTGGCCGCCGCCCGCGCCGTAGCTAATGTCGATGTCCCCATCCTGGGCGTGAATCTGGGCTCGCTTGGCTTCCTTACGGAAGTCCGTCTCGACGAACTTTACGCCACCCTGGAAGCCCTGGAAGCCGGCACCACCGTGCGCGATCCCCGTTCCATGCTGGCCTGCCGCCTCCTGCGTGGCACTGAAGTCCTGGGCGAATACGTTGCCCTCAATGACGTGGTCATCACCAAGAGCGCCATCGCCCGCATGGCGGAAGTCGATG
>JBKKBM010000270.1:0-13078 GCA_046714215.1 Terriglobales bacterium | reverse complement strand
CCTTTAAGCCGCTCATTTGCATTTAGATAGAAGCTTTTGGTGCCGAAGAAGGGACTCGAACCCCCACACCCTTGCGAGTACGTGGACCTGAACCACGCGCGTCTGCCAATTCCGCCACTTCGGCACTCATTGAGGCGCGGCAGAACCTCTGCCGCAGTCAGAAAGGAACTACTCGATTATTTTTTCAGATGCGGCCCGTGCTGTCAAACCCGGGAAGTCGGGCCCGGTGCAGGTTTACCGCAGAAGCACGCCGCTAGTTCGCCGTCACATTCACCGTCGAGTAAAAGCTCTCGCCCGCCACGTCCCATCCCTTCACCACCAGCGCATGTGCACCCTTGGTGAGGATGATAGTAGTGTCCAGCACGCTGCCCAGCGTCTTATAGACGAGCTTTCCATCCACATAGATCTGCATGGCCTGCATACCTTTGCTGGAGAAGGCCGTGGCGGATACGCGCGGCTTCATCGAGACCGTCGCACCCGTACCCGGCGCGTGGATGACCACATATTTCACCGGTGCCGCCACTGTGACCGTCTGCATCGCCGTAGCCGTGGCACCGGCGTTGTCCGTAGTCGTCACCTTGACCGTGTAAGTGCCGGGCGAACTATAAACGTGGGCGGCGTTGGCTCCGCTGGCCACGTAGCCATCGCCAAAATCGATGCTGGTGGCAGCCAGCGTTCCATCCGGATCATACGAGCCCGCGGCATTGGCCGTCACCGTGACGGGTGAGGTCGCCTTCAGCGGCGTGACCGCCAGCACTGCCACCGGTGACATGTTGGCGTTCACGTTGAGCGTCATGCTCTTCATGAAGTTCGCACCGGCGGCGTCCCACGCCTTCACTACCACGGTGCGCGCGCCCGGCAGCATGGTGAGCTGCACGTCAAGCGTGGCTGCGCTCGCTTGATGCGCCAGCACGCCATCGATGTACACCTGGAGTGCGGTAATAGGATTTCCCGAGGTCGCGGACGCGGCAATGCGCACCGGTGAAGTCACTGTGGCGCCGTCGAAGGGTGTGGCTACGGTCACCGCCTGCACAGCCTGCACGGTGAAACTGGCCGCGCCAGACATTTTGTTCGTCAGCGACGGCTTCCCTACTGCCTTCACATACAGGGTGTAGCTGCCGGGGTTGAAGTCAAAGGAGCCGATCTCCAGGCTGCGGCTGCTGGCCGGCAACTCCGCCAGCGGCATCAGGGTCGCGCCGTCCGCGCTGACGAACACGGTGAAGTGAGAGAGGGTGTTCTCAGCGCCGGTGAGCGTCCAGTTCAGCCGGGTGCCGCTTATCGCCGCGCTCACGGAGACGCAGTTCTCGATGCCGGTCTCGATCTCCGTGCCTTCTTCATAATCGTTCCAGGTCACCAGTTGCATGAACGGAAGCTGGTTGCCGGCGGAGTAGAACTGTCCGGCGCGGGCGATGGTCGCCAACCAGGCTTGACCGCATTGCTGCCCGATGATACGGCCCGCTCCCCAGGGAGCCAACGTGTCATTGAATCCCGGATAGGCGCTGCCGTAGGTCAGTTGGCTGGGATACAGCGCCGCCTTGCCGTAAAAGAAATCAACGTAGCCCATGCCCATCGGATCGGTGGCGCTCACCGTCTCCGGCGCTACCCAGCCGTAGGCGCCATTCATCTGCGACGCCGTGTAAGCTCCCGCGTTGCGCTGCACCAGCAGCGGATTGCCCAACACATTCGTACGCACCCGGTTCCAGTCCACGGCGTAGTATTCAACGCCGAAAAAGAAGACCAGCGGGCGTCCGTTCAGCCGCATATAGGCGGGCGACTGCTGAAAATTGGCGTTCGCGTAATTCAGATCGTTGATCAGCTTCTGGGTCACGTCGCAACCCACGGTGATGCTGCATTGCTTAAGCGCTCCGCCGTCTTCCATCACCGCGAAGGTGAACTGGCCGCCGCGCGTCTCCGCCTCCCGCATCAGGGCAAAGCTGGTCGCGTTCTCCAGCGCGAACGTCGGCCCATACCAGTTGATGATGGCGCCTTCGATCCCGCGAGAGAGCATGTCCGTCACCTGCTTCTGCACCTGCGCCGGATCGTCAGACCGGTAACCTACGTTCATGTGATTCGTGTTGCCGAACCAGGGCATGAAGTGCGCATACATTTTCGTCGTGGATCCGGGATACATCAGGTCGCGTACTGGCGCCTTACTCACGTTGCGGGGCGCGATGTTTCCGTTGCTCTGGGTGGTGAACGTGGAGACGCCGCTGGTGTTGTTGCCCGTTTCAGCGGCCAAGGTAGTAGTGGGAATCACCGTCTTCCCTGCCCAAACACTCATCGGCAGGCTCAACAGCAGAAACGATATGAGTGCAGCGTAGCGCATCTACCCTCCAACCATTCCCCCGATGGAGCGTGACTCTTTGGTATCAGGCGAATGGAGGTTCGTATTAAGGAGGGCATACTAGTTCTATGGGGGCCGATGGCGATTACTCCAAAGACCTTAGTACTACCATCTAAGGACACCTATTACCCCCGACCACCTGAGATAGGGCGGGGGGGGCACTGACCCACTGGGACGAAGGCGCTACTGCTGGGAATTTCGGCCCAAATGGGTACGGAAGGGAGATTGGCGAGGGTACTAAGGCCCTAGTTTTAATGGCTCATCTGCGAGCAGCCGAATGGCGGCAATAATTTTAGGGTAGAGATGATTATGTAAGAAAAAGCCGAGATCTGGCCAACTATCCCAGGATAATGAGCCTCTAATCAGTGTTTCCCTGCTAATCGTTGTCCCCGCAATCCGTGGAGAGAGTAAAGATGCCGCAGCCAAAAATGGAACCGACCCAGACGAAGATTCCCGCCGAGATCAGCACTAGTTTGCGTTCGCTCGCCCATGACCTGAGCAACGCCATTGAGACCATCATGCAAGCCTGCTACCTGCTGAATCAGTCGAAGCTCGACGAGAACGGCAAAAAATGGGCGGAGATGGTCGACAACGGCGCCCGCGACGCTGCTCGCATCAATCGCGAGATCCGCGACGTCCTCCGCACTCATAGTTGACGAGGGTTCGATACCTCGCCGTTGGTCTCAACCCTGACCAAAACAAAAAGCCCACGTCTGCGACGTGGGCTTCTGCTTTCTGGCAACCAAAATCTGTTACGCCAGCTTTGCATCCATCGTGATCTCCGCTTTCAAGAGCCGCGAGATCGGACATCCCGCCTTGGCGTTATTCGCCGCCGTGGCAAACGCTGATGGGTCTGCGCCCGGGATCTTAGCCGTCACGTCGAGGTGCACTTTAGTCACGGTAAAGCCGGCTTCCGTCTTCTCCATGGTCACGGTGGCGGTGGTGTTGATGCTCTCGGCGGTCATCTTGCCCTCGCCTAGTTGGCCGCTGAGCGCCATGGAGAAACAACCTGCATGGGCTGCCGCGATCAGTTCTTCCGGATTCGTCCCCACTCCGTTCTCAAAGCGAGTGCTGAAACTGTACTGCGTCTCTTTCAATACTCCGCTCTGGGTGGAGACGGTCCCCTTGCCATCTTTCAACCCGCCTTTCCATACTGCGCTGCCGGTTCGTTGCATATCGCCTCCTGTGAGAAATTCGTCCACGAATGGAACCTTCAGGATAACAAGTTTTTCGTTACCCCGAACGGTGGTCGGCCAGGTTCATAAAACCCGTGCTAAAGTGACTTCGATGAGATTTTCCTCATGAACGACGAAAAACGGACGGTGCCCGCTGACGCTTCCCCGTCCGTCGAACGCCAGGGCGAAGACCTCTCCGTCTACTGTCCCACCTGCGGCGCCCGCCTCCAGGATTCCAACTGCAGATTGAAATGCGCTACCTGCGGCTTCTTCCTCAGCTGTTCAGACTTCTACTGATTCCTTGCGTATCGCTGCCTTGGTTACCATTCAGTAACCATTACCTTGGTTATCTATCGCGAACCGTCACGGGTTGCTAGTCTTGCCTTCGTAGCAAGATTTCGTTCGCTCTGGAGATTTCCCCTGATGAAAGTTTCTCGCATATTTATCGCCGCGATCCTAGCTCTAAGCCTGGTCGGCGTTGCCTTTAGTCAAACCGCTTCGGGCGGCGACCAACGCAAAGTCACCAAGCGCGTGGCGCCTGCTTATCCTGAGCTGGCCAAGCGTATGGGCGTGAGCGGGGCGGTTAAGTTGGAACTTACGGTGGCTGCCAACGGTAAAGTGAAAGATGTGCGGGTCCTCGGCGGGCATCCGGTGCTGGCCAATTCGGCCACGCAGATGGCCCAGAACTGGCAGTTTGAGCCCGGCGCCGAAAGCACCGAGCAGATCACAATCAATTTCACTCTCTAAATTATTTAGAGATAGAAGTCGGGGAGCTTAGCGCTTCCGGGGCACGGCGTTGGTAGGTCAGGGCTTCAGCCTTGACTCGCACAGCGACCGTGCCCTTTACTTTTTCCCGGTGACTTCTTTTCTCATGGTCTTTTCCTCCATTCGCCGAGTTCCGCGCTATCCTAGTTACGCGATATCCTTATAACGGTGCAGGGACTAGCCGGCGGCGAGCCGCCTGCGACCGTGATTACATAGGGACAAAAAGGGGTATGGAGACCATGCTCACCATGCCCCCCAACCGCCGTCCAAATAATGGGCCGCCAGACATTAGAAAGCAGACTTGAGAAAGCAGGGACCCGCTCCTGATGATGCGCCAGCGCATTTCTAGCTTCGTCGTTCTGATCTCCCTCCTGTTCGCCGCGGCTCTCCTTTCCGGCTGTGCGCAGACGGAAAAGACCGCCGCCCAAGGCCCGGCGCCTTCCGTCCCCGTCACCCTCGGCACGGTCACGCAAAAGGATGTGCCCATCACTTTGCGGGCCATCGGCAATGTGGAAGCCTTCCAGACGGTCGGCGTGAAATCGCAGATCAGCGGCGAATTGCAGGGGGTACATTTCCGCGAAGGCGAAGATGTGAAGCAGGGCGACCTGCTCTTCACCCTCGACCAGCGCCAGTTGAAGGCGGAGCTGGCCCGCGTGGAAGGCACACTCAGCCGCGATCAAGCGCAGGCCAAGAACGCCCGGGTGCAGGCGGAGCGCTATGCCGGCCTGTTGCAGGAAGGCGTGGTGGCGCAGCAGCAGTACGATCAGTTCGTCGCCAACGCCGACGCCCTTGACGCTACGGTAATCGCCAACCGCGCCGCCGTTGAATATGCGCGCCTGCAACTCCAATACACCCGCATCACGGCGCCTATCTCCGGACGCACCGGCAACCTCGACGTCGACCGCGGCAACATCGTGAAGGCCAATGACATCAACCTGGTCACCATCAATCAGGTGGCGCCGGTGAAGGTGCAGTTCGCTATCCCCGAGCAGCAGTTGGCCGAAGTTAAGCGGTACATGGCGGCACGCACTTTGCGCATGGAAGCCGTGACCCGCGAAGGCGACCCCACCCGCGCAGCGGGAGCTGTGCTCGCCTCCGCAGGTGAACTTACTTTCATTGACAACAACGTCGATCCCGAGACCGGCACCATCAAGCTGAAGGGCACCTTCCCCAACCGCGACCGCAGCCTGTGGCCGGGACAATTTGTCGACGTGGTGCTTACCCTGAGCGTGGAACCCAACGCCATTGTGGTGCCTTCCCGAGCGGTGCAGACCGGACAAAAAGGCGCTTACGTCTTCGTGGTCGCCGCCGACAACACGGCGGACATGCGCACGGTGGTCGTGAAGCGGAGCGTCGGCAATGAGACCGTTATCTCCTCCGGGCTGCAGCCGGGCGAACGCGTGGTGACGGATGGTCAACTCCGGCTCGTCCGCGGGGCCAAGGTGGAGATGAAGCAAGCGCCCACGGGCGCGGCCCCCACTGGAACCCCGGGCACCGAGCCAGGCGGGCCCTCCACCGGCAAACCGGCCACGAAATCTGCCAATCCGGGGGGCGGCTCATGAAGATCTCTGAGACTTTTATCGAGCGTCCCATCGCCACCACCCTGGTGATGACGGCGATCCTCATCTTCGGAATATTCTCCTATCGCGTTCTTCCCGTAAGCGACCTGCCCAACGTCGATTTCCCCACCATTCAGGTGAACGCCAACGTCCCCGGCGCCAGTCCCGAGACCATGGCCAGCGCCGTGGCTACGCCGTTGGAGAAACAGTTCTCCACCATCGCGGGCATCGACAACATGACCTCGATCAACGCGTTGGGCAGTACATCCATCACTCTCCAATTCAACTTGGAGCGTGATATCGACGCCGCCGCGCAAGACGTACAGGCCGCCATCGCCAAGACTGCGCGTGATCTGCCCGCAGACATGCCCGCGCCCCCCTCGTATCAAAAGGTGAACCCCGCCGATTCACCGGTGATCTTCATCGCCATGAGCTCGCCCACCCTGCAACTCTCCCAAGTGGATGAATACGCTCAGACCGTGATCGCCCAGCGCATCTCCACCGTCACCGGCGTGGCCCAGGTCCAGGTCTTCGGCGGCCAGAAGTATGCTGTCCGTTTGCAGCTCGACCCCCGCGCCATGGCCACGCGCAAGATCGGCATCGACGAAGTCACCCAGGCCATCCGTCAGGGCAACGTCAACATGCCCACCGGGACCCTCTTCGGCCAGCATCGCGCCTACACTATCCTGGCCAGCGGTCAACTCAAGAGCGCTGAAGAGTTCAGCCCCCTCATCGTTGCTTACCGTAACGGTGCTCCCGTGCGTCTCGATGAGCTCGGCAAGGTCACGAACAGCGTAGAGAACAACCGCGTCGCCACTTGGTTCAAGTCCGACCGCGCCATCGTCCTCGCCGTGCAGCGCCAGCCTGGCACCAACACCGTGGAAGTGGTGGACCACGTCAAAAAGCAGCTCGACGTGCTGCGCAACCAGATCCCCGCCTCCGTCTCGCTCGACATTCTCTTTGACCGCTCCACCTCCATCCGCGATTCCGTCAACGAGGTGAAGTTCACGCTCCTCCTCTCCATCGCCCTGGTGGTGATGGTCATCTTCCTCTTCTTACGCAACATCTCCGCCACCATCATCCCCAGCCTGGCGCTGCCCATGTCCATCGTAGGCACCTTCTCCGTCATGCACCTGCTGGGCTTCAGCGTGGACAACCTCTCCCTCATGGCGCTTACCCTGTCCGTCGGTTTCGTGGTGGACGACGCCATCGTCATGCTGGAGAACATCGTCCGCCACATGGAGATGGGCAAAACCCCGTATCGCGCCGCCCTCGACGGCGCTAAAGAGATCGGCTTCACCATCCTCTCCATGACCATCTCGCTGGCCGCCGTCTTTCTGCCCGTCATCTTCATGGGCGGCATCATCGGACGACTGCTCAACGAATTCGCCATCACCATCGGCGTGGCCATCCTCGTTTCCGGCTTCGTTTCCCTCACCCTCACGCCCATGCTCTGCTCTCGTTTCCTCCGCCACACCGGCCGCGAAGAGCATGGCCGCTTCTACCGCAGTACAGAAATATTTTTCGACCGTATGCGCGGTCTCTATGAATCCACCCTGCGCACCGTGCTGCACCACAAGCCGGCCACCGTCGTTGTCTCCACCGTGGTCCTGGTGCTCACGTTTGTGCTCTTTGCCGGCTTGCCCTCTTTCGTGAATCGCGTGCTGCCCAAGGGCACACCCAAAGTCATCACCGAAGGCATTCCCAAAGGGTTCCTGCCCACCGAAGACACTGGCATCATCCGGGCTACTACCGAGGCACAACAGGGCGTGTCATTCCCGGAGATGGTGATCAAACATGGGCAATTAGCGGAGATCATCGGCTCGCACCCGGCCGTCGCCAAGTACATGAACAGCGTGGGAGGTGGCGGTGTCACTTCCGCCGGCAACAACGGGCGCTTCCTCATCCGCTTGAAACCCGCCCACGAACGCGGCAGTTGGAAGGACCCTGCTGCGCGGGGCATCACCGCTGACCAAGTCGTTCAGGAATTGCGCCCGCGCATGGGCCAGGTAACCGGCATCAACACCTTCTTGCAGGTTCCGCCTTCCATCAATCTGGGCGGCCGTCAGTCCAAAGGTCTCTACCAGTTCACGCTCCAGTCGCCGGATACGGACGAACTCTATGCGGCTGCGCCCCTGCTCGAAGCCAAGCTGCGCGAGATCCCTGAACTGCAGGACGTCACCAGCGACCTGCAGATCAACAATCCCCAGATCAACGTCGAGATCGATCGCGACAAGGCCTCTGCGCTCGGTGTCACCAGCTTCCAGATCGAAGACGCGCTCTACTCCGCCTACGGTTCCCGCCAGGTCACGACCATTTACACGCCCACCAACCAGTACCGTGTGATCATGGAACTGGAACCGCAATACCAGCTCGATCCAGCATCGCTATCCATGCTTTACGTCCGCTCGGCGAAGGGCGAACTGATCCCGCTGAACTCGGTCGCCACCCTCCGCCGCGACATCGGCCCGCTTACCGTCTCCCACCAGGGACAGACTCCCGCCGTCACGCTCAGCTTCAACCTGCGTCCCGGCGTCGCTCTCAGTCAGGCCACGGGGCTCGTCACCGAAGCCGCCCGCCAGACGCTGCCCTCCACCGTCTCCACCAGCTTTGACGGCACGGCACAGGCTTTCGAATCGTCCGTCAAAGGCCTCGGCCTGTTGCTGGTGATGGCCATCTTCGTCATCTACATCGTGCTCGGCATCTTGTATGAGAGCTTCATCCACCCGTTGACCATCCTCTCCGGATTGCCCTCCGCCGGCGTCGGCGCACTGCTCACGCTCATGCTGTTTGGCTACGAGTTGAATCTGTATGGATTCGTTGGCGTGCTGCTGCTGGTGGGTATCGTCAAGAAGAACGCCATCATGATGATCGACTTCGCGCTCGACGCCCAGCGCAACGAAGGCAAATCCGCCGAAGACGCCATCTTCGAAGGCGCCCTCGTCCGCTTTCGCCCCATCATGATGACCACCATGGCCGCGCTCATGGGCACGCTGCCTATCGCGCTCGGCATTGGCGAGAATGCCGATTCCCGCCGGTCGCTGGGATTGGCCGTGGTCGGCGGCCTCATCCTCTCCCAGATCCTCACGCTCTACATCACGCCCGTCTTCTATGTGTATCTGGAGCGCTTCCAGAATTGGTTCGCCGGCTTAGGCCAGCGACGCGCCTCGCGCAAACGTGCGGCCACCGAGGAAGTCCTCCCCGCGCTGCACGAACAGCATCACGATTAGTCTTTGCCCTTGGTCTTATTGGGTCATCCCGAGCGAGGTGCGAGCGGCAGCAAGCACCGACGAGGGAACCCTACCCTCGAACATCATCTTCGCCTTTGCTGGAGCACATTGACGGGCCCTAAATGCAAACGAGGCGCGACTGAGTTCGCACCCCTTCTTCCCCGGTGAAACCTGTAGCAAATTACCCGATTACCAATTCCTACGCTTCCATCACGCCCGAATAGATGGCCATGCCCACTACCGCATCGGCATCCATGGCATCGAATTCCGCCACTTCATCCAGTGAGCGAATTCCGCCCGCCAGAATAAGCTGCTTCTTCGTGGCCGCCCGCAGTTCGCGCGCCGTCATCGTCGGAAATCCCACCAACATTCCCTCCGTGTCGATGTGGGTGTAGAGGAACGCGGTGCAGTAGGGCTCGAGCTCTTTCATCGCATCCACCGCGGTGATGGCCAGGGAGATCTTCCACCCGCTGACGGCGATCTTGCCGCCTTTGGCGTCGACGGAGAACACCAGCTTCTTCACGCCGATCTCCTGCGCCAACTTGGCCGCAAACTCGGTGTTCACGCGGTTGCCGTCGAACAGCGCGGAGCCAATAATCACCCGCATCGCGCCCGCGCCCAGCACTTCTTTCGCGATCTCCACCGAGGAAATGCCGCCTCCCACCTGGCAGTGCAGGCGTTGGCAGAGCTGGTCCACGATGGCGCGATTCGACCCCTGCCGCATGGCCGCATCCAGGTCAACCACCTGCACCATGGGATACTTCTCAAACTTCTTGATCCACGGCTCGAAGTCGGTGAAGTCCAGGGCGTGCTTCTCGCCCTGCACCATGGCGACGATCTTTCCGCCCATCAGGTCGATCGACGGGATTAGCATGGCTGCCTCGGCTTACTCATGCCGGAATTCTACCTTCGCCCCGGCGAACCATGTACAACAATCTGCTTTTGTCATCCCGCGCCCGCGGCGGACATCCCGAACCCGTCGCCGAGCTGGGAAGGGCATGACTTCAGTCGTGCCGCCGAGCCGGGACAGGAATCGGCTTTAGCCGCTGAGGGAATACCCACTGGTTTCGCGCCGCCGCGCTCATCAACGTCTCGCGATCATAGAAGTCAAAGATCAAATCCTTGTTGCCGAGCGTTTCCACCGCACGGTTCACCCGTTCCCACAGCGATGGACCGCTGACTTCCGCCAACTTCATCAGCCAGAAGCGAGTGATGGTCTCGTGATATGTCTCCTGATATGGCTTGCCATGGTGAGCGCTGAAGCGCTGGAGTGATGTCCGCATCCGCGCAAGGGCCTCGGCAAAACCTGCTGCCGACAAATACGCCATCCCCACCGCCAGATGGTCAGCATGATCGAACTCCGCCAACTCCAGTTCGCAGCGCTCAAACTTCTCGACGAAGCTCCATACTTCTGCATCGCATGCATCGCAACCGAATCTCAGCTTCTCGCCCAAAACTTCCTCCAAAAAGTAAAGCGGCCCCGGACCGTAAGGTCTGGAACCGCCCAAAACAGAATCGCCACCCGGGCGTGGAGCTGTGGGTGGCTGTTCCCATCTTATCGGCGGCGGGCAGCGCTGTCCAGGGAGGGAGAAACGGGTACAGAGGAGGCAAGCGGCCATCGTGAGCGCGGTGCGTGAGTCGGGGGCCGTTCCCGCCTTCGACGCCACCGTGCAGGCGGTCAACTGCCACCACAACTACGTGGCGTGGGAGAACCACTTCGGTGAGAACGTGATGGTGACCCGTAAGGGCGCGGTCCGGGCTCGCGAGGGCGACATGGGCATCATCCCCGGCAGCATGGGGGTGCAGTCGTTCATCGTCCGCGGCAAGGGTAATCCTGAAAGCTTCATGAGCTGCAGCCACGGAGCGGGACGCGCGATGTCGCGCGGTCAGGCCAAGCGTACCTTCACTCTCGAGGACCACGCGGCCGCGACCGCCGGCGTCGAGTGTCGTAAAGATGCGGATGTGATCGACGAGACTCCCGGGGCCTACAAGCCCATCTCGGCGGTCATGGCCGCCCAGGACGACCTGGTCGAGATCGTGCACACGCTGAAACAGGTGGTGTGCGTGAAAGGCTGAGTGCTGAGCAGGAAAGGACGCGCGGGAGCGCGTCCTTACTTTATTGCAGTTCGAAAAGCAGGTCCCTCGCTGGCCTCGGAAAGACAAACTTGGGGGATCCTTCGAACTTGTGGTGATCCCTCTAACAAATAAGTCCCGTCTTTTCCGCGCTTTCCACACCGCTGCACCTGTTTTGGGTAATTGACCGCAGCTCCGGTAGAGCCTAGAGTCATTTATTCAAGGACTCTGCGGCAAGCCGCCTCGTCCTCGCAATAAATTCTTCCCTTTTGCACAGTTTTTTTGACTGATTTGGTTCACGCCACTCCCAGTTTTCGTTGCCGCTAACTCCTAAATCCCGTGTTTTCAAGAGGAACCAGCGATGTTAACTTTGATACAATAACTACACAATATCTAGTAGGAAGGTCTTGACACGCACAACATACAGGCGTAAAGTCGCCTTCCACTGAGGTTGAAATTCACGGAACATTCACTGAATTTCAATCTTTCCCAGCCTTCAGCCAGAGGTGACTGAAGGCAGAACATGGCAAAGCGACGCGGTCGCGGAGCCTGGAACACAAACAACGCGGTGACCTAAGAAACTACCGCCCCGATCTTGAAACCTAGCAGCAGAGCTGCAAGGCCATCATCTTTAGGGGTGGCGGGCGGGCAAACCAGCAACCTAAAACCGGCTTGGCTCAGTTCCCTGCCAAGCTGCATAGACCGGCACGTAGGGGCTCGCGCAATACGGAGCCCTTACTTTGCCAGCTTTAAAAACGGCTTAAGCAGCACCGCGACGAGCGAGAACACTATCTAAATGTAGGAGTAGTACCCATGGCGGAATATAGAGTGAAGATCGAGTCCAAACCCCAGACCACCACCCCGGCCGACACCGCGACCACCAGCCCTTCCAAGCGTAAGGCCCCTGGACTCACCTTCAAACGGTATTTCACCAAGCCCACGCAATCCGCGTATGACCAAGTGGAGTGGGAGCAGCGGACCGCGTCCCTCACCGACGCCAGCCGCAAAAAGCTCTTCGCGCAGAAGGGTGTGGAAGTCCCCAAAGATTGGTCGATGACGGCCACCAACATCGTGGCCAGCAAATATCTCCACGGACAGATGGGCACACCCGAGCGCGAATCCGGCGTGCGCGCGCTCATCAGCCGCGTGGCGGACACCATCTCCGGATGGGGCCGCGCCCAGGGCTACTTCCGCTCCGCTGACGATGCCACCACCTTCCACGAGGAGCTGGTCCACCTGCTCGTCCAGCAGAAGATGGCGTTCAATTCTCCCGTGTGGTTCAACGTGGGCTGCGACCAGCTGGAACCCAACTCCGACGCGCAGAACTGGCATTGGGACCGCGCCGCCAACCTGGTCCGGTTCGGCGTGACCGGCTACAAGAATCCGCAGTGCTCCGCCTGCTTCATCAACGCGGTGAAAGATTCGCTAGACAGCATCCTCACCCTGGCCAAGACCGAGGGCATGCTCTTCAAGTGGGGCAGCGGCACCGGCACCAATCTCTCGCCGCTGCGCTCCAGCACCGAAGCGCTCTCCGGCGGCGGCACCGCCAGCGGCCCGCTCAGCTTCATGCGCGGATTCGACGCCTTTGCAGGCGTCATCAAGTCCGGCGGCAAGACCCGCCGCGCCGCCAAGATGGTGATCCTCAACGTCGAGCACCCGGACATCCTCGACTTTATCGACTGCAAGATGAAGGAAGAGGCCAAGGCCTGGACGCTGATGCAGGCCGGCTATGACGGCTCTTCGCCGGATTCAGAAGCCTACAGCTCCATCTTCTTCCAGAACGCCAACAACTCCGTGCGCGTGACCAACGAGTTCATGGCTGCCGTGGAAAAAGACGGCGAGTTCTGGACGAAGAAAGTCAAAGACGGCTCCAACATGAACCAGTACCGCGCCCGCGACATCATGCACAAGATCGCGGAAGCCACCTGGCAG
>JBKKBM010000269.1:0-34139 GCA_046714215.1 Terriglobales bacterium | reverse complement strand
GATCCTGAGCGGGTATACCAACAACGCAAAGATCCAGGCACATCCGGTGGGGCGGCAAGGGAGCGGGTACAAACTCCGCAGCACGTATTGGTTCTCTCCCGAAAACCAGTTGCGGTTCACCTATCGCAAGACCAAGGTAAGCCCGCAATTCTTCAGTGGCGGCGGCAGTACGGATGCGCTGACCGTAGCCAATGAACGGAACTTTGGTCAGCAACTTTCGCTGTTGGCCACGCTGCAGGTGGAGCGGTGGCGATTTCCCATCCTTACAGCGGCGCCGCGCACCAATGTGCTTACTTCATTTCAACTTACCTACCGACCGCGACGCCGCTTTTAGAGCGGGCTTGCGGGAGCTGGAGATCAGCGCGCCAAAGTTCTGCAACAGCTTCATCGCCAACTGGGCCCTGCGTATCAGGGCTGGGGGATCCCGATGAAAACCGCGGCGCGAAAAATCCATGGAAATGCCGTGCTTTTGCAAGAGCGGTACCACGGCCGGATTCCACTTCCCTTTGGTAATACCCGTGACTAGGTAGGGCATGGGCCAAGTGGCGGCATCGGTCTTGTCGGGACTGGCGACGCAATAGAAAGAATCGGGGACCTTGTGAGCACGGCGTGACCCGAGTATTTCCAGTTGCCAGGGGTTCTCATGGGGCCGCATATACTTCATAAAACGCTGCGTATGCCAAAGTCCATTCAGTAGCGAGATGCGGTAGCGATGGTCCTGGGCGATGCGCCATAGTCCCGCTTCCGCGCTCGGCAGATAGGCCGAGGGTTTGCTGGTGGGGGTGAGACTGATATGAGTGAAATCCTGCTTCGCCATCGTGGCGACCAAAGACTGCAAGCGCGCCGTGTCCACCGGCCCAGTCAAAAAGAGGTCTTCCAGCGTCCACAGGATGTATTTGGTATCGATCTCCGCCAGGCAGCGCAGGACGCCTTCGCTCCAGGTCAGACGCCGGCCGTCGTCGCCCGCGCCGAAGCGCAGCGAGCGAATGTCCAGACCGGGGTAAGAGAAAATCTTCGTCTCGCTGCTGAGAACGATGGGATAGGGACAGTCAGGCCAGAATTTCTTGAACAAAGTAAAAAACGGAAACCATGAATCCTCATAACTGTCCGTGCTGTTCACAACGATAGTAAGACTCTGGTCCATAGGCCTTCTATTTGCATCCGCTGGCGACAGGTTGCTGCGTGCAGTTGAGCAGCACGCTGGCTGCTTCGTCGATCTGTAGCCGCAGGTCAACATGGTGATTGCCTATGTAGAAGCCATCGGAATCAATCGCGTTCGCATGGGGAAGGTCGCCGTGGATTGAATACTGGAAGTAGCGCAGCACCGGATTCTTGGCAAAATTCCCGGCCACGATAGGGCGCGTCTCCACACCCACCCGCGTGAGCTCCTGGATCACCTCCGGCCGCCGACCTTTCAACCTTCCCTCCAACACGAAAGAGAATGCGAACCAGGAGCCCTCGCCGATCTGTTTCTGCAAACGGATACCTTCGACGTGGGCCAGTTTGGCCCGCAGATGTTCGGCGTTCCGGCGTCGGGTTTGCAGGAACCCGTCGAGCTTTTGCAGTTGTTGCAGGCCCACCGCGCCGGACATCTCCAAGGGGCGAAGGTTGTAGCCCGGCAAGACAAACCGGTACAGGTCCGTGAACGAGTCCAGGCTTTTATTGAAGACGTGATTCTGGTCAGGCAGCTCGCGCGTCCATCCGTGTGCCCGGAGGGATACCAGGATGTGATAGATCTCTTCATCATCCGTGACTACCACTCCCCCTTCCATGGTGCAGATGTGATGAGAAAAGAAAGTACTGAACGTCCCACAAACCCCAAAGGTGCCAGCGAAAACGCCATCAAACTTCGCCCCCATGGACTCGCAGTTGTCTTCGAGGAGGAGCAAACCGTGGCGCCGGCAGATGTCGCGCAAACGGGTAAAGTCATTGGGAGCGCCCAGTAGGTTGACGGCGAAGATGGCCCGCGTCTGGGGAGTGATGGCGGCCTCTACCTGGTCCAGATCCAGATTCAGCGAATCGATGTCTATGTCCACAAAGCGCAACCGCAATCCG
Source organism: Terriglobales bacterium (assembly GCA_046714215.1). Taxonomy (GTDB): domain Bacteria; phylum Acidobacteriota; class Terriglobia; order Terriglobales; family Acidobacteriaceae; genus DATLCI01. The sequence goes on along the minus strand of JBKKBM010000269.1, from coordinate 32,084 downwards.
TACTGGAACAAGGGATAGTAAGTGGTGCTCCAAGAGACGGCGGGGACGATGACTTCGTCGCCGGGGCGGAGGGGGTTCTTTTGCCGATAGAATTGGGCGGCTACCGCGAGCAGATTGGCGGAGGAACCGGAGTTCACCATTACGGCGTATTTGCTGCCGAAAAAACGCGCGAACTCCAGCTCGAATTCACGCACCTTGGCGCCCATCGTATAGCGTCCAGACTTGCAGACATCGTAGATAGCCTGCAACTCGGCATCGTCCCACGTGTTAGCAGACAAAAGGTATTTCATGAACAAGACTCCGACTGTGTCGACAGATAGTAGTTGTACGCCTGGGTCATTCCCGTCTCGAGATCGGTGAGCGGACGCCAGCCCAGGGCGGTGGCTTTGCTGGAATCCAGCAGTTTTCGGTTCATGCCCACCGGCTTAGTGAGGTCAAACACAAAGTCGCCCCTGTATCCGACGACCTTCTTTCCTCTTTGATAATAGTCCAAGACAGAAAAGTCAGTGCCGTACCCCAGGTTCAGGTACGTGGGCAGGGCGGCCAACCGATCCAGACTATCCCAGATGAACCGGCAAAGATCGTCGGCAAACAGGAACTCGCGCCGGGCGCTTCCGTCTCCCCACAGAACCACTTCCGGTGCATCGGAAAGCTTGGCCTGATGGAGCTTCAACAGAACCGCTGGGACCAGATGGCTGCGCCGGGGATCGAAGTGGTCAAACCTCCCATAGAGGTTCGAGGGGATGAAAGTCTTATAGTGGGTGCCGCGCTGCCGGTTGTAGTATTCGCAAAGCTTGGCGCCGATCAATTTCGCCAACGCATAGCCCTCATTCGTAGGCTCCAGCGGCGCCGCCAGTAGATACTCTTCCCGCAGGGGATTGGTATGGTCGCGGGGATACATACAGGAGCTTCCGAGATTGATCAGCCTGCTGATCCCCACCTCCGCCGCAGCGTGGATGACGTTGAGGTTCACGATAGAATTCTCATAGAGGAATCCCGCTGGGTCCTCAATATTCGCCTGGATGCCGCCCACGCGAGCGGCTGCATGGATGACGACATCCACGGGATGCTGTTGCAAGTAAGCGAGAACATCCGGATACTTCATGAGGTCGAGTTCCTGACTGGGGGGCGCCAGTATCTCGATCTGCGCGGGGGCGGTCGCCAGCAAGCCGCGTCCCAGCATTCCCCGACCGCCCGTAAGAAGGATTTTCATTGAAGTGAGCGCATTCCGGAAGACCCTAGGATTGGCCTGATTGCTTCAAGATTTTCTCCTGGCCGGCGAGATGAAGGTCAGCTTTGACCATCATCTCCACCAGGCCACGGAAGGAGATGGTGGGCTTCCACCCAATGGCGGTAACGATCTTGGTCGGGTCACCCAGGAGGTAGTCCACCTCCGCGGGGCGGAAATAACGGGGATCGATCTCGACGTAACGATGCCAATCGAGGTCCAGCAGTTCCGCGGCGGCATCGAGAAATTGCTTGACCGAGTAGGATTCGCCAGTCGCGACGACAAAATCGTCTGGCTGATCTTGCTGCAACAACATCCACATGGCCTCAACGTAATCGCCGGCGTAGCCCCAGTCGCGCCTGGCTTCCAGGTTGCCAAGGAACAGTTTCTCCTGCAATCCCAGCTTGATGCGCCCCAACGCGCGCGTGATCTTGCGGGTGACGAACGTCTCACCCCGCCGCGGAGATTCATGGTTGAAAAGGATCCCATTGGAAATGAACATGCCGTAGGACTCGCGATAATTCACCGCGAACCAATGCGCCGCCACCTTACTCACAGCGTAGGGGCTGCGCGGGTGGAACGGAGTGAGTTCGTTCTGCGGGGGGGAGGTTGCGCCGAACATCTCCGATGATCCCGCCTGATAGAAGCGCACGGATTTCTTGGAGATCTGGATATAGTCGCGGAGAGCTTCTAACAGGCGGAGGGTGCCGGTGGCGATCACGTCCGCGGTGTACTCCGGCAGATCGAAGGAAACGCGTACGTGGGACTGGGCGCCCAGGTTATAGATCTCATCCGGCTGGACCTTCTCCAGGATGCGCCGCAAGTTGGTCCCGTCGGCGAGGTCGCCGTAATGGATGGTCAGTTTCGGACGGTCCACATGCGGATCCTGAAAAATATGGGAGATCCTCGTCGTATTGAAGGTCGAGGCGCGACGAATGATGCCGTGTACCGCATATCCCTTGCTGATCAGGAACTCCGCCAGGTAGGAACCATCCTGACCGGTAATGCCGGTAATGAGCGCCGTCTTCGTCATCCTACATCCTCGATTGAAGGTTGAATGCGTGATCGCACCGGGGCAGGTAAGGCGATCCGTTGAGCCGAGCAGCAAGCCTGAACGTATTCCAATTCTACATTGCGCCCCAGCTTCTTCTAAAACACTAGCGGTAGTCTGCGCGCAGCCGGGCGGCCCAGCGCTGCCTGCGTTCCGCTATCATCCAGACCCTTTCACCACGTTCGGCGACGAACGCCGCCAACAACGCCAAAAATAATCCCAAACCCGCGCCCAGAGCCACGATGAGACCGCGCTTGGGCCAGGAACGGAAATCCGGTTCCGCTGCTTTCTGCAGCACCTGGATAAAGGGAGCGTCCTTGGCTTCATCGATCTTGGCCATCTCGAATTGCTTCGCCAGTGCCTCGAAAAGTGACTCCTGGTACTTAACGTCGCGATAGCGCCGGACATATTCCAAGCCGGCCTCGGCTACATCGCCGGTGGGAAGCAAAACATTACCTGGGCTCTGCTTCTGGCTCCCCTCCATTTTGTTGAGCTGATTCCGCAAGGAGCCAAGCTCTTGCTCCAAACGCAGCCTTTCCGGATTATTCGCCGTGGCAAACATGCGGACAGCCTGGAGGCGGGCTTCGCGCGCCACGATCTGGCCGCGCAACTGCGAAATCGATTCGATGATCGCCTTCGCCTGTCCTTCCGGCATGATCAGTCCGGTCGACTGCTGGGTTTTCTTCAATGCGAGTTCGGCTTGCAACAGATCTTCCTTCGCCTTTCCGATCTGGCTTTCAAAGAAAAGGCGGCGGCGGGAAGCCTCGGTGAAGGCCAGGCTTTGGGTCAGGCGGCTGAGTTCCTCCACATATCCATTGGCCAGGTCCGCGGCCCGCTTGGGATCACGGTCCTCCACGGTAATGGAGATGATCCCCTCTTTGCTGACAGCGATCTCGGTGCGGTCCCGCAATTCTTTGCGGGTGTCTGACAGTCGCTTTTCGCTATAGACCTCTTGCAGGCGGAACCGGGTGATGAGGGAGTTCGCGACCGGATCCACCTGCAGGGTTGCGGCAAAGATGTCTGAAGGATTCTTCTGGGTGGCGCCGCCCAGGGAGACTAAAGCACCGAGTTGGGCCAAAGCCGCATTGGCGCCGCTGGGACCTTGTTGCGGAGGCATCACTTTGGTGGTTGAGCGGTAGAGGCTAGGCCAGGCAAAGGCCAGGATCAAAGCGGCGAAGACCACCGCGGCCCAGAACTTCAGGATCCATTTTCGTCTTACCCAAAAGACCACGGCAAGGTCTTCGACCGTGGCCTCATACTCCTCGGGGCCAAGGGGAGAAAGCGCCGCCGGATCGGGTTCGGCAAACACGGTATCGGATTCCTTCAATCGTCTCTCCACTCCACCACCATGCACTGCTATCGGCGATAGGACTTCACAATATCGAAAACGCCTTCGATCACGTCGGCAACATCCTCATTGGTCATGCGCAAGTTCAGCGGCAGGCTGAGTATCCGATGGTAGTTGCTGGAAGCCACAGGGAAATGCTCCGGCACGTAGCCATACTTGTCACGGTAAAACGGATGCAAATGGATCGGAATGTAATGGACGGAAGATCCGATGTTCCGTTCCGCCAACTCTTTCAGGAAACGATCACGATCAATGGTCAGTACTTCCAGATTGAGGCGTAAGACATAAAGGTGCCATGAGCTCTCCACCTCCGGCCGCTCCACCGGCACGGTCAGAGCGGGATGGCCGGCGAAGGCGGCCTGGTAGAGGGCGACGATCTCTCGCCGGCGCAACTGAAAACGTTCGAGTTTGCGCAGTTGGGCCAATCCGAGGGCGGCCTGGATGTCCGTCATGTTGTACTTGAAGCCGGGCAGCACGACTTCGTAGAACCAACTACCACCTTTGTTGTAGCGATTGTAAGCATCCCGGCTCATGCCATGGAGGCTGACAATGGCGGCCTGGTCAATGAACTCCGGTGACCCGGTCAACATCCCGCCTTCCGCCGTGGTCATGTTCTTGGTGGCGTAGAAGCTGAACGCCGCAGGATTCGTGCCGGAGCCGATGAAACGGCCTTTGTATTTCGCGGAGACGGGATGCGCGGCATCTTCCACCACCACCAGACCGTGGCGCTGCGCCAGGGCATGGATGGCGTCCAACTCCACGGGGTGGCCGGCAAAGTGCACGGGCATGATGACTTTGGTCCGCGGAGTGATGGCCGCCTCGATGAGCGCCGGATCGATATTCAGCGTGTCAGGCTCAACGTCCACCAGTACCGGGGTGGCGCCGACGTGCTCGATCACATTGCAGGTTGCGCAAAAAGTGTGGGGAGTGGTGATGACCTCATCGCCCGGTTTGACTCCCAAGGTCACCAGCGCGACGTGGAGCCCGGCCGTGCACGAATTCAGGGCGAGCGCTTTGGGGGCACCAAAGGCATCCCTGAACGCCTGCTCAAACTCCTTCGTCTTGGGGCCCGTAGAGATCCAATCGGACTTGAGCGTTGCCACAACTGCGGCAATCTCTTCTTCTTCGACAAGCGGAGGGGAGAAAGGCAGGAATGTGCTTCGGATCTTTTTTGCCTCCAGCGAAGTCTTCATGGGTACAGCGCCTTCTGCTACTGAGTATAAATCCTAATCAAGTCCTGGCAACCCGCAGCCCCCGGATCCGAGCCAAGCACGAAAGCTGAGGCTGGAGGATGCCAGACGGAAGCCGCAAGCCTCATATAAGCGGGCGGCCGGGATATTTGCCATCTGCGTGCCCACCTCCGTCATGGCGCAGCCCTGGGCTTCAAGCCAAGCCAACGCCCGCAGAGTCATTTTGCGGCCCACACCCCTCCCTCGGGCCTCTGCCTTGGTCGCCACCAGGCCGATGGTACCGACCGGAAAACCCAAGACCGGGGTAGTGTCAGCTTGCAGTTGGCAGGTGACAAATCCGAGCATACCGGACGCATCTTCCGCCACGACCGTACCCTGTGCGGCTTTTCCCGAAAACGAATTGCGTACCCATTCGGCATAGAGGTTATCGGCCTTATCCTGCGCAACCTCGGGATCGTTGTGAAACCGGTCAACCGTAAACGCGGTCCGGCCGAGGGCGGCTGCAGTTCCCGCATCGCTTTCATTCCCCAGGCGAATGGAAAAGTGTTCGGCGTTGACGTCAGCATCGCGCAAGTGTGTCTCGATGGTAAAGGTATTGATCCCGTCCATCAGAGCGTACCCACTAGCTTCCAAAGCGTGGACACTCGAAATATCTTCGGCATCAATCCGGCAACTGAGGTGCCGGATGCCAGGCGGTTCGGCGCCGCGGACGATGTGGCGGAGCAGGGTCGCCTTGATCGCGGCCTGTTCGCGGAGCGTCCCCGTCGCCAACAGGAGATCCACTCGACCGGCATTGACTCCCAGCAGCGCCGTGTCCCAGGGAAGTTCCTTGTGCACCAGCAAACCACACACCTGATCGCCTCGCATCGCCATCCAGCCTCGAGCCCCGGTGGCGGCGAGGGCGTTGCGGACGCGTCCCTGAAAGAGAAGATCGAGGCGCGCCCGGTCCACTCCCTGGTGGCGAAAAGGCTTGAACAGATACTCCCGGCAGAGTTCTTCAACCGCCGGGAATTGCGCCGGCTTGATGGTGAGATCACTCATGGGAATCCCTGGGTGGCGGCACGAAAACACCCTTGCGAAAACAGACGTAGGGGATGGTGCGCAACAAGACTCGGATATCCAGCCAGAAGTTCTGCTCGCGAACATACCGGATGTCCAGCCGTTTGCGGTCTTGCCACGCGATCGAGTTTCTACCGCTGATCTGGGCTAGCCCAGTAACGCCCGGTTTCACGGTGAGCCGCTGGTGCTCTTCTTCAGAATAATATTTAAGCTGATCAGTCAGGTCAGGGCGTGGACCCACCAGGGTCATCTCCCCCCGCAGAACATTCAAAAACTGGGGAACCTCATCCAGACTGGTCTGGCGCAGAAAAGCACCGATGGGAGTGACCCGGGGATCGGAGTTCGAATTAAAGGTGGAACCATCCGGATTGCGGATGTCCGGCGCGTCCACGATCATGGTGCGAAATTTGAAGATCTCGAAGGGAGCTCCGTTCAAGCCCAGGCGCATCTGCCGGAAGAGGACCGGGCCGGGAGAGGTGAGCCGGATGGCGGCTGCGATCACCAACAACAGCGGCGCGAGTAGGGTGAGCGAGCCAACGGAAACCAGGAGGTCCAGGCTGCGCTTGGCCAAGCGATGAACACCATTCATACCCGCCCGTTCGACTCCACGTGCGACTGCGCGCTCAGGACTTGTTTCTCCCGAAGACTCTGCATGCACATGTGCATGATCACCCCATGGACATCCTCCACGATCTGCATGTCATGGGAGCGGACATGCAAGGGCACCTTGACCAGATTCATAAGTTCGCCGCCGTCAAAGCCGACCAAGCCCACGGTCAAGCCTTCATGGTCATTGGCATAGCGGATCGCCTTCAGCACATTCTTGGACTTGCCGCTGGCGGAGATAGCGATCACCACGTCGCCCGGATCGAGAAAATTTTTTAGCTGCTCCACAAAGGCGTCGTCATAGGACACATCATTCGCGTACGCCGTGACACTGCCAACATTGTCGTTCAGGCAGATCATGCGGAAACGCTGGCCATAGCCATGACTGCAGCCCTTATTGACATCACATACCCAATGCGATGCGGTGGCCGCGCTCCCCCCATTGCCCATGATGAGGATCTTCCTTTTCGTAGCAAGCGCGGTCACAAACACGCCGACCAAGCGATCGAACTGCTGATGCGGGAACTCCCCCAGTGTCTGCTGGAGCCGCTCCAAATAGGCTGATGTAGAAAAACTCATACTGAAACCTTAAGTTGAGAATAAACTCTTTGCGCTTCCTGATAGGACTCGGGGGTACCAATATCGATGAGCAGACCCTCGATGGGAAAAATCTTCATCCGGCCTGCCATTCCGGGAAGCACATGGGAGCCAAGGTCGTAGGGCTGTCCTCCGGCAGGTGGCGCGGGCAGTTCCCGGAAGAAGGAAGGATCCGCGACGTATACTCCTCCCGCGGCCAGGTTCGATCTCGGCGCGGATGGCTTTTCCACAAACTCCAGCACGACCCCGTCATCATTGACCTGAACGATCCCACAACGCTCGGGGAACGGTGTCCGAAATACGCCTAAGCTGAACGGGAGTTCGTGATTGTGATGAAAGCTTAGCACATCCCTGAGGTCGACGGTGGTGAGGTTGTCGGCATACAGGATCAGTATCTCCGAGGCGTCTTCGGCCCACGATCGGTTTGCATACAACGTGCCCGCACTGCCCAGGAGTTGGGGTTCGAAGAAGGTTTCCACCTTCATGCCCCCCGCGGGCCAGGAACGCAAAAAAGTGCTCACTTGCTCGTGCAGCCAATGCGTGTTGACCAGCACTTCGCCGACGCCGGCGGCCTGCACCTGCTCCAACCAAATCTGCAATAAAGGCTTGCCGCCGATGGGTAAAAGACACTTGGGCGTAGCGTCCGTCAGAGGCCGCAAACGGGTCCCTAATCCGGCGCCCAGCACTACCGCCTTCACGCGGGGTTCCATGGCGCTCAGTCTACACCTCGACGGAGAATGCCTCGCAGTTAGGCACGTGGATCGTCTTATAACGGTTGAGGTCGAGACCCTGGGCGTGAAGCACCGCCACCCGGATGATGGCGTAATGAGTCACTACGGCGATGTCGCCGAGGTGGTGGCGCGCCCGAACCTCTTCCACAAACTTCAGATAGCGGTGCAAGAGTTCCTGCAAGGTCTCTCGTCCCGGTAAGACGACGTCGGCCGGGCGCTCCAGCCATAACTTCCACAAGTCCGGAAACTCGGCTTCCACCTCTTGCTCGCTCTTTTGCTCCCACGGCCCCATCTTCATCTCGATGAGGGCAGGGTCGACGCGCACGGAACAACCGAGATGCTCGGCCAACACCATCGCGGTCTGGCGGGCGCGCTCCAGGGGACTGGTGTAGATGACGGAAATGGATGGCGTCTGGGCCAAGGCGCGACCACGAGCATGCGCCTGGGCGACGCCATTGGGCGTCAGCGGCTCATTGCTCCAGCCGGCGTATATACGCGACTGGTTGGAGACGGTTTCACCATGCCTCACCAAGACGAGTTTCATCAGGTATTGATATTAAAAATGATCTTGCTGCCATCACGGCTCAGCATGAAGGGCAGTTCGCGATAATCGGACAAGGCCTGGCGCAACGAATTCTGCTTTTCCCGCGGGCAATAGACGAGGAGGAATCCGCCACCACCGGCGCCGGCGATCTTACCGCCCAGCGCGCCGGCCGCCAACGCCTTCTCGTACATCTGGTCGATTTGAGCGTCAGACACGGGTCCGGCAAGCTGCTTCTTCAAGAGCCACGCCTCGTGCAACAGGCCACCGACGGCGTCAAAATCTCCTTGCAGGATCGCATCGCGCCCCGAGAACGCAAGCTCACGAAGACGCTGAAGCTCACTGGAGCGAGCCGGAATATTCGCGGATTGCTCCCGCAGGATCGAATCCGCTTTTCGGGTGCGGTCGGAATAGAACAACAGCAGGTTGGAGATCAGGGTCCGCTTCGCTTCACGGGGAATGTCCACCCGTTGTACCTGGACGGATCCATCTTTGTGGAAGTCAATGAAGCAGAGATTGCCATGCGCGGCGATGACCTGGTCTTGCACCCCGATGGGCTTTCCCAAAATACGGATCTCGATATCACACGCTTCTTCCGCGAGCCGTTCTGGTGCGACCTGGATCCCGCGAAACACATACAGCGCGTTCAGCAACCCGACCGTGACTGAACTGGACGAGCCAAGGCCACTGCCCTCCGAGGGGATGTCCGCCATGGTGGTGAGTTCGATCGAATCCCGCACCCCGGTCTTGCGCATGGCTTCGCGGACGAGTTCGTGCTGGATCTCGTCGACCGAACGCACGATCTCCTTCCTCGAATAATTCAGATAAATATCGGAATCGAATCGCTCCTTGAGGACGACATAGACGCACTTATCGATGGCCATGGTAAGGACCGCGCCGCCGTGTTGGGCATAGAAGTCCTGGAAATCAGTACCGCCTCCCAGCAGGCTGACCCTCAGCGGTGTTTGCGAAATGACCATACAGAACCTTAGCGTTGAACTGGCTGCCTCCCCAGCCGGAATGGCGTGTGCTGGGGATCGAGCGGACGCGGAGTCAACGAAATCCTTTAAGTGATGGTGTCAGACGGATATTGGTACTTTAACATCCACTCCCCGGAGAATCCACCCGTCCCCAGGGGGGCAAACGCATGGTAACATCGAGATTAAATCCTCGAATTGCGACTCCCTCCGCCACTTTCATGAACATATGGTTGATCGATCCTCATGACGCAGTACCCGGCGAGTCCTGGGGATACAAGCATGGCATGTTTCTATGCCAGACCTTGGCTGCTCGGGGCCACCAAGTCACCTACTGGACCGTAAACTTCGCGCACGCCACCAAAACCTTCCGGGCACCCGGGTGGTATGAATCGCGGCCAGAACCTAATATCCGGATACTCATGGTTCCCATTCGGCCTTATTACCGCCATGTCAGCGTGAGTCGGCTATTAGCCTTGCTGGACTACGCTCGCGGACTGTGGACCCGGGGAAAACGGGAGTCTCGCCCCGACTGTATTATCGCTACTTTGCCCGCGCCTTTTGCCGATGTTGCGGCGGTGCGGCTGAAAAAGTGGCACAATACTCGCCTAGTCTGCGACCTGCGGGACTTGTGGCCGGAGCTGTTCTTGACGGTCTTCCCCAGAGCATTGCGACCCTTCGCCCACTTGTTCATGCTGCCCTTGTATTGGGCGAGACGCTACGCTTTCCAGAATTCCGACGCGGTGACTTCGGTTTGTTCGTCGTATCTGGAGTACATGAAGCAGTTCGCTCCCCAGGTCCGCACCGTGCCCCAACGCATCATCTACTCCACCGGCGTGGAACTGGGAAAGTTCACCTCTTGGATGAACTCGCAACAGTGCGATGACGAGCTGCCGGCAAAACAGACGAACGAGATATGGGCGACGTACGCGGGGACCCTGGGCAGCGCCTATGATGTGCAAGCCTTGCTCGAAGCAGCCCGGATATTGCGGCATGATGCGACGGCCACTCATGTGCGGATCATGGTTGCAGGAGACGGGCCGCTCCGGATCGAACTGGAAAAGGCTGTGCAAGCGCATGATCTGCAAAACCTGACCTACCTGGGAGTGTTATCGATGCCGAAACTCTGCCGGCTCTACGCGCTTTCGGATATAGGTCTCTCCATCTACGCCCCGGGATCGACGGTGGCCATCCCGGCCAAGGCCTTCGATTACTATGCAGCTGGCTTACCGGTGGTGAATTCGGTGACGGGCGAGTACGCGACCATGATCGAGAAGGAAAAGATCGGTCTGCAGTATGAAGCGGGCTCGGGGAGATCTTTAGCCGCGGCGATCGTGACCTTGGCGGCGCGCTCCGCCGACCGGGCCGAAATGAAACAACGCCTGCAAGCGCGGGCGCCCCATTACGACCGCGATCGCCAGTATTCTCAGATCTACGATCTGTTGGAGGAACACGCGGCAACGGAAGCGGTGCCGGCGGCGGCGAATTCTTAGTGAGGGTCATTTCAGGAAACCATTTATGCATGTATTGATCACCGGCGGCGCAGGATTCATTGGATCGCATACGGCGGACGCCCTCCTGGCTCAAGGACACCGGGTGCGGCTGCTCGACAATCTGGCACCGCCGGTCCACCGTGACGGAAAGTCCGCATATCTGCCCCCGGGGGCGGAATTGATGGTGGGTGATGTGCGCGAAAAGGCGGACTGGGGCCGGGCTCTGCAGCACATCGACGCGGTTTATCACTTCGCCGCCTATCAGGATTACCTGCCTGATTTCTCCACGTTCTTTCACGTGAATACCGTGGGCACGGCGTTGCTCTATGAAGTGATCGTCGAGCAGAAGTTGCCCGTGCGTAAGGTGATCGTGGCGTCATCCCAATCTGCATACGGCGAGGGTCGCTATCAGGTGGCGGCGACGGGAGAAACGGTGATGCCCGGTATCCGGAGCCGGGCCCAACTCGAAGAAGGACGTTGGGAGATCATGCATCCCGCGGGCAAGCTCATCCCTCAGTGGACGGATGAATCCACCGTCAATCCGCAGAACCAATATGCGCTATCGAAGCATTCGCAGGAATCGGTATCGTTGAACCTGGGCCGACGGTACCAGATCCCAACCGTGTGCATGCGTTACTCCATCGTGCAGGGTCCGCGGCAGTCACTGTATAACGCTTACTCGGGGGCTTGCCGGATCTTCTCCCTGGCTTATCATTTTGACCGTCAGCCCACCATCTATGAGGACGGGCAACAGATCCGTGACTTTGTGAATATCGAAGATGTGGTGCGGGCGAACCTGCTGGTGCTGGAGGAAAGCGCTGCGGACTTTCAGGCCTTGAACGTGGGCGGAGGCAAGGCGTACACCGTCCTGGAATTTGCCCGGATCGTGGCCGATGTATTCCACCGGCCCTTCGAGCCGCGCATGACCGGCGAGTTCCGCTTTGGCGACACGCGGCACATTCAGTCCGACATCGGGCGACTGGGAGCGCTGGGTTGCAAGCCGCGCAACGACGCAGAATACAGCGTCACCGCGTATAAAGAGTGGCTGGCCTCACAGGACGCGTCGGAGGCCGTGCTCGAATACGCCGAGAAGCGGATGCGCGATGCCCACGTAGTAGGCGCATCACAGCCGCGGAGCAAGAGCTGAGCACCTCCGGAACGGTGCTTTTCGGATAGACTCCCTTAACCAGCCGTAAAGCCTGCATCGAACCTATGCTGCGATCCAGTTTCGGATTGTCCATCATTTCATTGCTCATTACGGGCCTGAGTTTTCTAAATCAGATCGCCCTCGCGAACTTTTTCGGTTCCTCGCCGCAGATGACCTCGTACCTGCTGGCGTACAGCGCCCCCGCGGTCCTCATCGGCATCTTGAATATGCTCTTTAGCTTTGGCATGGTGCCGGTCCTAGCGACCTACAAAGCTTCTGACCCGCAACGTTACCATCACCTGTTGGGCACGTTCGCCCTCACGGTTCTCCTGCTGGCAACGCTGATTGCGGGCCTGGGAGTTCTCTTCTCGCCCTTTCAGGTCCGGCAATTAAGTCCTGGCTTGGAGCCAGAGATGCTGGCCAACACCATCCTAATGAGCCGATTCTTTTGGGTGACGGCTGGAGTTTCTACTTGCGTGGCTTTCCTCACATCCGCACTCAACGTAAGCCGGCGCTTCGCCATACCGTTGTCCGCTTCAGCCTTGCCTTACGTGGGCATGTTGGCGATGACTGTGTTCTATGGGAAGACTTGGGGCTCGGTGGCCACCGCCTTAGGGATGCTGCTGGGAACGGCAGTCGCTGCGGTGTGGCTGTTGCTCCCCGCGTTCAGGGATTTCCAGCTCGCCGAAGGAGACCTGAAGAGTTCGTTGCTCGAGGTGGGCCATTTTCTGGCCCGGGCCCCTATCGTGCTGCTTGCGATGCTCTGTTTCTGCAGCATCTCCGTGACCGACGCCTATTGGGCGCCCCGCGTAGCACCGGAACTGCTGGCGCATCTCGGTTACGCGCAACGGATCTTGCTCGTCATGGTGACTCTGCTGGCATTCGGCCCCTCCGCCGTGCTCACACCGCGGCTGGTGGAGCTGCGCGCCCATGGAAGCATGCCTGGCTTTCGCGCGGATGCCGCTAAAGCTTTGCGCATGATCGTTGCCATCTCCGCTCCTATGGCTCTCGTGATCATCCTCCTGCGTTTCCCAATCATTGAAGTCTTATTTCAGCGGGGTTCTTTCGACCGCGCTTCCACTGCGGGAGTAGGCACCGTGCTGCCATGGATCTTATTAGGAGTGATCCCCATGGCCAGTTCCGTGGTGCTGATGAAAGCTTTATTTGCCATGGAGAAGACCATGGCGGCAGGTGCCATCGGGGGCCTGCAGGCGGTGAGCTATTTCGTCCTGGCGGGGCTGCTCAGTCAGCGTTTCCATGGGATCGGATTTGGTATGGCCTTCGCGCTCGCCTGGTGGGGAGCCTTCGCCGGACTACTGCTGGTCTTGTGGAAGGGCCACTTGCAAGAGTTTCTCGCCCACGAGAACGTTCAGTTCGTCCTGAGGTTGGTGCCCACCTTGGCCGCTGTAGGTTTGCTGACGGTGCTGAGCGGGGCGGTGTTTCTTTCGGGGGATTCGCTGCATATTCCCGTGCTCGGCATGGCTCCTCTCTTCTTACGGTTGGCGCTGGTGCTCACCCTGGTGGCTGTCACGTTCGTCGGCAGCGCCGTTTACTTATTCAAGCTACCGGAGTTGCTCTTGCTGAAAGACATGATCGGTGGGTATTTAGGCCATCGACTAAAATGGTGACGGATGAAGTCGACCGAGATCCCCGTCAAGAACCGTAAGCTGCTCGGCTTTCTGGCCAACTCGGTCTTGATCGCGTCTCTTCTTCCCTATCTCTCCCCCTTCCCTCTCACCGGGATCGATGCGCAACCCACCCCGGTGATCATTGCGGTGCTGGCATTGCTATTGCTATTGCTGATCGCCCCGCAGCGACTCAACCTGGTCAAGACGGATGCGGTCCTGCTCGGCTTGGGGGTCCTGATGTTGTTCTATGTGGATTTCTCCCGGACGGAGGTCAGCCTTACCTGGTTGCGAACGTGCGGGACGTTGCTGATCGCTTTTCCCATTTACTATGCTGTGCGGATCTTGTACCCCTTCATGTCGCCAAAGGTCTTCATCGGCGTGGTGGTGGCATACGTAGCGGTATTGATCCTGCAGATCACTCTTCCCAATGTATATCTCGCGATCTTCACCCCCTTGTTGAGTGAGATCCGATGGGACCAGGGTATTCGCGGTCCGAACGGCCTCTGCGTGGAACCTTCCATGTTGGGCAACATGGCCCTGGTTTTCATCCTGGCGATGTTTTTTTTTAAAGCCAAGCATTGGAAAGAGCACCCGGCAGTCAGAAACTTTGTGGTGGCATCGTCCATCCTGCTGCTCATCATCTCGCAATCTGCGAGCGGAATCGTGCTGGCCTTGCTGGTCGCCTTGGTGGGTTTGTTCTTTTCGCGCCGGTCCTGGTTATTCAAGGGAGCGGTGGTCGGCATCCTGATGTTGGGCATGATCTCTGCCGGAGCATTGTTCCGGAACGCCTCCGGCCGCGGAGCCGCATTTATCGCCGCGGTCGCGCAAAACCCACTTGTCGTCGTGCAGGATGCATCCTTCGCCCTGCGCTCCATTGGGACTTATCTAGCGTTCTACGCGCTGAAGGAAGCTCCACTCGGCACCGGCACCTTGCAATTCGATCAGACCCTCACCGACAAAGCGTGGGAGAGTTCATTAATGCTGCGTCTGTGGCCGGATGAAGAGATGCGGCAATTTTTCCGCGACTTCGTGCTGGAAAGGAGCAGTGGCATCGGTCCGTCATTGCAGCGCATGGGCGTGCTGTTTGTGTTCATCCTGGGCACCCTGCTTTTTCTGGTCCGCGGCTTCCCGCAAGTGGTCGTCGTCAGATTGTTCCTGCTGGCGATGTTGCTGAACGCCTCTTTGTTCACGTCGACCATCTGGTTTGTGCTCGGGTGCTGCACCGCGATATGGCTGGAGCGCGCTCCCCAGCCCGACGAGGCGCAGGCGGGACCGGACAACCTAGAAGCGCGCCGCCAGACGGCCCGCTAGGATCTCTGCGATGGCCAAACTGGCGGTGGCGGCGGGCGAAGGAGCATTCACCACATGCAAGATGCGTCGGCTTTCGTGGAAGACGAAATCATCTACCAGGCGACCATCCGCTGAGACTGCCTGAGCGCGCACCCCGGCCCCGCCGGGCACCAGGTCATCCGCAGTGACTTCAGGCACTAACCGTTGTAATGCCTTGACGAACACAGGCTTGCGCAGCGACCTTTCCATCTCCATGACCCCACTCCGCCACTGCTTCCAAGCCATCCGGTAAAAGCCAGGAAAGGTCAACAACTCCGCCATGTCGCGAATATTGAGGTCGGTTTTCGCATAGCCTTCACGGGCGAAGGCAAGCACGGCATTGGGGCCACACTCCACGCCCCCGCCGATCCTACGGGTGAAATGGACACCCAGGAATGGCAGGTCGGGATCGGGCACCGGGTAAATCAGGTTCCGGCAGTAACCTTGAGCTGCGGGGCGCAGTAGGAAATATTCTCCGCGAAACGGCACGATCCTTATCTCGCTATTCCCGCCACTCAGCCGGGCGAGGCGGTCGGAGAAAAGTCCGCCGCAATTGACCATGAAGTCAGCGGAAAAAACGCCGGCTGTGCTCTCGGCCGTGACCCCGTCCTGACCTTCATGAATGTTCACGACGCAGGCATTTCTCACCACCTCGCCACCAGCCGTGATAATGCGTTTGCCTAGGGCGTGGCAGCACGCTACAAAATCTACGATGCCAGTCTCCGGGACATGCAACGCAGCCACGGCTTCGGCGTGGGGCTCTAATTGTCGGAGGCGGGCGCGGTCGATGAGCTCGCAGGCCAGACCATTGGCTTGGCCGAGTTCGTGAAGCGTCCGCAAGCGTACCACCTCAGCGTCGTCAACCGCTACGATCACTTTGCCGCAACGTTCGAAGGGCACGCTTTCAGCTTGGCAGAATTGTTCGAGGAGGACCCGTCCGCGACTGCAGGTGACCGCTTTGAGCGAACCCGGCTTGTAGTAGATCCCCGAATGCACCACGCCGGAATTCCGGCCGGTCTGGTGCAGGGCGATCTCTGCTTCCTTCTCTAAGACGCGGACCCGGATACCGGGGACAGTCTGCAGGAGGTGGTGAGCAACAGCCAGACCCACAATGCCACCCCCGACCACGACTACAGAAGGGGCTGGCGACATGGTCAGATCGTACGCGTAGCGCTAGCCACCCTCGCTTGGGCGGATGCTGGAACCGGTTTGGGTTTGGGATCCAGGAGATCGTGGTGCCAGCCATTCTGAACCTGCCACAGCTCAGAGGTGGCTTCTTCGGTCAAGTATTTTACGTTGCTGTAGCGAGCATCGCGATAGTCCGTGACCTTGCCGCTCCCCAGAGCATCCAAGACCTGTTGAATGCCCTGTTGCAAGGTCCAGCGCGGACGGAAGCCGAGCATGTCGCGAATGCGGCGAAAGTCCACGCGATAGTTGCGGCGATCCTGATCGGCATTCGCCACGATCATTTCCGCGTTGGGCACCAATGTCTTGATCTGCTCCCCCACCTGACCCAAGGTGTAGTTCTGTTCGTCGGAGCCGACGTTGAAAATGACATCGGCGAGCAACTCGGCCGGGGCGTCTACGGCAGCCAGAATGGCGCTGGCCGCATCTTCCACGTGTACGAATGGCCTCCACTGGTCGCTACCGAAGACCGTGATCTTGCCCTCGACGGTGGCCTTGGCGGTCAGCAGATTCACGACCAGGTCGAACCGAGTCCGGCCCGAGAGACCGTAGATGGTGCCGAACCGGAGGATCACCGGCTGGAAATCGTCATTCCGCATCTGGACCAGCACGCGCTCGGAAGCGATCTTGCTCCGGGCGTAGAGCGAGACCGGGTTCAGTACCGAATTCTCATTGAGTATCTGCTCGCTGGCCCCGTACACGGAACACGTGCTGGCGAAAACAAACTTCGAGATGCCCTGCCCCTTGGCTACCTCAGCGATCATCTTGGTAGCGATAACGTTGATCTCAATGGTGAGTTCCTCGTCGATCGCGCAGGCGGGGTCGCCTACGATCGCGCCCACATGGATGACCGTGTCCATGCCCACCATCGACTGCACCACCTTGTCCACTTGGCGGAAATCAGCATGCACTACCTCCAGCCGCGGATGATGGAGGAACTTGGCGATGGGTTCATGCCCGTAGATGAACATGTCCATCAACCGGACCTGGTACCCTTTTTCCAGCAACATGGGGAGCAAAGCGGAGCCGATGTAACCGGCGCCACCGATCAATAAAATACTGCGCCCCGAATCGACCGGAATGGTGACCGGACTGCGGTGCTCATTGTCCAGCACCACCAGTCTCCAGACATACGCCCACACCCGGGCCGCCACCAGGGAAAAGAGGGAAAACGCCCAAGCGATCACGAGGGTCTTGCGCGGGTAAGCCTCGAAGGCCAACATGAAGTAGTTCAGAAAACCGAAAACCAGAAAAACCAGGGTCACGGCTTGGGCTACCACCAGCACTTTATAGCGACCGCTGTACGCTCGTCCCTTAGTGTAAAAGCCCATGGCGTGAAAAGTGATAAGGGCAACGGGAGTGAGCAGCAAGAAGCTGATGGAAAACTCGCCGATGAACGACGAGAAAGAAAGGGACCCGCCCTTGCCGGAAGAAGCACTGGCAAGGTAATCGACAACAAATCCCCCCACTAACGCACAGTTAAGGATGACTGTGTCAGCCAAGACTCGAATCAAGACGTCAAAACGAATTCGCCGCATAAAAACTTGTTTATTCCCCAAAATTAGCCCACTCGTCCCGCACCCAGGAAAGCGTTATTGCTCCCTGAGGCAGTCGCATTCTACACGATTCACCCGTGCCCCACAGGTGCCATTTTGGCACCTAAAGTCGGTGTCCTTATGGCCGGGATATAACCCGGATGGAGGCGGCTCCCAACGCAAATTGCGCGATGACTTGAGACCAATCACGGAGTCCCTTCAAGAACTGGCCTTTATCCAGTTGTGGAGGAACCACAATCGTATCACCCGGCATCAGTCTTAGCCCGCCGAAGCTGGAATTGAAAATACCCGCCCCGCGCTCGCGGGGCACGACCGATCCATCTGCGCGAACGACATAAACATGGGATTTGTCGGCACTCCGGCGGAATCCGCCTGCCGAACGCAGATAGTCGCCTACTGCCCTATCCACTTTGTAGAGGTACGAATTCGGGCTATATACCTCCCCCAGAACCTCCACCGTCGCGGGCCGTGGGGGGACGAAGAAACGATCGCCATCTTCCAGGACGACGTCAGGCACCGCTTGAAATCCCGTATCGGAAGGGCGCAAGCCGAGCACGATGCGCCCAGTCGGTTTGAGTTCGCGCAGCCTCTCGATGAGTCTTTGGTGGCTATCCGCCCGCTCCTTGAGACTGGCCGCTTGCTCGGGAGCGAGCCCTTCGGCATTAAGGGCCGTCCGTTCGAAATCAACCTCCATGCCATCGATCAGCCGGTCCAGTTCTTCTTTCTGCGCCTTGGAGGTAGCGGCGCGGGTGAATTCCGCGCCAAATAAGTAGGACTCTGGGGTCAAGCCACCCACCCGGGTGATCAGTTGGCGCAAGGTCTCACCGGGGGCCGTCTGAAACACTCCAACATTTTGGAGTTCTCCTTCTAACCGGACGAACGAACTTTGCTTCTGCTGCGACGGTCGGACATCCAGTTGGGAAAAAATCGTGATCACGTCCCCAGGCTGCAGGATGAGATTGTCCGACTTCTCCGGCGACTCGATCGCGTTCGCCAGATTAAAGGGCAGCAGTTGCGTGGTGAGGTCCGCCCGGTTCAACCGCTGTACGACGGCATAGTCCCAATTGATCTCCGGACCGCTGCGCTTGATCTCGTTCCGCAATTCATCGTCCGGCTCTTCCTTGGAAGTCTTCTTCGTCGGCTTCACGCCTTTTCTGCCGGTATCGCTCTCTTTCGCCTCCCGCTCTTCGACCTCGGTCTTGGCGCGAGCGGGAGCGTTCAGGGACATGCGGCTTTGCCGCAGCCAATACTCTTTGGTCACCAAAGATTCACGCGTAGGGATCAAGTCCTTGACGCGCATATTCTCCCGCCACGGGTAACGACCCGGCTTGGCTACGTTGCCTCGTAACGTGACCGCATTCTCAAAACGAGCAGACAACTGCCGGACCTCCACCAGGTCGCCGTCGCGTAAGGGCCGGGCCAGCCCCTCGGTAGTGAGTTCAAACTCCTCTACGGTCCGAACCGCTCGATTGAAGAAACGTTCGACCGTGACTTTCTGGCCATCCGCAGTGGGAGTGAGTCCCCCCGCGATCTCAATGACATCGCTTAGGGTGGCTCCCGGCTTGATCTCATAGATGGCTGGGGCATTCACAGACCCGGCGAGGGCTACTAATGGGCCTACCGGTGGGATAAAAATCACGTCGCCATTCATTAAACTGGCGTCCTTCGACTTGTCGCCTTTCACCAGCAGGTCGTACAGGTCGAAGACCGATACTGCCTTGCCGCCCCGCCGCAGCTCGATGGAGCGCAACGACCCCTTGGTGGAAGGGCCTCCCGCAGCAAACAGCGCGGTGACCAGGCTACTGAGAGAGCTTACCGTGTAGGTGCCGGGGTGGCGGGCGTGGCCGACGATAAAGACCTGAATGGAGCGCAGCCGCCCCATGCTGACATCCAGTTCAAAGTTGCGAAAGATCCGCTCCATCTCGCGGCGGATCACTCCCTCGACTTGGCCAAATCTCACTCCCGCCACATGAATGTTGCCGACCTTGGGCAAGTAGATGTTTCCCGCCCGGTCCACCACCGCCCGGTAATTGATATCAACCTGGCCCCACGCGCGAATGATCAGCTCATCGCGAGGCCCGATGGAGAAGTCATCGCTGACCGCCACATCTTCGACGGGGGCGAATGTCGAGGGTGCCGTCTGAAAAAGTGTCCCGCCGTAGATCGGGAGCTGGTAGCCCAGAGAAACCTCTACAGCATCTTGAAATTCATTGGCTTCGGTGCGATCGCGCATCGATCCTCTGCGGGTATCGGCCCTCGAATCCTTCCTGTCATCATTCTCTTGTCCCGTCCTGCGATCTTTTTTTATGCGCGGATCTTGGCGCTCGTCCGCATCGCGATCGGGCCCTTCGCTGCGGCTGTCATTGCGAATGACCGGGATCGACGTCTCGGGAGGTGGATTCCGGTCTTGCTGGCTGGTGACTTGGGCCGCACCGGAAGTTGCTAAAAAGCAAACACTGTAGACAAGCAGTTGAAGATTACGCATTCAGCTCCTGCAAAAAGATTCGAGACAGGTCTCGGAAAATCCCCGCCAACATCAACCCACATGGTTCTTATGTCGACACGACTAAGGGTCATGATAACACTGCATCGTCCGTGGAAAAATGCAGCGCCGGGCGTAGTCAGCGACGCAAGCGCTGCGGCCTGGGCTCACTTGGGTTGGGTGCGCTCACTGGCGAAGCCGCCACTACCGTCAGGGGAATGGACACCCTTCGCTCCACCCCGGCCACCTGTGCTCGCACCACGACGACATAATTTCCCGCAGCGCTCGCCGGAGTTGCTGCTTTCAGACGTGAAGGCCGGCTCGAGCGAGAACTGGAAAACGTCGCGCGGATGGACTGCGTGCCCGTATCCAGATATGCCGAGGTCGTGTCCAATTGGCAGGCGATTCCCGGCGGCATGCCCACGCACTCGAACTGTACCCGCTCGCCCGCCCCTGCGGTAACGTTCAGCATGAGATCCACGGTCACCGTCTGCCCTGGAGCAATCACGATGCCCGAACCACTGCCCCGCGTTGGACGAACCGGCCGGGTCAGACTCAACGTGAACTCCACGCCCGTGCCGTTCAGGGTCGCCGTGCGGACGCCACCCGAGCTCGTCACCGTCAGCACTCCATTGCGCGCGCCGCTGGCGGCGGGCGTGAACGTCAAGTTAATGGTGCAACTCCCCGCATGGGCCACGGTGGTGCAATTATGAGTGCGCGCATAATCACCCGTCACCACCACATCGCTCACCGTCACCGGTCCACCGGAGCCGTTGAAGAAGGTGACCGTCTGCGGGGTCGAGCTGCCCACCACCGCGCTCATATTTACCACCGCCGGGGATAACGATAGCGTGTCGCCCGTGCCGGTGAGCGTCACCGACTGCGGACTCCCCGCCCCACTGGACGTGATTGACACCGACCCGTTACGAGTTCCGCCTGCCGTCGGCGTGAAGGTCACGTTCACGGTGCAGGACGCTGTCTGCGCCAGGGTCGCCGGGCAATCCGTCGTCCGGCTGAAATCGCCGGTCGTAGCCGCCACGATACTGTTGACCGTTCCCGTCACCGCGGTGAGGGTGAAGAACTGCGGGGGCGACGAAGTGCCTATCGCCTGATTGGCAAAGGTCAGACTCGTCTTCGAGCGGGTCAAAGATGCTAACGGCGCGGGGCCATTCAGATTGAATACAAGTTCGCCGCCGTCACTCGGCACAAAGCCCGACACCATGATCCGATACGTTACCCCCGCCGTCACGTTGATGGTGACCTCGGAGGGCGACTCCGGTATGCCTCCGATATCGTCGTCGCAGCCGTTCAGCACTTGCGCGAACGAACCTTGCGTACCCGTGAAGACGGCCAGCACCGTGTCGTAATTGCTGTTGCGAGTATTTATTACGGCCACTCCGTTCGTTCCCGGCGTGTAGGCATACCACACGTTGCGCGCGTGCGGCGGCACGCTGAAGTCACAGGAACCGGTTGGATCCAATGCTTCCACGGTCGCGCCCAGGGTGTTAGTCCGGTGGGTGAACGCCCCTAGCGTGACCGTCGCCGCGTCCGCAAAATTGTCATTCGGGGGAGCGCCCAATCCGCTCAAGCCTCCTACCACCGGGCTGTTCACGGCATCGGTCGTAACCGCTACTTTGTTGTTGTGCATACCCGAAGAGGTCGGCGTGAACGTGACGCTGATGTTGCAGGAAGCCGAGGGCGCCAGCGTCCCCGCGCAGTTGTTGGAGGTGATCGCATGGTCTCCGCTCACCGATACGGTACCCACGGTGGTCGGGCTGCTTCCATGGTTAGTGAAGGAAAAGTTCTGTGCGACGCTGGTGGTGTACAGCGGGCGGGCGCCGAATGCCAAACTGCTGGGAATCAGAATGCCCCCCGGTCCCGCGATCGTGGCCGGTACGGCCAGGTCCCAGAATCCGCGGCCGTGCGTCGCCGCGCGCAAAGTGCGCGAAGCCCGATGTAGCTTGAGTCCGTAGACGGCCACCCGCGGCAAGCCGTTGGCCAGAGTCGACCAGGTGGCACCGTCGTCGCTGCTCATGAAAACGCCGATATCGGTGCCCACATACAGCCGCCCGGCGATGTCCGGATCCGCCGCGATGTCCAGGATCGGAGCATTAGGGAGATTGCCGGTGATGTCCGTCCACGAACCATTGCCCACGCGGCGAGAGAGGCGGCGGGTGGTGCTCGATCCGAAGCCGCCATGTCCCACGTACACCGTAGTCGGGTCAGTGGGCGAGACCGCCAGCGCATTGATCCGGCGCGCGGCCGGTAACAGATCCAGCGTGATCTCAGTGAAACAATTGGTGGGGAACGTGGCGCAGTCGTTCGGCGCTGCCGCCAGCAGCCCCGTGCCCTTCCATACGCGGCCGTCATCGGTGGCCGCATACATCACCGTGCGATCACTGGGGGCCACCGCCAGGCGCGTGATCTCCTCAATGGTCAGGTCGTTGCTGATGGGTTGCCATGAAGCGCCTTGGTTCCGCGTCTGCCACACCCGATAGGTGCCAAAGTAAAGATGATTGGGGGCACTGTTGTAGTTGTCGCCTACCAGCGGCGGGATGAATAATACCCGGTCGCTGGTGCTGATCCCGCTGGCGGCGGACGTGAATCCGCTGAGGCCGCCGTTGGTGGACTTGATGATGTCGACCAACTGACAGTTGGCGTAAACCACGCTGGGATTCGATGCATCGATCACATTGCCCGCACCGTCGCCGCAGGCTCCGGTGTTCGTCCACGCCAGACTGATGTCCTGGGTGCCGTCGTAGCGCTGCGTGCCATTGTCTTGCGTGCCGCCAAACGTCACGTTGATGTCGGTGGGGTGCAGCGCAAAATTGGTATAGAACTGCGTGATGCCCAGATTCGTGTTCAGGTTCGTCCAGGTGGCGGAGGAGGAAGCGGCGGTCGCATTGTCGGTACGGTAAACGCCACCATCGTTGCCCCAATAAAGCCGGGTGCCATCGGGGGTGAACGCGGCCGCATGATGGTCTACATGGATATTGGAAGTGGCAGCCGCCCAGGCCACGTTACTGGCCGCCAGACCATTGATCGTCTTCGAGACGTGACCGCCTACCGCGGCGCCACCTACGAAGACCACGTTGGCGTCCATGGGGTTCACCGCCACCACGTTGTCATACCAGCATTGCGGGGTGCAATAGTCCACCAGACCGGGCGCTGAGACTGGCCCTAAACGCGTCCAGTTCGCGCCCCCATCCGTGGTCCGGTAAAATCCGGCCAGCCCCTCGCCACCGCCGCTCGCGCCCACGCTGGCATATACCGTATTGCCAGTGGTATCGCTCAAGGCTACAGAGAGTTCCACGCGGCCGCCGGGAGTGATGGTGTTGGCGCCGCCTCCGTTCCTGGCCAGCCAGGTGGCGCCCCCGTCCGACGATTTGTAGACGCCTCCGCTCGCGCCATCGAAGCCCGCGTACGCGATCAGGTTGGTTGCGTACTGAACAGCAGTCGCCCCCAGGCTGGTCGTTCCCGCCTGCACGTTCGCCCAGGTGGTGCCGCCATCAATGCTGCGATAGATCCCGGAGGCGTTCGCCAAACCGGTCGGCAGGCTGACGGCCGCTAGTATCGTCGCAGGATTCAAACCGCCCGGCCGCACGGAAAGTCCTCCGATGAATGCGCCGCCACAGCTAAAACCGTTGCTGCTGCAGCCCGTGATAGGGCCGGTAAATTTATCGGCGCCCAGTTGCGTCCAGGTGGTCCCACCGTCCGCTGACTTCAATATGCCCGCGCCATAGTAGGAGTCAAACGCCGAGCCCTGTTCGCCCGTCCCCACATATACCATGGAGGGATTGGTGGTGCCGTCGATGGCCATGGATCCTACCGCCAACGATGGAATGGTGGGCCCATCCATCAGCGCGGTCCAGTTGGCGCCAGCATCTACGCTCTTCCAGGCGCCGCCCTGCGCGCCGCCGACGTAAACGGTGTTCCCAGTCACATCGCGCGGGTCCACGACTATCGCGCTCGTCCGCCCGGAAGATGCGAGGAACCCAGTCGTCGGACGCGGGCCGATGAACAACCACTGCGATGACGTCGGACTTCCATTCGCGATGGAGGGGTCCTGCGCCGCTCCACTGGAAGTACCGGTCGAGCCTGATGTCTGGGTGGTCGACGATGTCCCTTGGGTCTTGGTGTGGAAGCGCCAATAGCGCTCGCCTTCTTCGCGAATCAGCTCGTCCATCTCTCGCAGCGCGCGCAACCGGGCACCAGACGGCACGAACCCATTCTTGCCGGCGCGCAGTTCTTCCAAATACCGCTGTCGGGCACGGGGATCGTCTTTCTTTCCTTCGCGCTTGGCCGGGCTCTTTACTTCAAGCTCCTGCGCCTGCGCAATCCCGGTCGCCAGTAGCAACAGCGCCGCCACCAGCAGCCGCCCAAAAACTAATATTCCTTTTGCACCAAACCGCGAAGCTTCCACCCTGCCCCCTGCGCGCTCGTATCCCATAAGAAAATCTCACCCTGGGGGCGTGCCCCAGCGTGACCCGCGTGGTCTGCTTTAAGTTTCCGGGAATCTTTAAGACTCTACCACTTACGTAAGTAACCATGCAGCATCGCCAGCCACATAGCCATAAGGGGTATTACCGTATTTCGAAGGGAACTTCCACTATGCGGACTACGGCCCCGGAATGGGCCTTGACGATGAGCATGTAAGTGGCTGACCTGAAGCCACTTAGCTTCGCCAGCCGCTGCGGTCGCCGGGGCGTTCCTAAGCGTTCCAAAATGACTTTGGCGATCACAGCCACCTGCCTCAGCGGAGCCCTTTCGGGGCTCACCTGGCACCGTACCCGTGGAGTCGGCGAGGCGCACGTGAGCTCCACCTCTCCATCCGCGGCACCGGAGCCTTGCAGCACGACATCAAAGGTCGCGGTGGCTCCTTCGAGGACCAGCAGATTGCCGGCGCCTCCGCTTCCGCGCAGCGGCCGCCGCGGGCGGCTGAGCGAAAGAAAGAACTCCACTCCGGTCGCAGCCAGAGGAATCGACTTCGAACCCGCGTTGTAGTTCACGTTCAACGAGCCGTTTTGTAGTCCACCCACTACTGGCCTAAACGTGACGGCCAGATTGCAACTGGAACCCACCGGCAGAACGGTCGGACAATCATGGTTCAGCGTGAAGGCGCCCGACGCGGATATCTCCGTGAGGGTAATGGCTGCGGCGGAATCGTTGGACAAAACAGCCGATTGTGGAGGACTGGCGCGGCCAACAACGGTCGCGTCCAGTGTCAGCACCTGCGGCGCGAGGATGACGGCAACCACCGGCAGATCAATCTGCCACACGCCTCTACCGAAGGTCGCCGCGCGCAACTTGCGAGTGCCCCCGGAAGCGAATGTCAGTAACTTCATCACCGGCACATTCGGGAGGCCGGATCCCAGCTCCGCCCAGGTAACGCCGTCGTCCGTGGTCACAAAGACCCCGACATCGGTGCCCGCGTAGAGCAACGCGCTGTTGCCCGGATCCACGGCGATGGAATTCACCGGCACATCGGGAAGATTTCCACTCTTGTTCAGCCAACTACCACCGGCATTGACCGTCTTGTAGATGTGAGCGACGCCGAAGCCCATGATGGTGGCGTACGCGGTGTTACCGGTGGCATCAAAAGGCGAGATGGCGATGTCAGAGACGTCATACTCGCTGGGATTGATGCCGTTGGTGCGATCGTTCCAGGCAGCGGGACCCGCATCCGAGTCCGTGGTAACAAAGATGCGACCGGCCGCGCCGCCCGCACGTCCCACCATCCCCGCATAGAGGACTTTGGCGTTCCCCGAAACTGCGGCAGCGCCGCCGGCTGCCAGACTGCGCACTTTTGTCTCACCGCTGGCCGTGCCGCCGCTGCACACTGTGGCCCCACCTCCGCCGAACATCGCGCTCAGCGCGGTGAAAGCGCCACCCCCCGCCGGCCCGCGCCACACCCGGCACGTTCCCGCCAGCATCGTCGCGGAGTTCTTGGGGTCGAGCCCGTACGGTAAAAAAAATGCCGAGGCGTCATTGCCGAAGGTCGCTGCATCGGCGACGTTGCTCCAGGTGTTTTGCCGGCAATTCACTCCGCTCCCGCAGCGCTGGATGGTGGCACTCTCCCCTGCGGGAAACGACGTATAAAGGAGGTTGGCGTCACTCGGAGCGATAGCACTGTAGCCTCCGTCCCCCAGGTTGATGGCGCGCCACAGCATTCCCGAGGCGCCAGCGTTGCCAGCCTGAAACATCGGGGAGCCGTTCCCCACCACGCCGCCCAGGAGCAGCCCGGCGTCTGCGCCCGACTGGGTCAGGCTGACAAACTGACTCAACGATCCCAGATTCGCGTTGAGGTTCGAGAATGGATTGCTGGCGGTGCAGGAGTCTGCGTTCAAGGTGAAGCCGCTCAGGGTGCGGTAGACGCCGCCATCGTTGGCAAAAAATATTCGCTCCGGAAAGGTCGCGGAAAAATCGATGGCATGCTGCCCGGGATGGACATGCGCGGGCGCGCCCAACGGACTGCATCCGTAGGCGTGGGTCAGGTTCTTCCACGCCGTGCTCGCCGAACACAGCGGATCCAGCACGGTCACGGTGCACTTGAAGATGTTCACCGCACCCAGGTAGAGGTCGGTGCTGTTGGCATTGGGAACCGCTTGCAGCGTAAGGTTGAAGCTCCCCTGCTGCGCGCCGCAGCCTGCGTCCGGGCCGGGGTCGCCGCAGTTATCGATCCCCGTCTGGCCTAGTTGCTGCCAAGCAGCCCCTACGCTGGACAATTTGTAGAGCGCAAGCGCGTTGGCCGAATCCACCCACGCCGTGAAGACTTCTCCGGTGTCCGCGCGCACCACCAATTGACCCCGTACCAGCGGACACGTACTCGCATTCGTTGCTGCCGGACAATTGATCGCCGTGAAACCGCCGCCGGGCTGCTGCGCCATGCGGGTCCAGGTTTGTCCATTGGCGGATTCGTAATAGCCGTGCCCCCTCACCGCCGCATAAAACTTTGCGTGCACGGCATTGAACACCACGTCGGTGACAGACGCCGGCTGCGTCGCCACCCCGGAGTCGAGCATCGCCGCGAAACTCCACGTCGCGCCCGCATCCAGCGAGAAATACATGCCCCTTCCGGACTCCCCTTGCAACGCCGATTGAATGACCGCGCCATTGCTGCCGCCGTTGCTCGACGCCGCGCCTGCCACCACCACCTCCGGGCTCCCGGTGTGGAAGGCGATGCGGCTGAAACTTAATCCGCGAAAAGGACGCGTGCCCGCATCCGCGGCAAACACGTTCGTCCACGACTGTCCCTGATCGGTGGAACGGAGAAAGCCCAGGCCGTAATAGGAGTCGCTGGTATTGTTGGCTTCGCCCGTACCCGCGAGGATGACATTGCCATTCGCGCCCGGCTGAATGGCAAGCGCGCCTATGGCCAGGCTGGGCTGGTCGTCGGTCAGCGCCTGCCAGGTTACAGAGTCCGCATTCGCGGCCGCGGCGTTATTCGACTTCCACACTCCGCCATTCGCTGACCCGATATAGACGGTGTTGCCTGTGGTGTCCTGCTGATCCACCGCGATCGCGATCACCCGGCCGCTGACCCAACCGTAACTCTGGAAGAGCGTGGGATCGGAATCCATCGGCCGCGGGCCCAGACTGGTCCACGACAAATGCAGGAAGCGGGAGGTATCGAAGAGCAATCCATCCCGGCTGGCAGCGGCGCCGCTCGGCCGCGAGCGCATCGCCAGCTTCTGCCGGTAGGCGCGCCGCAACTGATCCGCGGCGCTATCGCCCTGCGGCGAGCGCCCACTCATGAACCACGTTTGTCTCTCGCGGGTGCGGTCGCGGCCCCCCGCGCGCCCCGTGCTTTGGCCGTCCCCCTCGTTCTGCGCTGAACTTCCCAACGCAACGAACGCCATAGCCAAGACAGCCAATCCACTTCTGCCTCGGCAAAAGTCCATTGGATGTTCCTTGGTTCGTGCGCAGACGGACTCAATCTGTCCCGAGTATGGGGGGCCCCCGCCAGCCCTGTCAAACTGGGGTGGCAATTCTGCTCATTCCTGAAATGGGAAAGCCTGCCCGCAGGCAGGCTGGAGGGAAAACCAGACGGATACGACTGGAACTGGTTTCATGAACATGTTTTGAAAGGGCGCGGCTTCAGCCCCTGAAGTACGTTGGCTCGAAAACCCTAATACCACGTCCGGCTGAGGAAGTCCGTCATGGTGAGCGAAAGCAGGATGCCCAGCCAAAATACCCCGGCAGAGACGGTGATCTTCGTTAGTCGATCTGAATCCTTTACGTGCATAAAGAACAGCACTACGAAGATGGCTTTCACCGTGGCGATGAAGAGCGCTATCGGGGCGTTTGCCATCCCCAGATCCAGGAAGGCCGCGTAAATGGTGACCGCCGTTCCCACCATCAGCACCATGAAGACGCCGAAATACACTTTGAGCGAGCCGATATGCGCCGCCATCAGTGCGTCCCTCCGATATGACGGTTGATCAAATACAGCAGCGGGAAGAGGTAGATCCACACGATGTCGACAAAGTGCCAGTACAGACCGAAGTTTTCAATGGGAGTGAAATACGTTTCGCTATAGCGGCCCTTGTACGCATGGAAGAGCAGCCACACCATGATGCCCATGCCGATGATCATGTGCAGGGCGTGCATGCCGGTCATGGCAAAGTAGAGGGAGAAATAGATCTCCGCGCCGGGCTTGGAGCGGTCACGCTCGCTTGACCCCGGCACATCGCCGATGGCGTCGCGCACCCGGTATTGCGGACCCGTCGTCTCCGGCTGCGCGGCTTCCGCGCTGATCCCGGTCTCATGCGTCCCTTCCGGCGCCTTGGCCGGCGCGGCATGCGGCGCGGCAAAGAAGTGCCCGGTCGCGTAGCGCTGAATGATGGCCAGGGAACTCTCCGGCGCATGGCTGACTCCGGTGCAAGCCGCACCCTGCGGTTCAAAACAGAAATTACGCCCCGGGATCTCGCGCTTCTCAAATTTTTCTGTGTACTCGATCACCTTCACGCCCAGGAATATGCCGCCCAGGATCATCGTGCCCACAATGAAGGTCATCAGCCGCTTGCGCAGGCCGCGTTGCGCCGCATTCACGGCCAGCGCCATGGTCAGCGAGCTGCCGATCAGGACTGCGGTATTGAAAGCGCCCAAGTCGATGCGCAGCGTGGAACTGGCGAGTCCGAACGCGTCGTAATATTTATGGCGATACACCAGATACGCGATGAAGAGTCCGCCGAAGAACATGACCTCCTGGATGAGGAACACCCACATGCCCAGGCTGGACGACTGGTACTGCTGCTCCATCGTGTCAAAGTGATGGAACTGCCGGGGATGGTGGGGCGTGTTTGGATGGTGCGGTTCCAGGGCCATCTGTGGTTCGGAGCGGTGGTCCAAACTAAACCTCCCCTTCCTTCGGGCCGTAGTGATACGGCTCGGTAGTCACGACCGGCGTGTTTTCAAAATTGTGCGTGGGCGGCGGCGACGAAGTCTCCCACTCCAGCCCCGTCGATTCCCACGGATTTGGTCCCGCCGGCTTGCCATATTTCAGTGACCAGGCCAGGTAAATCATCGGCAGCAGGAAGCCCAGCGCCAGGATGGACGCGCCCGCGGTCGACAGCACATTCAGCACTTGGAACTCCGGCGGATATGCGTGATAGCGACGCGGCATCCCCATGTATCCCAGGATGAATTGCGGGAAGAATGTCAGGTTGAAGCCGGTAAAGATGATGATGGCCGCGGCTTTGCCCGGCAACTCGGGATAGAGGCGTCCCGTCATCTTCGGCCACCAGTGATGCAGTCCGCACAGGTACGCGAGCACCATGCCGCCCACCATCACGTAGTGGAAGTGAGCGACCACAAAATAAGTGTCGGTCACGTGGACGTCGAGTCCCAGCGCGGCCAGGAACAATCCCGTCAACCCGCCAATGGTAAACAGGCCGAGGAAGGCGAAGGCATAGATCATCGGCGTGCTCCAGCGCACCGATCCCTTATATAAGGTGGCCGACCAGTTGAAGGTCTTGATGGCCGATGGGATTGCCACCAGGTAGCTGATGAACGAGAAGATCAGCGCCGAATAAACGGAGATGCCGGCGACGAACATGTGGTGCGCCCATACCAGGAAGCCAAAGACGGCGATGGCCAGGCTCGACAGCGCCACGGCCTTATAGCCGAAGATGCGCTTGTGGGAGAACGTGGTGATCACTTCACTGATCACGCCCATGCCCGGCAGGATCATGATGTACACCGCCGGATGCGAATAGAACCAGAACATATGCTGGAAGAGGACGGGATCGCCCAGCACGGGATCGAAGATGCCGATATGCAGTCCGCGCTCCAGGGCCACCAGGATCAGCGTGATCGCCAGCACCGGCGTGCCCAGCACCATGATCAAGCTGGTGGCATACTGCGCCCAGATGAAGAGCGGCAGCCGGAACCAGGTCATCCCCGGCGCGCGTAGCTTGTGGATGGTAACAATAAAGTTCAGGCCGGTGAAGATCGACGCGAATCCCGCGATCAGGATGCCCACCGCCGTCAACATCACCTTGGTATTCGAGAACGTGGTGCTAAAGGGCGTGTAGAAGGTCCAACCGGTGTCGACGCCGCCGGTGATCATGGCGGCAAAGCCGCACAGCGCGCCTGTGGTGAAGATGTACCACGTCATCAAGTTCAGGCGGGGGAAGGCCACGTCTTTAGCGCCGATCATCAGCGGTACCAGGAAATTTCCCAGCGTCGCCGGAATGGACGGCACCAGGAAGAAGAAGATCATCATCACGCCGTGCATGGTGAACGCCTTGTTATAGGCGTCTGATTGCAGCAGGTCGCCGGCGGGCGTGAGCAGTTCCAGACGGACCAGCGTGGCCATGATGCCGCCGATGAAGAAGAAGAACGTGATGGTCAAAAGATACAGTACGCCGATGCGCTTGTGATCGACCGTCAACAGCCAGCTCTTCAGGCTGTGACCGTCATTGAGGTAATGGTGCTCCGGCATCACCTCCGGCGCTACGTGGGCGATATCTCGGACGACGGTGCTCATGGTGTCTGTTTCCCTTGCGCCGGCGCACCGGTCTTAGCCGGATTCGGCTTCTCCGGCTCCAACGACTTGATGTATGCCACCAGTTGGATCAAGCTCTCTTCGCTGACTTGCCCGGCGAAGGTCGGCATGATGGGCTGATACCCAGCCACGATCTTGGCTTGCGAATTCAAAATGGACTCGCGAATGTAATTCTCATCCGCCACCACCCGGCGGCCATCCGCCAGGTTCTGTTGCGAACCGAAGACGCCGGCTAGGTTCGGCCCGCGCGCGCCGGATTGTCCCGAGTGGCAGGTCACACAGCCCAGGCTGGTGAAAAGCTTCTCGCCGTTCGACGCCATCGACCCTTCACCCACGCCCCCCGCGAGCCACGCCTGATACTGCGCGGGCTCCATCGCGATGACCTTCCCGATCATGCCGGAATGCTTCGTGCCGCAATACTCCGCGCAGAAGAGGTGATAGGTGCCCGGCTTGGTCGCGTTGAACCATGCGTAGGTGTAGCGCCCGGGAATCACGTCATGCTTGATGCGGAACGCCGGAATAAAGAAGCTGTGCAGCACGTCCTGCGAGATCATGGTCAAACGCACCGGCCGTCCGATGGGCACATGCAGCGTGTTGATCTCGCGCATGCCCGACGGATGCTGTGCCTTCCACATCCACTGTTTCCCTACGATGAAGACTTCCATCGCGTTCTTGGGCGCGCGCATCTGGTCGAAGTAAATCACCGCGCCCCACACGAAGATGACCACGGCGATGCCCATGGGCACCACCGACCATAGGATCTCCAGCGGCACGGACCCCTCGATCTGGGTGGCCACCGGGTTCTGCGACTTGCGGTACTTGATGGAGAAAATCACCACCATGGCCGCCACCAGTACGGTGAAGAACACGGTGATCGCGATCAGGAACGCGTACAGGGCGTCCACTTGCCCCGCGATCGTCGAGGCCT
>JBKKBM010000268.1:0-3886 GCA_046714215.1 Terriglobales bacterium | reverse complement strand
GATCAAGGTCCAGAGACAAGATCGCTATCACTCGCCGGGCGCGCCGGATTTTCGCTCAGAATTCCAAAGAGATCGCGATCGCATACTTTATACGTCTGCATTCCGTCGCCTCGCCGGCGTCACGCAGGTTGTGGCTGCCGATGAGGGCCACGTCTTTCATAATCGACTCACCCATTCCCTCCAAGTCGCGCAGGTCGCGCGCAGACTCGCTGAGCGGGTCAACCGAGATCAACCGAAAATTGTTTCTGACTTAGGTGGTGTCGACCCGGATGTCGTAGAAGCCGCCGCTCTCGCACACGACTTAGGGCATCCCCCCTTTGGACACATTGCGGAGAAAGAACTCGACGCTCTTGTCTGCGAAGAAGGCGTCACTGACGGCTTCGAAGGTAACGCCCAATCATTCAGGATCATTACGCAATTAGCGCTAAGAACTCCAGACCATGATGGTCTCAATCTCACGCGCGCAACACTAAACGCGACACTCAAGTACCCCTGGATGCGGGAGACATCTGGCTATAAACACGACAAGTTCGGAGCTTACAGCAACGAAGAGCAATTCTTTGCGTGGGCGCGCGCGCTTTCGCCCGAGAATGACGCTTTCAAGTCAGCCGAAGCTGAATTGATGGATTGGGCCGACGACGTGACTTATGCAGTTCATGACGCCGAAGACTTCTACCGTGCCGGGCTGATTCCACTAGACCGGCTCGCGTCCCGCAAAGACGATTCCGAACGCAAGCGGTTTTTTGACAAACTATTTGCCAATTCGGACCTAGTCGCGCGCTTGGGTCAAAAGAACTCTCGCGCAGAGCTGGAAAAGGCATTCGAGAAGTTCATCGTGTTCTTTCCGATTAATCAGCAATACGTGGGTACGCGTGAGCATAGGCAAAATCTCCGCGTCTTTTCATCTGGTCTAATAAGTACATATGTAAGCGCGGTTGAATTAGCACAGCCTTCTTTCGAGAATCCGCGACGCATTCGCTTTCAGGAAACGGCAGACTTGGAAGTCCGTATGTGGAAAGCTCTGACTGGGTGTTACGTTATTTTCAACCCGGCTCTAGCTACGCAACAATACGGTCAACGAGGAATCATAAGAACGTTATTCAAAGCGTTCATTGAGTCAGCTCGAACCAGAAAGAGATTGGAGATATTCCCGTTTGCGTTTCGAGGGCACATAGATTCCGCTAGTAGCGACTCATTACGCGTGAGAATCGTTGGAGATCTCATTGCTAGCCTTACGGAAGGACAAGCAACAAACCTTTACCTTCGTTTATCTGGCTACAAACTAGGCTCGGTGATGGATAGCATCTAAAGAGTCCGATATCACCTCTAGATATCCAGATTCTTCACATCCAGCGCGTTCTCTTCGATGAACTTACGCCGCGCTTCCACATCTTCGCCCATCAGCGTGGTGAAGATGGTCTCGCACTCGGCAATGTCCTCGAGCTTCACGCTGAGTAGCGTGCGGATCTCGGGGTTCATCGTCGTCGACCAGAGCTGCTCGGCCGACATCTCGCCCAACCCCTTGTAGCGCTGCACGGTGTAATCCTTGCGGCCTTCGTTGACCAGGTATTCGAAGAGTTCTTTGGCGGAATTCTTTTCCACCACTTCACCCTCGGACTTTTTCTTGCTCGCCTTCGGAGACTTCTTCGCCGACTTCTCGACCTCCGCCCGCTCGGTGTCACTCAAATCTTCTTCGTTGGCGATCGACTCCGGCTTGGCCACAGAAACGCGCTCAATCACAAACGGCGGCTCCATGTACTGCTCGATCTGCTTGTACTTCGCCATCATCTGGCGATATTCCGGAGTGTGCGCCGTCTCCCAGTTCACCACGCGGTCCGCGCCCTGGGCATCGGTGTAGTGCAGCTCCCAGGTGTTGTGCTCTTCCTCGTAGCGGGTCTCAACTTTTTTCACGCCCGCATCTTTGGCGATCTTGTTGAACTCTTTTTCCAGCTTCGCGATCTTCGCCGGTGGGTTCTTCTTGTCGCCTTCGAAATCCGCGCGCATGGTCAGGCCCAGCCGCGGAAGCATCGCGGTGATGCGTTCATCGCGGAAGCGCTTGTCCACCTTGTCGAAGAAGCCTAGATATTCGTTCAGCGTGGTCATGAACTTGGTGAGCTGCGCGCCTTCGAGCTTGGCCGCGCCTTCGCCGTACCGCACCACCATACCTTCAGACGCGCGCTTCACCATCACCTTCACGAACTCGCGGTCGTCTTTGATGTACTGCACCGTCCGGCCCTTCTTGATGCTGTAGAGCGGCGGCTGCGCGATGTAGACGTGTCCACGCTTGATCAGCTCCTGCATGTGGCGGAAGAAGAAAGTCAGCAGCAGCGTGCGGATGTGCGACCCGTCCACGTCGGCGTCGGTCATCAGGATGACTTTGCCGTAACGCAGCTTGCTGGGATCAAAATCATCTTTGCCGATGCCGCAGCCCAGCGCCGTGATCATGGCGCGGATCTCCTCGTGGCCCAGCATCTTGTCGTAACGCGCCTTCTCCACGTTGAGGATCTTGCCCTTCAGCGGCAGGATGGCCTGGAAACGGCGGTTGCGGCCCTGCTTGGCCGTGCCACCGGCGGATTCACCCTCTACCAGATAGACCTCGCATAGCTCGGGCTGGCGCTCAGAGCAGTCGGCGAGTTTGCCGGGCAGTCCACCACCATCGAGCGCGCCTTTTCGCCGGGTAAGGTCACGGGCCTTGCGGGCCGCTTCGCGCGCACGCGCGGCTTCAATGGCTTTGTTGATGATGCGCTTGGCTACCGGCGGATTCTGATCGAAGAAGGCGCCCAGGCGCTCATTGACGAACGCTTGCACGGTGCCGGCGATATCGGAATTCAGTTTGCCCTTGGTCTGGCCTTCAAACTGGGGCTGTGAAAGCTTCACGCTGATGACGGCGACCAGGCCTTCGCGGACGTCGTCGCCCGTGAGATTTTCTTTTACATCGCGGAAGAGGCCCATCTGCTGGCCCGCATAGTTGATGGTGCGGGTGAGCGACGTGCGGAAGCCGGAGAGGTGGGTACCGCCGTCAACGGTGTTGATGTTGTTGGCGAAGCTGAAGACGGTCTCGGAGTAGGCGTCGTTGTACTGCATCGCGATCTCCATGGCGACGCCGTCTTTCTCGGCTTCCATGTAGATGGGCTTGTCATGCAGCACGGTCTTGCCGCGGTTCAAGTGCTTGATGAACTCAGCGATGCCGCCGGCATATTTGAATTCAGCTTGCTTGGCTTCGCCCGTCTTCGGATCGGTAGTGCGCTCATCGGTCAGCGTGATGAGCAGGCCCTTGTTGAGGAAGGCCATCTCGCGCAGACGCTGCGCCAGCGTGTCGTAATTGTATTCGGTGACAGTGAAGATCTCAGTGTCAGGCAGGAAGTGGACCTTGGTGCCACGCTTCTTGGTGCTGCCCGTCTTCTTGAGCTTCGAAGTGGGATCGCCTTTCGAGTAGGTCTGCTCAAAGACGGCGCCGTCGCGCCAGATCTCGAGATCGAACTGATGGCTGAGCGCGTTCACGCAGCTCACACCCACGCCGTGTAATCCGCCTGAGACTTTGTAGGTGGACGAATCGAATTTTCCGCCGGCATGCAGCGTGGTCATCACCACTTGCGCCGCCGGGATCTTTTCTCCATCGATGTCCATGTTCTCGGTGGGAATACCGCGGCCGTTGTCGACCACGGTGATGGAGTTATCGATGTGGATGGTCACGTTGATGGTGTCGGCAAATCCGGCGAGTGCTTCGTCCACCGAGTTGTCGACCACTTCATAGACGAGGTGGTGCAGACCGAGATCGCCGGTCGAGCCGATGTACATCGCCGGACGCTTGCGCACGGCTTCCATGCCGCCCAACACCTTGATGGAATCAGCGGTGTACTCGCCATTGCCGGCGCCGCCGTCCCCG
>JBKKBM010000267.1:0-12210 GCA_046714215.1 Terriglobales bacterium | reverse complement strand
GTGGTGGAAGGCGGACGCTCGCGGACCATCCAGGGGCCGGTGGAGATGCCACAAGGAGTGAATCCGGATACGCTGTTTGGCACGGGGAACGAAGTGACGGCGAGCTACGCGGTGATGCCCATGCAGTTGCACTCTCGGTCCGCGAAATCCATGCCGAGCTCTTCGGGAGGTGCCGGTGGTGGCATTGGGGCGGGGCAGGGTGGCGGGGTTGGAGGTGGCGTGTATCGCACGGGTGGCGGCGTAGTGGCTGAAGCTCCGAAGTCAGTGAATGACCAGGCCGCGGGCCGCGGCGATGCTTCTTACTCGCTCGATAAGCGCGAGGCCAAGGAGAAGGCGGCTGACAAGCTGCATCCGGCACTGATGGCCGTGTACGAATGCTGGAGCAACGCGAGACGCAGCGCTACCGCGTCTTGCTCCGGTCTGGTAGATGGCAAAGTGAAGGTACTGATCCAACTCCAGGGCAACTTGGAAGAGGGAGCGCGGCTGCTCAAAGAGCGCGGCATCGTTACCTCTCCGATGCACGGCAACGCCAGCAGCGGCTGGCTCACGGCGACGGTCGCGATGGATACGCTCGACACCATTGTCGGTATTGTCAACGTAAAGCTGGTGGCGCTGCAGAAGTAAGCGCAGTAAGTCAAGCTGAGGCGCGGAGAGTGGAATCTCCGCGCCTCAGCTTTTTTGGGGTTACATTCCAGCCGCTCTTACTAGCCACGTGGTTCACATTCCAGTACAACAGTAGGTTCGGCCTTGCATGCGCTTGCCCTCCTACATCGTTGTCGGTCGCCACCAGATCATGGCGCTGGTGTTGCTGGCGGCGTTTGCCGCGCAGTGCGGCTGGTTGCTGCAGCAGCGTCCGTTCACCACCGCCGAGAAAGACCACATATGGTCCGGCCGTCAGCAACTTGAATACAACGCCACGCCGCGCAACTTCCGTTACACGCCGCTCACTAACTTGGCCTCCGCGGCGCCGCTCAAGCTCGACGCGGGCCGCCGACCGACTCCGGGCGTCTCGCCGGAGTCGGTAC
Source organism: Terriglobales bacterium (assembly GCA_046714215.1). Taxonomy (GTDB): domain Bacteria; phylum Acidobacteriota; class Terriglobia; order Terriglobales; family Acidobacteriaceae; genus DATLCI01. The sequence continues at coordinate 11,185 of JBKKBM010000267.1, read as the reverse complement.
AGCGTGAGGTGCAACGCCTGCGCGTGCTCACGCGTCTGCCGTTTCTGTTGGTGGGCATCCTGCTGGGCGTTTCGGTCTGGTATGTGGCGCGGCGGCTCTACGGCAACCCCGGCGGATACATCGCGCTCACGCTCTATTGTTTTTCGCCCGCCATCCTCCTGCGCGCGGCCACCATTGATGAAGTAGTTCCGGCGGCGTGGGGAGTGTTCGGCATCATCTTTGGCGGCATCGCCATCTCCCACAATCTCTACGCACCATTGCGCAAGTGGCGTTACCGCACTGTGCTGCTCAGCGTCGCTATGGGACTTGCGGTCGCCTCGCATCCGGCGACGGTGTTGTTGATCCCGGTGGGCCTCGGGTTCATCCTCTATCTCGCGCCCGGGCGCCGCATCGCCGCCGTGGTGCTCACCTTGCTCGCCTCCGTGCTGGCGTTTGCGATGGTCTCAGCGGCGTATGGATTCTCCCCGCGCGCCTTCATGAACGGCATCGACCTGCGACAGTGGCTGGCATATCAGCCGGCGCAGGCGCGCGAAGCTTTCTTCCGTCCGGATTTCCTATGGTCGTTGCTGAATCCCGCCGTGCTGGTCATGGGCGTGATTGCTATCTTTACTTACGTGGCATGGAAGCGCACGCGCTACTTTGGCAACACCTCACCCCTGTTGGTTGCAGTAGCCTTGCTTTACATGGCGCTTATCACGCCGATGACGGCGATCGCCTCCGTGTGGGCGCTGCCCTTCATCTTTGTGTTCATCGGCGGCGTCTGGGCGGACCTGCTGGAGAGTCGAGGCAAATGGTTCGCGGCAGCGGCGGTGATCATCCTGCTCGGCGAGAACGCCTGGTACTGTTGGAAGATCCTGCAGGCGGCCGCATAGACTCTCCCGGCATTTTCCCGCCGCTTCCAGCGCCTAAAATCCCCCATTTTTGTGCCGTGCTTTTTACCCTTTTCGCGTGCTATAATCTTATTCGCTCACTTAATGCATAACTTCCTGTGATTGCAACAAGTTACACTCGCTAAGCGGCACTGCTACCAGCCCTCTTAGCCGGCCCGAAGTTTGGTTAAAGTACGTTCTAAAGTGTGTGCGAAATCTGTGGCGATAAAGGACGGCAACGAGCCCTGCGCTCTGCCTTAAAAATCAATGGCTGACGATCCGAATCAACTTCCCTTAAACCCTAACGATCCGACGAAGCCCGGCGACGGGAACCCGCCTATGGGCCCCGGCGCCTTGAATGTGGTGCCCATCAACATTGAAGACGAGATGAAGAAGTCTTATCTCGATTATTCGATGTCGGTGATCATCGGGCGCGCGCTGCCGGACGTTCGTGACGGATTGAAGCCGGTGCATCGCCGCATCCTGTACGCGATGCACGACATGGGGCTGCTGCATAACAAGAAGCATGTGAAGTGCGCCAAGGTAGTCGGTGAAGGCCTGGGTAAATATCACCCACACGGCGACGCCGCGCTGTATGACGCGCTGGTGCGCATGGCGCAGCCGTTTTCGCTCCGCTATCCGCTGGTAGATGGCCAGGGAAACTTCGGCTCCGTCGATGGCGATCCGCCGGCGGCTTACCGTTACACCGAAGCCCGCCTAACCAAGATCGCGGAAGAGATGCTCACCGACATCGACAAAGACACCGTTGATTTCGTCGAGAACTTTGATAACACCACTACCGAGCCCACGGTCCTGCCCACGCGCATTCCCAACCTGCTCATCAATGGCTCCAACGGTATTGCCGTGGGCATGGCGACCAACATCCCGCCGCATAATCTCACGGAGATCGTGAATGCGGCCATCATGCTGGTCAACGATCCCAAGACGCCGCTCGAAGAGCTGATGAAGACGGTGCAGGGGCCGGACTTCCCCACGGGCGCCTTCATTCATGGACGCAGTGGCATCACCGAGGCCTATCGGACCGGGCGCGGCCGCTTCATGATGCGCGCCAAAGCCGCCGTGGAGAACATGGCGAAAGAGCGCCAAGCCATCGTGGTGACGGAGATCCCGTACCAGGTGAATAAGGCGCGGCTGATCGAGCGCATCGCCGAACTGGTGAACGAGAAGAAGATCGAAGAGATCTCTGACATCCGCGATGAATCCGATCGCGACGGCATGCGCATCGTCATCGAACTGAAGCGCGGCGCCGAAGCGCAGATCGTACTCAACCAGCTCTACAAGCACACTTCCATGCAAGAGAGCTTCAGCATGATCTTCCTGGCGGTGGTCAATGCCCAGCCCAAGGAGATGGGGCTAATCGCCGCGCTGCAACACTTCATCGACCACCGCGTCGACGTGGTGCGCCGCCGTACCAGCTACTTGCTGGCCAAAGCGAAAGAGCGCGAACACATCCTGATGGGTTACGCGTGTGCTCTGGACAAGCTTGATGCCGTGATTAAAATTGTTCGCGGTTCAATGTCGCGAACAGACGCCAGGGAGAAGCTGTTTGAATGGGCAAGTACGCAAAAGTTCAATGTCGCAATTCCCAACCAGGTGGCACTTGTCCGACCTATCACGCAAACAGGCCTAAGCTACAAACAAATTGACGCTATCCTTGAGTTGCAACTCTACCGCCTTACACGCCTTTCGGCCGATGAGATTTTTCAAGAACTAATGGAAATTCTGGAGCGCATCACGGAATACGAATCCATCCTCGCTTCAGAGAAGAAGCTGCGCGGCGTAATCGTGAAAGAGCTGCAGGAGATCGTGAAGGAATACGGCGGCGAGAAAGATGCGCGCCGCACCCAGATCCAGGACGAAGCCGCCGAACTCACGCTCGAAGACCTGATCGCCGACGAACAAGTCGCGGTCACCGTCTCCCACTCCGGCTACATGAAGCGGACGCCCATCTCCATCTACCGTCAGCAGCGCCGCGGCGGCACCGGACGCAAGGGTATGTCGACGCGCGAAGAAGATTTCGTCGAGCAGCTCATCATCGCGTCGACCCACGCGTATCTGCTCATGCTCACCAACACCGGGCGCGTCTACTGGCTCAAGGTGTATGAGATCCCGGACATCGGCCCCGCGGGCAAGGGTAAAGCCATCGCCAACCTGATCGCCCTGCAACCCGGCGAGACGGTGCGCGCTATCTTGAACGTCCGCGACCTCGAAGAAGAGGGCAGGCATGTCTTCTTCGCTACCCGCAACGGCACGGTGAAGAAGACCGAGCTGAAAGACTTCCGCAACGTGATGTCGCGCGGCATCATCGCCATCGGTATCGACACGGACGATGAACTCGTGGCTGCCCGCCTTACGGACGGCAACCAGATCGTCTTCCTCGCTTCGCATGAAGGCATGGCCATCCGCTTCGAGGAGGAAGATGTCCGCTCCATGGGACGCCCGGCTTACGGTGTGCGCGGTATGGACCTGGACAAGGGCGACTACATCGTGGGCATGGCGGTCACGCCCAAATCAGCGGCCGGCAAGAAGAAGGACGATGAGCCTACCGCGAACATGATCCTCTCCGTCACCGAGCATGGTTATGGCAAACGTACGGACGTGGACGAGTATCGTCTGCAGTCGCGCGGCGGCAAGGGCGTGATTAACGTGAAGACCACGGCGAAGAACGGCAACGTCTCCGCCATCATGCTGGTGGATGACACCTCGGAATGCATGGTCATCAGCCAGTTCGGCAAAATCATCCGCATCAACACGCAGACCATCCGGGAAGTAGGACGCTCCTCGCAAGGCGTGCGCCTGCTACACCTCGACGAAGGCGACAAAGTCGCGGCCGCCGTGGTCATCCCGCCGGAAGAGAAAGAGAACGGCAACGGGCTGCCGCTGTTGCAGTAAGGCAGTGAATCAACAAGTGCGGAGAAGCCCCTGGCATCTTGCCTGGGGCTTTTTATTCTGCAACTTTTATGATTGACGAAATGGAATAAATTGGTTATAGTTGCATTATAGAGGAACATGATCGGGAGGCGAATAATAAATGGACATTCCTAGAGTAGCCGACCAGGCTTGGATCGCCTTGGCTTTACTGCACGCGGAGAATCCCGAACGCTCTGATTTCCGCACCGATGAGGTACTGGCGCGCGCGAAAAGAGAGTTTGGCCCGCTTGCGCCTGGAGTCCGGCAACATCTAAGCAGCCACGCCGTCGCCAGTATTGCACCATCAACTGGAAAGTATCGGATGGTGACGCGGACTGGTCGCGGACGCCTGCGTTTGTTTCGCACCGGGGACCCGGTTCACGATAAGAGATCGGGGAAAAGTGTCCCTCATGAAGACGAGATACCTACGAAGCACCGTCGATTGCTGAGCTGGTACAACGAGGTTTACAACACCGCCAAGCGGCCGCCCAATTCGCAAAAGAAGGGTGACCCTCGGGCCTTGCTAAAGTTTGTTGGAACGATTACCGCCTATGATCTTGACCTGATGACGAGGCTCATCGAGCAGGATTGCGAACGAATCGAGGATCAGAGCGGCGAGGGCGTCGATGTCGCATGAGCGAGCTCTTTTGGACACTAATATCATTATCGGTATCTTCGCCGGCGACCCCAAAATCGCTGCAGCCGTGTTAAGGAAACAACAGGTATTTCTTCCCGTTCCCGCACTAGGGGAACTCTACAGGGGAGTTTTTGGCTCTGTGCGCAGGACCCAAAATCTAGACCGACTCGAAATCCTGATCTCAGAAAACCCGTCGCTCGACTGCGACGCGACCACGGCTCGCCATTATGGGGAACTGAAGCAGGCGCTCCGGGCCAAGGGTCGCTCAATTCCTGAAAACGATCTGTGGATTGCAGCCATCGCGGTGCAGCATTCTCTCCCTGTAATGACGCGCGATAGACATTTTAAAGACCTTCCCGGGGTTAAGTTGGATTTCGTCGATACTGAACGGTGATCCCTCCAGTGTGCGACCCACCTCGCGCCCTGATTTTTTGTATAATCGCCTCCTTCGTAGTCTCGGGGGTTCCGTATGTCTTCTCCAGTCTCTGCTCCGCAGCCTCACCCTTCAGACATCCTGATGCAGATCGGGTTCAGCTTTGCCGCTTCGGCGGCGTTGAACGTGGTCGCGCGTCTCGGCGTGGCCGACCTGTTGGCCAAAGGCCCGCAGACCACCAAGGAGCTGGCCAAGACCCTGGAGGTGAGGGAAGACTTTCTCTACCGCATCATGCGGACGCTGGCCAGCATCGGCGTCTTCAAGGAAGTCTCGCTGCGTCAGTTTGCGCTTACACCCATCTCCGATGAGTTGCGCTCGAACCAGCCCGGCTCGTTGCGCGACACTATCTGCTTTCTCGCCGATCCGTGGCACTTCCGGATGTATACCCACATGCTGGAGGTGATGAAGACGGGCAAGACCGCTTCTGAAGTCGACAGCGGCGAAAACAACTGGGTCATTTTCGCCCGGGACAAGGAAGAAGGCGACCGCTTCAACGCCGCCATGACCAGCATCAGCGCACGCATGATGCCCGCCATCCTGGAGGCGTACGATTTTTCCGGGATCAATACGCTGGTCGACGTCGCCGGGGGCCATGGCTTCGTGCTGACTTCCATCCTCAAGAAGCATCCCCAGATGAAGGGCATCGTGATGGACTTGCCGCACGTGGTAGATGGCGCCAACCAGAGCATCAAGGCCCAGGGTTTAGAGGCCCGCGCCCAGGGCGCGAGCGGCGATTTCTTCAAGGCGGTACCCAAAGGCGGCGATGCCTACATCATGAAACACATCATCCATGATTGGGACGATGAAAAATGCATCATCATCCTGAAGAACATCCACGCGGCACTCGGGGGCGTGGAAAAAGGCAAGGTCATTCTGCTCGAAGGCGTTGTGCCTCCGGGCAATGATCCGCATCCGTCGAAATTCATGGACATTGAGATGATGATGCTGCCCGGCGGCCTAGAGCGGACGGAATCCGAATATCGCACGCTGTTCAAGAAGGCGGGCTTCGAATTGCAGCAGATCGTGCCGACGAAGTCGCCGCTGTCAGTGATCGTGGCCGAGCGCGTTTAACACAGAAAAGCGGTGATTCGCCGGTTCTCGGCTACAATCCGCCCCATGAATGACGACCTGCAGCCCACCGCCTTGGCCGCCGAGCCGGCGGTGGCCCCAGCGCCCGACGAACCACCTCTACCGGGCGGTCAACCACTCACTCCGGTAAGCACGCTCGAGCGTATCGAGCTGATCGACATCCTGCGCGGATTCGCCCTCTTCGGCGTCCTCATCGCCAACATGAAGGGCTACAGCCTGCCCATGAACGCCTACTTCGGCTTCGGCGCCGATTGGCCGAGCCTCACTCCGCTGGACCGAGCGGTGGACCAGTTCATCCTGTTCGTCATCAAAGGAAAATTCCTATCGTTATTCGCCGTCCTTTTCGGGCTGGGTCTGTCTGTGCAACTGATGCGGGCGCAGGCGCGCGGCATCAGTGTGGTCCCACGTTACCTGCGGAGGCTGCTGGTGCTACTCATGTTGGGCACCGTGCATGTTTTCTTGTTCTGGTTTGGTGACATCCTGCATACCTACGCGCTGGTGGGATTCCTGCTGGTGCTCTTCCGCAATCTCTCCTTCAAGGCCCTGGGACGCGTCGTTCTCTTCGTCTGGCTCCTCCTGATACTGGGCAGTTTTGGCGGTTCTATCGCCCCGCTCATCCGGCCCGCCACGCCTAACTCCGCGCGCCAACAAAAGATGCAGCAGGAGCGCAAGGCGAAGGTGGACCAGGCCATGGCGGAAGAGGTCCGGATCCTGACGCAAGGCACCTATCGCGAAGCCACCATCATGCGTGCACGGCAGTGGCTGGACCTCTATGGAAATCCCGGCGTCGCCGGCTTCTTCGCCTTCGTGCTGCACTTATTCCTGATCGGCCTGTATGCGGGCAAGCGGCGCATCTTTCAGGATGTTGAAGAGAACCTTCCCTTTTTGCGGAAGTGTATGTGGTTCGGCCTGGTTTGCGGCCTTGGCGGCTTGGCGCAGTTTCTGCCGCGTACGCCGGAATATCCCGCCGCCGCCTTTGTGCGGAACATGCTGATGGGATTCAGTATGTACCTCTTCTTTTTCTTTGCCGCGGGAATCACGATCTTGGTTCATCGCTCTCCTGGCTGGCGGAAGAGGTTCTCCGCGCTGGCGCCCATCGGACGCATGGCCCTCAGCAATTACCTCAGCTACACCATCATCGCCAGCGCCATCTTCTATGGATGGGGATTAGGTTACTTCGGCAAAATGGGCTCCACGTGGGGATTGGTGCTCTCGCTCGCCATCTTCGCCCTGCAGATCCCGCTCTGCGCGTGGTGGCTGCGCAACTTCCAGTTCGGACCGGTCGAGTGGTTGTGGCGCTCGCTTACCTACGGCAGGATGCAGCCCATGAAGGTACGGGCCAGCTAAGCCGATCACTGCTGCTTCTGTAACACCCAGCCCAGGTACTCCTGGGCCTTCTCGAAGATCGACCGGCGCTTCCATTCCTGCAGCGTGATCTTTTTGCTATCGGCGATGTCCGCCATAAAGTCCTGGGTAAGTCTGTTCGCGAGGGTGTGGTCGCAGACGGCGAGGTTGACTTCATCATTGATGCTGAACGAGCGGTAATCGAAATTGGTGGAGCCCACCACCGACCAGCGGCCATCGATCAACAAGATCTTGGCGTGGATCATGGCTGGCTGGTATTCGTAGATTTCCACGCCGGAGCGCAGCAGGTCCCCGTACAGTCGGCGACTTGAGGTCCGGGTCAGGCTGTGGTCGCTCTTCATACCCGGCACCACGATCTTGACGCTTACGCCGCGTTGCGCCGCATTCGCCAGCATCTTTCGCCCGCTCTTGTCAGGAAGAAAATAGGGAGAGCACACGAAGATCGACTCTTCCGCCGTCGCCAACAGCACTTGAAACAGCATGCGCGCCCGGGTGGAAGCCCCCGCGGATGGCGTGCTGCTGATCACCAGCGTCTGCGACTTTGTCTCCGCATCGGATGGATAATATTTCTTGGCGGCCAGCAGTTCTCCGGACGCTTCCAGCCAGTTCTCGACGAATGTGGACTGCAGTCCGGCCACGACCTCGCCTTCTACGCGCACCATGGTGTCGCGCCAGCGCTTGTGCTTTTTCTTCGCGTAAAGCCAGTGGTCGCCGAATCCCGCGCCGCCGATGAACCCGATCTTCCCATCGACGATCAGCAATTCCCGGTGGGTGCGATTATTGAGCCGCATCAACGTGTGCCAGCGCACCGGGTGATACCAACAAACTTCGCCGCCCGCTTCACGCAGGTCACTGAAATAGCGGTCGCGCGTGGTAAGGCTGCCAATCCCATCGATCACCATGCGGACTTCCACGCCGGCCCGGGCACGTTCAGTTAGTGCGTCCAGGAAATCCTTGGTCACCCGCCCTTTTTGGAAGATGTAGGCCTCCAGGTGGACGCTCTCCTTCGCGGCACTGATCGCCTCGAGTTCCGCTTTATAAAAATTTTCACCATTGGAGAGCACTTCCGCCGACGTTGCCGCGCGCATCTTCCCGGCCGTCACCGCTTCCAGCACCGCCATGAACTCCGGAGTGTGCACGTCGGGAAGGTCTTTGCCGACTTTGTACTCCAGCTCCGGGCCGAACAGCGCATTCAGGAAGTGCAGCACCCACAACCCGAGGGCAATGCTGGCCGTAATGGAGAAAGTGGATAGATCAAGATCCATGACTGTTTTGAGCCCCAGAAATAAGTTTACGTTGTACCGCACCCATTGAAACCCCTCGAGGTACTGAATACACTGGGGCCATGGAAGCCGTTAATCTACAGCAAAAACTGGCACTGTTCTCTGAACACTATAGCCCCAAGATCGTGGGCGAGTTGAATGACCAGTACGTGAAGCTGGTGAAGTTCAAAGGCGATTTCACCTGGCACCATCACCAGCACGAAGACGAGATGTTCCTGGTGGTCAAAGGCAGCTTCGTGATGAAGCTGCGCGATGGCGAAGTCACCATCCGCGAAGGCGAGTTCTTTATTGTGCCGCGCGGGGTAGAGCATTGTCCTACTGCCGCGGAAGAGGTCCACGTGATGCTCTTCGAGCCGAAGTCCACGCTCAACACCGGTAACGTGACCAACGAGCGCACCCGGCAGGATTTGCAGCGGCTCTAAAGTTGCAGCGGCTCTGACCCAGGAGTGCTTTCTTGGAAGTCGCAGATATACTGGTCGCTCCCCATGCACTTCTCATCCCAACTCGTCGAGATGGTTGGCTTCCTTGCCGGCGCCATCACCACATTTTCATTCCTGCCGCAGCTGATCGCGGTGTATCGGCAGAAGTCGGCGAAAGACCTCTCCTGGCTTTACCTCGCTACTTTCACCGCCGGCGTAGGACTGTGGCTGACCTATGGACTGATGCTCAGCGCGCCGCCCATCATTGTCGCCAACGTGGTGACGCTGGCGCTGCTGGCCGCAATTATGACGCTCAAGGTGAAGTACCATCGCTGAAATGTTGAAGCATGAAATGTCGTCTCACTCGAACAAATCCCGCACTATCTGCGTCTACATGTCGTCGAGCGACGCAGTCGCGCCCGAATACTTTGCCGCGGCGGAGACGCTGGGCCGCCTCATCGGCCAGGGCGGACACTCCCTCGTCTATGGCGGATGCCGCGTAGGACTCATGGGCGCTGTGGCCAAGGCAGCGAAGGCGCATGGCGGCAAAGTGGTGGGCATCATTCCGGAGTCGATCCACGGACGCGGCCTCGGCTATCACGAAGCCGACGAACTTCACGTGACCGAGAGCATGCACGAGCGCAAAAAGATGATGGAAGATCGCGCCGACGCCTTCATCGGACTCCCCGGTGGCTTTGGCACCCTCGAAGAAATGGTGCAGGTCATCAACCTGAAGCAGTTGGGCTATCACGCCAAGGCCATCGTGTTTATCAACCTCAACGGCTTCTACGATCCGCTGCTCCGCTTCTTCGAGCACACCATCAACCATCACTTCGCCAAGACCGAGCACCAGAACCTGTATGAGATTGTGGCGAGCCCGGAGGCGGTGTTCCCGTATCTGGCGAGCTACCAGCCGCCGGTGCTGCCGCCGAAGTGGTTTGCGAAGCAGGGGTAGGGGGAGAAGTGGGGGCCGTTGCGTTTGCGTCCCGAAGGCGCGTAGCGCCGACATTTAGATAGCCCCGCCCGTAAGGGCGGGGAAGCTTGCTTTACGATGGGCAAGGGCCGTAGGCCCGACACGACCCCCAAACGTACTTCGGATCGTAGGGCACGCGGTGCTTCTTCAATAAAGCCACGAATTCCTGCTGGAAATCGCGCTTCTGGTGATGTTCCGCCTGGTTCAGGACGTATTCCTTCACTGACTCGACATTCGAAGCGCTCACGCTGAACGCGCCGTATCCCTCTTACCAAGAGAAATCCTTTTTGTGTTCGTTCATCCATTTCGACGAATTCGATTTCAAGAGATTGACGGCCTTCGCCACGGAAATATCGCCGGGCAATGAAACGAGGGCATGAATGTGGTCCGGCATCCCTCCGATCGCGATCATCGTCATGCCGGTGTTTTTCGCGACCCCGATCAGGTACGCATGCAGGCATCGTCCGCGTTCTCCCTTGATGAGTGGCTGTCGGTTTTTCGTACTGAAAACGACATGCGTGTGATTGCTGATGTAGGTATGTGCCAATGTGTCGCCCCTCCGGGGCTTAAATCAACATTCGTAGCTTTCCCGGCCCTTACGGGCCGTGCTATTTAGATTCCACGCCTACGGCGCTGCGTCGGCTAAGGGGCTTGCATTACGAATGAACCTATCAAATCCGATGGGGTCAGCCGGCAGCCTCGCGAAATCTGTTACAAAATCCGGAAAAGGTCGGGCGAGGGTGTGATAATCGCCCAAGTGGTTCGCGAAGCAGGGGTGAGGGAATGAGCATTGGTCCAGTCCTAGAATGTTCAACAGAATTAATTGGAAGATTGGAAATCCTGTTTGCTCCCGAGAGAATTGATGTTCGAAGAATCCGCCCGACTGCCACGAAAGATGAGCAGATACACTTTAGGAAGGGCTTGGCAAAAATCATTGCCTACAAGAGCTCTGTCGATGGCCACGTAATCATCTGGCTCACGTTTCCTTTTCCCACCCATGCATTTAACCCGCTAGTTTGGTATTTCGATTTCTCTTTGTCGCGCCGGATAGAGAACGTACTGACTCTATACGGAGCAATCCCTCGCGACTGGAGCGCATATGCTGACAGTGTCGAGTCGGATTGTCCCCCCCTTCCTAGACCATTCCCCGCCTACCACGTAAAAATAGAACAGTTAGACTGTCCTT
>JBKKBM010000266.1:0-4586 GCA_046714215.1 Terriglobales bacterium | reverse complement strand
AGACGCCGACCCACGGGCCGAAAAATAGCGCCTGCGGCAGCAACGTTCCGGGCCGGTAAGCTTGCATGGAGAGGCCGGTATAGGCCAGCACTAGTCCAACGAGTAATCCGGCCAACAGGTATCGGATCATAAAGTAAAGAATGGCCTACGGGCGCTACTCCTTGCGCTCGATCGGAATAGGCGTGTTCTTGCGGTCGGATTTCGGGTCCACGCGCGGGCCCACCGCGCCGACGCGTTCATCGAATTTGCCGAAGATCATCTTGCCCGCCGTGGTCTGCAGCACCGACGTGACGGAAACGTCCACGGTCTTGCCCATCATCTTGCGCGCGTTGTCCACCACTACCATGGTCCCGTCGTCGAGATACGCCACGCCCTGGTTATATTCCTTGCCTTCTTTCAGGATGAAGACGCGCATCACCTCGCCCGGCAGTACTATGGGCTTCAGCGAATTCGCTAGCTCGTTGATGTTCAACACTTCCACGCCCTGCAGTTGCGCCACCTTATTCAGGTTGAAGTCATTGGTCATGATCTTGGCTTCATAGAGCTTGGCCAGCTCGATCAATTTCAGGTCCACTTCGCGCACGCTGGGAAAATCGTCTTCCACGATCTGGATATTAAGATTGGCCATCTTCTGTAACCGGGCCAGGATGTCGAGGCCGCGGCGGCCGCGGTTTCGCTTGAGCGAATCGGCGGAATCGGCGACCAACTGCAGTTCGCGCAGCACGAACTGCGGGACCACGATCACGCCGTCCATGAAACCGGTCTCCGCGATGTCGGCGATGCGACCGTCGATGATCACGCTGGTGTCCAGGATCTTCTGCGATTTCTTGCTCTGCTTTTCCACGCCAAAGATGCCGCCCAGCGCGGAGAGGTTCAACAGATCGCCCTTGCTTGCGCCCACGATCAGGCCAACATAGGACATCAGCAGCATGACCAGCAATTGCAGGAAGCGCTGGGTGCTGCCGGCAAGCAGGCTTTCTCCCAGCACGTGGGCGAACAGATACGCGCCCAGGATGCCGAGGATGCTGCCGATGACCGCGCCAATGAGTTGCTTCAGGCTGACCCGGCGGAGGCGCATCTCGAAGAGGATGATGCCTACGCCGATGCCCGTGCCGGCGCCGGCCGATTCCAGCGCCGCCAGGCCAAAGGGCTGCAGCACGAACGCGGCTACGCCGACGAAGAGGATAAAGACGATACGAATGAATAATAGGTCCATATGGGACCGCTCCCTGTATGCGACTACGAGCAGGCGACTACGGGTGTGACTTCCGCAACGCTTACCCACTGCCAAGTAGATTCAAAAATAAATGGGGGCCCGAATTGCCGGTATGACCGTGGAGCCGGTTTATTAGATGAGAAAAGCTCCACACCCCGAAGCCTCGTACATCGAAGGCGGGGCGCCTATGAATGGCCAAAGTATATACCCGGCACGAGCAACCCCCGGGGTACGCAAAGACGCCCCGGAGCGGCGAAGTCCCAAAGTAGTTATCACTTAAGTAAACACTTGGCCTTCATTTTTGTTGCCACAATATGAACAGCAGGGCATTGTGTCTCTGCGCGAGACGGAACTTTCGCGGACCCATTGGCCAAACCCTAACCAGGGAGATGAGCGGCCAGCGTTCTCCAAGAAGTGGGAGAACGAAAAAAAGCCAGCGTCAAAAAATCTCGGGGGAGAACGAATGACGCTGGCTTTTTTAACTTTTTCGCTGCAACTTGATCTCTGTAATGTCCTCGCTTCGCTCCACTAGCTGAATCCGCCTGCACGCTAGTACACTCATCCGCTTATGAAAGCCATCGTAGTTCCCCGCCGCGGCGGCCCGGACGTCCTCGAGTTGCGCGACGTCCCTGAGCCGGTGCTGCGCGACCCGCAGAGCGAAGTGGTGGTCGAGGTGGAAGCGGTGGGCGTCAACTTTGCCGACACTGTGCAGACCCAGGGGATGTATCCCTCGGGGCCGCGTCCGCCATACGTTCCGGGCTTGGAGTTTGCCGGCAAGATACACGGCACCGACCAGCGCGTGATGGGCTTTGTCCACTCTGGCGCCTGCGCCGAGCGGGTAGCGGTACGCAAAGATGGACTGCTGCCCGTGCCCAAGGATTGGAGTGCGTCCGAGGCGGCATCGTTCCCCGTGAATTATTTCACCGTGTATTTCGCTTACCAGATGGCGGAGCTACTGGAAGAGGGGGCCTCTCAGGGCAAGCGGGTGCTGATCCACGCGGTGGCTGGCGGAGTAGGCACGGCGGCGGTCGAGATCGGCAAATTGCTCGGGCTGGAGATGTTCGGCACCTCATCGTCGGATGAAAAACTACGCAAGGTGAAAGAGCTGGGCCTGCAGCATGGCATCAATTACCGCACCCAGGATTATGAGACCGTCGTCGCGGAACTGACTAAGGGACGCGGTGTGCACGCGGTGCTGGAGATGTTGGGCGGTGAGCATACAGCCAAAGGGATCCGCTGCCTAGCGGACATGGGACACATCATCATCTACGGCCTGGCCACAGGGCAGACGCCACAATTCGATTTCATGGCTATGTTCCAGAAAAACCTGAGCGCGCATGCTTTGTGGTTGACCCCGTTGGCGGCGCATCCGGAGATGATGCGCCCCGCCTGGAAGCGGCTTTCGCAGTGGGCGGAAGAAGACAAGCTGCGGCCCGTGGTGGGGACGGAACTTCCTCTGGAACGCGCAGCAGAGGCGCACCGTATGTTATTGGAGCGCCGCAATTACGGAAAAGTGGTGCTGACGGTTTAATATGAACAGCCGGTTGCAAATCCCGGGTGAGCGCGGAGCGAGTGCCTGGCTTTCAAGAAAGCCACGCGAACGTGAAAGCGCGCGGGCGAAGCACCCCGAGCGACGTCGAGTGGGATTGCGGAGCCCTCGAATGTGGGGCTGACGGTTTAATATGAACAGCCAGTTGCGAGTCCCGGGTGAGCGCGGAGTGAGCGCCCCACCAGCGCGAACCAAGCGCGAGGGCGAAGCAGCGCAGCGTTGCGGAGCCCTCGAATAATGAAGATCCTGGTCATCAGCGACATCCATGCCAACCTCGAAGCGCTCGACGCCTGTTTGGCGGCGGCGCCCAAGTACGACCGCGTCTTCAACCTGGGTGACGTGGTCGGCTATGGCGCCAGTCCGAATGAGGTAGTGAACAAGAGCCGTGAGTTGGGTGGAGTGCTGGTCCGCGGCAATCATGACAAGGCTTGCTCCGGCATCACCAACGCCGAGGACTTCAATCACATCGCGATGCTGGCGTCGCATTGGACCAAGCAGACGCTCACCCCGGAAAATCTGGAGTGGGTAAAGGTCCTGCCTGAGGGTCCCATCAAGTCTGAGGGCGTGGACAATGTGCAGTGCGTCCACGGCTCGCCGCTGGATGAGGATGAATACATCATCATCGTGCGCGATGCTTACGAGCCCCTGCTGGAGAGCAAGGAAGCCCTGACCTTCTTCGGCCATACTCACATTCAGGGTGGATTTTCTTCCGAGGACGAAGAATGGGCCACCCTCCGGCCCATCTACGATTCCGATAATCAGCTGGAGACTTTTGTCTTCCAGATGAGTAAGGGCGCGAAGTATCTCATCAACCCGGGGTCCGTAGGCCAACCGCGCGATGGCGATTGGCGCGCCGCCTTCTGTGTTCTCGATACCGATGCCTGGAATATCGCTTTCTATCGTGTGCCTTATAACGTTGAAGACGCGCAGCGACGCATCTACGAAGCGGGCTTGCCTGACCGGCTAGCAACGCGGCTGCAAGAGGGGCGCTAGGGGCTGCTAAACTTTCCCCATGCCCTTCCGCACCTGGTCACCCTCCACGGCAAAAAAGAAGTCAGCCTCTTCCCTGTTTCCTGAGAACGCGCCAAGCCCGAGGCCCGCGAACGCTACGAATGTATTGACCGCTTTCATCGACGGCGGCGCCCGCTGTAATCCCGGGCCGGCGGGATTTGGCGTGCATATAGAAGATGCCTCGGGAAAGACGGTGGCGGAGTTGAGCGAGTATCTCGGCCACCAGACCAACAATGTTGCTGAGTACTCCGGCCTGATCGCCGCGCTGGAGTATGCGGTCAAGCATCAGCATACCGCGCTGCAGGTCGTCAGCGATTCCGAATTGCTGGTGAAGCAGATCCGCGGCATCTACAAAGTAAAGAGTCCGGAGCTGAAAGTTCTCTACGACCAGGCGCGCCCGCTGATCCGCAAGCTGGAATCCTTTGAGATCCGGCATGTGCTCCGCGCCAAGAACAAAGACGCCGACCGCTTGGCTAACGCGGCCATGGACAAAGGCATGGGCCGACCTTCAACGCCGGCGCCGACTTCTCCCGCGAAGGCCTCTGCCAAAGACGCAACGGAATTCACCGGCATCGTCCGCGGCGGCACCATCGAGTTGCTCAGCGGCGAACTGCCGGAGGGCACGCGCGTCAAGGTGCGTCCGCTGAAGTAGCTTTCCTTCCTTTTGACGCCTGGAAGCTGTCGCCTTGACACTGGCCCGGTAGGCCGCTAGATTCGGCGGCAAAGAAGCGAGGTACCGCAAATGCTCGCCATTGTCCTCTGCCTTGCCTCGGTTGCCGGGGCCGACGTGGCTTCCCTTGAGGCTCATGC
>JBKKBM010000265.1:0-4710 GCA_046714215.1 Terriglobales bacterium | reverse complement strand
TCAGCTCAGGCCCCAAAAATTAAACCCCTTTTTGTGCGGGACCGGCGCAACTTGTTCGCTGGGAACACGTCTAAGCTCTAACCCAGGGGATTTCTCAACGAAAGAGGTAAACTCATGCGTTCTCATTTGATTTATGGAGCTTTGGCTCCCGTCCAAAACCGCTATCTGCTCTGCCAGCTGGCTTCCAAGGCGACGCGCAAGTTCCATCGCCCGGCCACGCGGGTGCAGGACACTATGAATGACGTGTTCGCGAAGTTCTCCAAAGCTGACGATGCCGAAAAGGTCATGGCCATCGCCAACTCGGTTGCCGAACCGCACCAGCAAGCCGCATAATATCTCTGGGTAGAGTCCGCCGCGCGCCCGCGTGGCGGACTTACACAGACCGCTTCATCCGGCTCCTGGTAACGACCTCCCTTTAGAAAAACAATCCCAATAGGTGACAAATTGACGATCGCGGAACTAAAAGAAAAGAACATCACTGAACTTACCAAGATTGCCCGCACCCTGGACCTCCCCGGCGCCAGCGGCCTGCGCAAGCAAGACCTCATCTTCAAGATCCTGCAGGCGCAGAGCGAGAAAGAGGGCCACATCTTCGCCGAAGGCGTGTTGGAGATCCTGCCCGATGGTTACGGCTTCCTCCGCTCCCCGGATTACAACTATCTGCCCGGCCCGGATGACATCTACGTCTCGCCGTCGCAGATCCGCAAGTTCGACCTGAAGACGGGCGACACGGTGAGCGGCCAGGTGCGTCCGCCGCATGAGGGAGAAAAGTATTTTGCCTTGGTCAAGATCGAGGCAGTCAACTTCGAATCGCCGGACGAGGCCCGCAACAAGATCCTGTTCGACAACCTCACGCCCCTGTATCCCCAGGAGCGCATCAAGCAGGAGACGACCAAAGAGAACATCAGCGCGCGGGTGATGGACTTACTCACGCCCATCGGTAAAGGGCAGCGCGGCCTCATCGTGGCGCCGCCGCGCACCGGTAAGACGATGCTGTTGCAGGCCATCGCCAATTCCGTCACTACCAATCATCCGGAAGTCGTGCTCATCGTGTTGCTCATCGACGAGCGTCCCGAAGAGGTCACGGACATGCAGCGGTCGGTCAAGGGCGAGGTCATTTCCTCCACCTTCGACGAGCCGGCCGCGCGGCACGTGCAAGTGGCCGAGATGGTCATTGAAAAGGCCAAGCGCCTGGTCGAGCACAAACGCGATGTGGTCATCCTGCTGGATTCCATCACACGTCTGGCGCGCGCCTACAACACGATTGTGCCGCCCTCGGGCAAAGTGCTCTCCGGCGGTGTAGATTCCAACGCGTTGCAGCGCCCGAAACGTTTCTTCGGCGCCGCCCGTAACATCGAGGAAGGTGGGTCACTCACCATCATCGCCACGGCGCTGGTGGAGACGGGCTCGCGCATGGACGATGTGATCTTCGAAGAATTCAAGGGTACCGGCAACATGGAGATCATCCTTGATCGCAAACTGGTAGACAAGCGCGTGTTCCCGGCCATCGACATCCAACGCTCCGGCACGCGTAAGGAAGAGCTGCTCATCGCCAAGGAAGACCTGGCGCGCATCTGGGTGCTGCGCAAGGTGCTGAACCCGCTGTCACCGGTGGAAGCGATGGAATTGCTCATCGATAAGCTAGGCAAGACGCGGGCGAACGCTGACTTCCTGTCGAACATGAGCTCCATCTAACCGCGCGGATATCGTGCAAAGAAAAAAGCCCGGCTGCGGCCGGGCTTTTCCTTTTTAGAACAGAAATTCTCGCCATTTCGGGAATCCGGCTCGCCATTTTCCGCCGTCGCGTCCAGACTCAATTTCTAAGTGATGGCAAACACTGGCTTCGCCCGCGAAGGAAGTGCGACCAGTCCAGCGGCCCTCGGCTTGCATGTATCAAGTCAGGAGATTGCCCATGCGCGCTCAACTTCATACCCTGCACGGTTCCGCCGAAGGCCTGATTCCCGCCCTCATGCGTGCCCCGCAGAAACAGGAAGCATTGGATGATCTGCTGCGCCCGGCGTCCAGCCTCCCGGGCCCTTCCCGCGTCCTTCACCTTCTCCATCCTGCCCGCATTGACTGGGAGGCCGTAGCAGCGGCCAGCTTTATCTATGTGCTGGCCTTTGCGGTTTGGCTGTATTTAGCAAAGTAGTCACTCCTCCAACACAAAGAGGGCGCCGTAATGGGCGCCCTCTTTTTCTTCCTGCATGCCTCGCCAGAAAACGATGTTTAGCAGTGCACGATCTTGTCTGATTTGATCCCCTTGGTCGCGTTGCGCGTATCCACCACCAGCTTGGCTTCGTTCACGATCCGCTTGTAATCGTAGTCGGAGTGGTCGGTGATGATGACGACGCAATCGAACTCTTTCACCTTTTCGATAGGCGTCGACGTCATATTCAGGTTGTACTTCCGGCCTCGTCCCACGGTGGGGAAGTAGGGGTCGTTGTAGCTTACCTCCGCGCCCTCCTGCTGCAGCAGCTCGATGATGGTCAGCGAAGGTGACTCCCGCAGATCGTCGATGTCCTTCTTGTACGCCATACCCAGCACCAGGACTTTGGAGCCGTTCAGCGCCTTCTTGTGCTTGTTCAGGCCGCTGCCCACGGAGGCGACCACGTGATAGGGCATGTTGCTGTTGATCTCGCCCGCCAGTTCAATGAAGCGCGTTTGAAAGTCGAATTCCTTCGCTTTCCACGAGAGGTAGAAGGGATCGACCGGGATGCAATGGCCGCCCAGTCCCGGACCGGGATAGAAGGGGTGGAAGCCGAAGGGCTTGGTGGAGGCTGCGGCGATGACTTCGAAGATATCGATATTCATCCGCAAGCAGAGCAACTTGAGCTCATTCACCAGCGCGATGTTCACGCAGCGGTAGATGTTTTCCAACAGCTTGGTCATTTCCGCGGCGGCCGGCGTGGAGACCGGGACAATGCGGCGGAAGATGGAGTTATACAGTGCGCCCGCCAATTCTGAAGCCGCGGGATTCAGTCCGCCAATGACTTTGGGAATGTCATGCCGGGCCACGGTGACATTGCCCGGATCTTCGCGCTCAGGGGAGAAGGCCACGTAATAGGTCGTTTCATTTTCCACCTCGCCGGCATGCGCCGCCTTGAGGCCAAGCTTGTTGCCCTTATCCAAGATGGGTACCATCACTTCTTCGGTGGTTCCCGGGTAGGTGGTGCTTTCCAGGATGACGAGTTGACCGGGCTGGAGATGCGGGGCAATCATCGCTGCGGTGTCGCGAATGTAGGCCAAGTCCGGCTCCCGGTATTCGTTGAGGGGCGTGGGCACGCAGATGATGATGACGTCCATCTGTTGGATCTGGGCGGCCTCGAAGGTTGCCTGGAAGCGTTGTGCCCGGGCCGCTTCAATCTCAGTCGGCGTGATGCGGTGGATGTAGCTGCCACCCGCATTCAGGGTATCGACCTTCTTCTTGTCGATGTCAAAGCCGGTGACGGGAAATTTCTGGTCAGTGAACAGCAGCGCGAGGGGCAGGCCCACATAGCCGAGTCCCATGATGCCGATCTTGGCTTCCCGGGATTGGATCTTGGACAGCAGTGCTTCAGTCATCGATGACTTGATCGTCTTGGTCTGGGTAGACATGGTGCCTCGAACCTAAGGATTACGGCCTCTGCAGGCGCAGCGGAAGTCCGTTTAGTTGGTACTTTTGGGGAAGCTCTTGGGGACCGGACGGCGCATGAAGACCCGCCAGGACAGCATTCTCACCGGGGAACCAGTGCTTTCAGTATCGCAAGAATCGCGCGCCGAGGCAATCAGGAAGCCGGAGTGGGTGTCTCCACCACGGTTGGCTTACGCAGCATGTCAGCCAGGGTGGTGGTGTCATGGAACCAGCCGGCAAAAGCAGTCTTGCTGGCGGCCCCTTCCATCTTGCTCACCATGTGCTGCAGGCGGTCATCAATGCGAAAAAAAATGGCGTCTCCGGGTCCCAGATTCGGCATGGTGCGGATGATCTCGTCGCCTTCGCGATACTTGATGCGGAACGTCCCTCCCTGGTAGGGCTCGGGACTCAGGTTGACGCTTACGCCGACCCGGCGGCCTTCGATGACGTCGTCGTGCCAACTGTCATAGTGCTCCGTCCCCGGCGCCATCCGGTATACGCGTCCCTCAAAATGCTTTAAAGGGGTGATGCCAGAGACCGTTTCCATAAAGGCCGCAAGCTTCTTGTCATTCATCCGGAGCTGCAGGCTCTGCACGCCAATGTTGGTCTTGGTACGCACCGCCAACTCCACCGCGATCTTGCCATCCACCTTGGGCTGAAAGTCTTCGGGCTGGATGCGCTCCAGTAAGAATGCCAGCAAGGAGGGATCGAGGAATCCGCGGACCTGGAACGTGTGGAATTCCGCGAACTCGGCGCGCAATGCGGCCAGGGCGGCTGGGGATAAGTCCGCGCGGAAATCAGCCAAGTCTAGACGGATCATACGAGTAGGTTCAGGAAGGCTCAACCGTTACCAACTGGGCGTCTACCATCTCGCCCAGGATGCGCAGCACGTCTTGTTCGCACTGCTTCACATCTACGTCGAATTCTTTCACCACACTGACGACAATGTCAGCTACCTGGGCGCCTTCGCGCAGTTTCTTCCAGATGACCACGCCGACTTCATCGAGGCCATAGTACATACCGTTGCGGACGTGAAGAATGACGACTTCAGCCCCTAGTTCGGAAGACACCTGCTCGGGGGTCACTTTGACCCGGCTTTC
>JBKKBM010000264.1:0-3583 GCA_046714215.1 Terriglobales bacterium | reverse complement strand
ACTCCGGGCAGATCTCGCCCTGGCCGCTGAGTTCGCGGCCGCAAGCTAAGCAGTGGTCCATGCGTCCATTGTAGGGGATGAAAGAAGAGAATTTGTAATTTGGTAATTTTGTAATTTGTAATTGAAGATCACGGAGGTACTGCGCGAGGGTAGGGGTCCCTCTTCGCTGCTCACCTGCGTTCGCGGCTCGCTCGGGATGACAAAAAAATCAGCGGTCGTTCTCCGAGCGGTGGCCGAAGGTGACGGAGGCGCCGGAACCCTCTTGCACCTTGCCGGAGAGGCCGTCCTCGTTGCGGGGTTCGGCCCCGGCGAGTTCGCGCTTGCGCTCCTGGATCTCACGCAGGTGCAGGAGGATCTTGGCCTCAGTCTCGACGTATTGCTCTTCGGTGATGTCGCCATTCTCGAGCAGCACCTGGAGTTCGAGGAGTTGCTGTTTGAGCGGAGCATCGTCTGACCACTGCTCTTCTGCCACCTTGATCAAGGTGTTCATGATGAACTTAAAGCCGTCGAACGGCAGGCTGAGCAAGGAAAAGATCATGGGATCAGTTGGCGGTGCCGCGCTCTAGTTTCAGGCGGATGTTCACGAAATTGTACGGCGGCCAGGGGCCAGTGTACTTGAAATTCAAGCGGTCAGAGAATTTCTGGGCCACTTTGTTGACGGCGGCGTCAAAGTCCGCCTCGCGCTCGCGCTGCAACAGGAAGGCGGCGTTCATGATCATCTTGTCGCCGATGGGCTTGTTGTCACGCGAAGCCACGCAGATGGAGCGCAGGGCGTCATAGATCTCGCGGACGTAGTCGGCGGCGCGCTCCGCCAGGGCCTTGTCGATCATGCGGCCCAACTGCATGCGGGCGAAGTAAGTCGATTGCAGGTGCTTGCGCGTGAGTTCCATATGGAAGCGGTGGATATCTTCGTGGTCGCGCTTTAATTCGTCGATCACGCGCTCGCGGTCCCAAGTGACTTTGAGGCCGAATTCGAGCTTGCCCGCCATCTGCTTGAGCACGTCCTTCAGAGAAGGATAGATGCTCTTGAGCACTTCCTTGATGTCGTCATCGGTGCGGAAGACCGTGCCAAAGCTCATGGGGATGATGGTGTTGGTCTTCATCACGGTCTCGATGACGTGTTCATGGGCGAGGGCGTTCTCGCGGGTGGGGTCAAAGATGAAGACGGAGGTGCGGCTGACGACGGCGGCCACGTCGCCGTGGTTCACGGTGTAGACGACTTCTCCGGCGCCCCCGATGCCGCTTTTGCCGAAAGTCTCCGTGGAACTGCTCTCGATGATTCCGTACACGTACCGGCCTTCCTGCGTGGCGGGGGCGGTGGCCATCGGGGCAGGAGCCTGCTTGATCACGGGCGGCGGGACCGCGACCAGGGTAGGAACTTTGGCCGGGGTTATCACCTCACTGCGCACGGGCGCAAGCAGGCGGGCGCCCGTGTCAGCCGCGGACTTTCCCGGCGCAGTCTTCCCTTTGGGTTTGGCTTTCGTTATGACTTTGGCCTTGGCCTTGGGAGTTGGTTTAGTCTTCTTTGATGGAGTCATCCTTAGACCTCAATAGACCCGAAGTAGCATTCAAAAATTCAGCAATATCGATGGGCTTAAACAGGACCTCGATGCCATTGTTCTTGGCTTGGTCAGAGGTTTCCAGTGTGGCATAGCCGGTGAGGAGCACACAAGGTACCCCCGGGTTCCGGCGGCGGGCGGCATCAATGACCTCAAAGCCGGAATGTTGTTGTTCCAACGAAAAATCGCAGAGCACCAGATCAAAATCCTGGCCCTGCACAGCTTCGATCGCCACTTTACTGGTGGCCGCCGCGACCACGTCATAGCCCTGCTGCTCCAGGATGAGCTTATACGTGATGAGGACGGAGGATTCATCATCCACCACCAGCACCTTCTTCTTCGCTGGGGGCTTCATAGTCTCACCACCGGCAACTCGATCTTGAATACCGTTCCCCTGCCTGGCTTGCTGCGCACGGAAAGCTTGCCACCGTGATTTCCGATGATGCCTTTTACGATCCATAACCCCAGTCCAGTGCCTTTCTCCCCCTTGGTGGTGACGAAGGGCTCGAAGATGGAAGCGAGCAGGGCTGCGGGAATGCCAGTGCCGGTATCAGCGATGAGGATGCGGATCCAACCGTGGAGACCGTCTTGCGCGGGGACGTGGCGGGTGCGCAGCCACAGTTTCCCCCCGCTCTGCATGCTGTCTTTGGCATTGATGACGAGATTGGAGAAAACCTGGCGGAGCTGATCGGCGGCGACCACGGCGGGCGGAAGTTCGCCGAAATCGTGCACCACCTGGATGTCCGCGCGCTGCAGTTGGCGGGCGAGGAGCAAGAGTGTGTCTTCGATCAGGGTATTCAGATTGACCGGCTTGACCGACTCCTGATTGCGATAGAGGCCCAGCATCTGGCGGACGATGCGCGCCACGCGCTCGGTCTCTGATTTCAGGATGTCAAAGACCGGCTCCGCTTCAGGATTGACGCGGCCGGCCAGCAGATAGATGGCGTTCTTGATGGCCTCCATGGGGTTGTTGACCTCATGGGCAATGGTGGCGGCGAGGCGTCCGGCGGCGGCGAACTTCTCGATCTCCAGCATGCGCCGCTCGACCTTAAGCTGTTCCAGTTTGCGGATGGAGGAGAAGTCGCGTAACACGGTGACGGTGTAGGCGACCTGGCCGCGCTCGTCGTAGATCTTGCCGGAGCGGGCGTCATAATCGACTTCCTGGCGGATGGTGGGATCAATGAGCTTGAGGGCCTGGCCTTCGGTGTTAGCGAACGAGAAGGTAAATCCGGAGATGTAGGCATCGAGGACGGCCTGGTTTTTCACCTGGGCGGCGTCCGCGCGGCCTTCGGCGAGAGTGCCGAAGAGGGCCTGGGCGAGGGGATCGAGCAGAACGGTCTTGGCATCGCTATCCGCCACGACAATGGGGTCGCCCACGTTCTCGAGGACCAGGTTGAGGCGGTCGCGGTCCTGGCGAACGATGTCCTCAGCGATGCGCAGCTTCTCGTAGTTAGCCTGCAACTCCTGGTCAGCGCGGCGGAGGTCGGTGACGTCGCGCAGGACGGTGACCATGCCAGCGGGAATACCGTCGCGCGAGTACGACGGGACGCTGACGGCTTCGAACAAAAGCTCTTCGCCTTCGCTGGCATCCACCAGGGTAAGGTCGCGGTGGGTCTCGCCCGGGGCCATGGCCATGGAGGAGAGGGCGGCGGAGAAGAGCATGTTATTGAGTTCGACGGCGCGGACCAGGCCCTCGGTAGTGACTTCAGGCAGTTCGAAGAAGCGGGCCGCCGCCTGGTTCTGCACGATCACCTGATGATGCGTGTCCGTCAGGATGACGGGGTCGGCCATGCTCATCATCACCGAGTTCATCTGCGAGATGGTGGCCTCCATCTCTGACATGCGGTTGTAGTAGTGCTCGATCTTGTAGAGGCGCGAGAGATAGCGGTTGGAGAGTTCGATCAGGGCGCCAAGTTCGTTCAGGGTCCTGGGCGGTATCTTCTTCCGGACATCCACGACGACGACGGCGGAATAGGCGCGCATCTCGCAGGTACGGCAGACTTGGGAATCGAGGTCGAGGCGGC
>JBKKBM010000263.1:0-5660 GCA_046714215.1 Terriglobales bacterium | reverse complement strand
TTCGCAATGGCGTGAGTATGCTTCACGATCTCCGCCGCCGCATCCACCACCAGGAACCGTCCGGTCATGCCGAGGTGGACGATCCACTGCCGCGTTTCGAGCTTGGACTTGGACGCCTTCGCCGCCTTTTCCGAACTTCCCACCGCGGTCAGATCCACCACGATGTGTTTGCCTACGCGGCGCACCCCCGCGATGCGCGTTCCTTCGATGGTCGCGACGATCTCATCCGGCGACGACTTGAACGACTGCGGCTTGTCCCCCAACCACACCGATTCGATGACATCACCGGCCACGCGCCGGTTGAGTCCCGTCGCCACCGTCTCGACTTCAGGAAGTTCAGGCATGGGGTTAGTGTATCTGTAGAGACGTAGCTTGCTACGTCTTGGTATCAGGGCATGGCTCGGTAGGTCAGGGGCTTCAGCCCTGAATCGCGCAGCGACCATGCCGAACGCGGCCCAAGCGTGATCCGGCTTTAGCCGCTGAGGTAACTGCCTTTGACTTTGCCAACGGCGGGCAGCCAGCGGCTGCTTAGCACCATTGCAGACACCTCCCATAACGATTATCATTCCCCGTTGCCATCCCGGTTCTAGATTCTCCTGAACAAATCCTGGCCACGTGAAAATAACGGCCAATGGTGTGTGCTGAAGAACGAAATGAAAGGGTGAGCCGAACGGTGAGCGCCGTACCGCGCGAACTGAGGCGAGGGCAAAGCGGCTTGTCCGCGGAGCCCTATAAATAATGAAAGCTAACGCGGTAGTCATCGTCGGCGCCCAGTGGGGCGATGAGGGCAAGGGCAAGATCGTCGATGTCCACTCGCAGAACTTCCATGTGGTCGCCCGTTATGCCGGTGGCCACAACGCCGGACACACCGTCATCATCAAGGGCAAGAAATTCGTCCTTCAACTCATCCCCTGTGGCGTGCTGCGCGAAGGACGCAAGAGCGTCATCGGCAATGGCGTGGTGCTTGATCCCTTCGCCTTCATGAAAGAGGTCAACAGCCTGCGCGGGATGGGCGTAAAACTCGATGGCGCGCTGTTTGTCAGCAATCGCGCCCAGGTCATCCTGCCCTATCACCGCATGATCGAGCTGGCGGCTGAGAACGCGCCTGGTCGCGTGAAGATCGGTACTACTTCGCGCGGCATCGGCCCCGCGTATCAGGACAAGATGAGTCGCAACGGCCTGCGCGTGGTCGACCTGCTCAATAAGGAATTACTCCGCACGCACATCGAGAACGCTTGCCGCGAGAAAAACACCATCGCGCATGCGCTTTTCAACTCCGAGCCCCTCGACGCCGACAAAATGTTTGCTGAGTATGCCGACATCGCCGACCAGGTCGCACCCTTCGTTACCGACACGGCCAGCATGATCAACCAGGCCCTCGCTCGCGGCGAGAACGTGATGTTTGAAGGCGCGCAGGGCACCATGCTCGACATCGACCACGGCACTTATCCGTTCGTCACGTCGTCCAGCGCCACTTCCGGCGGTGCCGTCATAGGCACCGGTGTGCCGCCTACGGCCATCAAGGCTGTCATTGGCATCACCAAGGCGTATTGCACCCGCGTGGGCGGCGGCCCCTTTCCCACCGAGATCCACGACGCTGTGGGCGATGACCTTCGCGCCAAAGGTAACGAATATGGCGCCGTCACCGGGCGCCCCCGCCGCTGCGGCTGGGTCGACCTTCCCTTGCTGCGCTACTCCGCCATGATCAACGGTTGCGCGTGGTGGGTCGTCACCAAACTCGATGTCCTCGACGAACTTGCGGAGATCCCCGTCTGCGTCGCCTACAAGATCAACGGGAAGAAGTCCGCGGAGATTCCGGCCGATTCCGGCAGCTACGACAAGATCGAATGCGTTTACGAGAAGATGCCCGGGTGGAAGACCTCGACCGAAGGCATCACCGACTTTGACAAGCTGCCGAAGCCGGCGCAGTCGTATCTCAACTTCATGTCGAAAGAAACCGGTACGAAGATCGGCATGGTTTCCACCGGCCCCGACCGCCTACAAACTATGATGCACCCCGATTTTGCCAAAGTTCTGGAATAACAATCAACGAGTCAGCGCCCATGACCCAACCCGTCTCTCTCGTCCGCGTCATGGGCCGATGGAGCCTGGTCGCGCTTGTCGTCAACTCCATCATCGGTTCCGCCATCTTCGGGCTGCCCGGCGAAGTCGCCGCTCTGCTCGGCAAATACAGTCCCCTCGGATACCTTGCCGCTGCCGCTGGCGTTGCTCTGGTCATCGCCACGTTCGCCGAAGTCGCCTCGCGCTTCGATACCGCCGGCGGACCTTATCTCTACGCCCGCGAAGCCTTCGGCCCGCTGGTCGGCATTCAAATGGCATGGCTGTTGTGGCTGGTGCGCCTCACGGCAGTCGCTTCTGGAGCCAACCTTTTTACTATTTACCTTGCGGAATTCTGGCCGATGGCCACACAGCCCCTGCCCCGCGCGCTGATCCTCACCGTGCTGATCGGGGGGCTGGCCGCCGTGAATATCCGGGGCGCGGCCGCCGGAGCCGGACTCAGCAACATCTTCGCCATCACCAAGCTCACCCCGCTGGCCATCTTCATCGTCGCGGGCGGTGCGTTCCTGATGCTCGGCTCTGCTCCTACATTCTTTACCGCGCTCCAGCCTAAGGAAGGCATTCAGCCTTGGCTTGAAGCGATCCTTATTCTCGTCTTCGCTTATGGCGGCTACGAATCCGCCCTCGTGCCCATGGCGGAAGCCAAAGATCCTCAGCGTGACGCCCCGTTTGCTCTCTTCGCCTCCCTCATCATCTGCATCGTCGTCTACACGCTCGTGCAAGTCGTGGTCATGGGACTTCTACCCGATCCCTCGCTCACGAAACGCCCACTGGCCACGGCTGCGCGCGTTTTCTGGGGTACCGGCGGCGCTATCCTCATGACCGCGGGCGCGCTCATCTCGCTCTACGGATATCTCGCCGCCAACACGCTCAACACACCGCGGCTGACATTCGCTCTGGCGGAGAATCGCGACTTCCCGCAGCTTTTTGCCAATGTTCACCCGAAGTTCCGCACGCCGTATGTATCCATCATCTTTTATGCGGTTGTGGTGCTCACGCTGTCCATCATCGGCACTTTCAAATGGAACCTGATGCTCTCCTCAGTCGCGCGCCTGTTCTCATATCTCCTGGTCTTCGGCGCGCTCTTTGTGTTGCGCCGCCGCGATGGCAATGCTCCCTTCCACGTGCCTGGCGGCAAGATCTTCGCCGTGCTGGGCACGCTCTTCTCGCTCGCACTCATCTCGCAGATGGGACTGGGACAACTGCTCGTCATGCTCGCGACTGCCGCCCTCGCGCTACTCACCTGGCTCTGGGCGCGTGCGCATCGCGGCGACACATAGATGTTCGCCGCCATTCACCGCATCGTGCGCAAGGTCCCCCGGGGCAAGGTTTCAACCTATGGCGCCGTGGCGAAAGCCGCTGGCTACGCTGGCGCCGCTCGCCAGGTGGTCTGGGCATTACGCGCGGCTACAGGACGAGGTCTGCCGTGGCATCGCGTGGTCGCCGCCGCCGGACACATCGCCTTGCCGGGCGAGAGCGGTATGGAACAACGCCTTCGCCTGCAGCAGGAGGGCGTGACGTTTCGCGGCTTGAAGGTGGACATGGCCGCGCACGAACACAAATTCACGCGGACCAAGGTCAAAAAGAAGTTTACGTCTGGGGCTCGGAAAAAACGCTAGGCTGCGCGTCGTCTGCGCGGGCTCTCCGGGATATCGCACTCTTCCACGTCTCGTCCGTGGATAGAAATGATGGCCTTGCGCGGTGGCGGCGCGGCAGCTCGCTCTTCAGTACGACGCTCACATTCCTCGTCTTCAAAAGCATGACCGCTCTGCACCATCATGGCCAGCAGGTCGCCCGACCCATGAATCACCGGGTCGCCGATTTCCGATCGCCAGAGTTTTTCGATAGGGCTCTCGCCATCCGCGGCGAAGTTCTCAGGGAATGTCTGCGAAAAAGTCTTGGTCGAGCGTCTCATGGTGCCTCCCGCTTGATTTAGGATGCGCCTCGCACCGGATTTTGCTGCCCAAGCTTTTGCTTTTGCTTCCACTCCTGCCTTTTGGGCCCCGGCTCCTGCCTTCTTTGCCCTTGCCCTCGCCTTCTGTGCCCTTGCCTTCCCTTTTTTTGCGTCTTTTGCTCTTGCCTTTGCTTTTGCTCTCCCCTGATGGCCTTTGACCTTCTCCGCGTCTCCGCGTTAATCTTTTGCCCTTGGCCCGCGCCCCGATAGACAATAGCCGCACATGGCGCTGCCCTTCAAACTCATCTACGCCGATGGCTATTACCTGCCCATTGGCGCGCATGTCTTCCCCGCGGAGAAATATCGTCTCATCCGTCAGCGCCTGCTCGACACTAAGATCGCCGAGCCCGCTGATTTTCTCACGGCGCAACCCGCGTCCGACGACGACATCCGGCTCGTTCATGCGGAAGCCTACGTTCGCAAACTCCTCACTGGCACTCTCAGTCCGATGGAGGCGCAGTTGCTCGAGATTCCCTACTCCAAGCAACTCGTGGAGGCCTTCTGGCTGGCGGCCGGAGGTTCGATCCTTGCCGCCGATCAGGCGTTGCAAGACGGAGTCGCCATCAATATCGGCGGCGGCTTCCATCACGCCTTCCCCGACCACGGTGAGGGCTTTTGCATGGTCCACGACGTCGCCGTCGCCATCCGCAAGCTGCAAGCGCAAGGCAAGATCACGCGCGCCATGACCGTGGATTGCGATGTCCATCACGGCAACGGAACGGCGGCAATATTTCCACCGAGTAATCCGGCGCCGAATGCACTTCCCTCGGCTGCTAAGGCTTCCGCGATTGCGCTCAGCGCGGAAGTTTCGAACGACATCCAGAGCGTCTTCACCATCTCGCTCCATCAGCAAAACAACTATCCGGCGATAAAGCCGCCTTCCGCCATCGACGTCAACCTGCCCGACGGCACCGACGACTCTACCTATCTCCATTGGCTCGACAATGCGCTCAGCTCCGGGCTGCGCCAGTTCTCGCCTGACCTCATCTGCTACATCGCCGGCGCCGATCCCTACCGCGAAGATCAACTCGGCGGACTCGCCCTCACCATCGACGGCCTCAAGCAGCGCGACCGTCTCGTCTTCCAGGTGGCCAAGGCTCGCGGCATCCCCGTGATGGTGACCTACGCCGGCGGCTACGCCCGCAACGTGGAAGATACAGTCACCATCCATGCCAATACGGTCGTGGCGGCCATAGAACTCTACTGCTAGGGTCGGTCTTTCTCAGGCTCTGGTGGGGTTGGGACCGCGGCCGGAACGTACTTCTTAATGATCATTGCGCCGTCGGGCATCTTTATGAACTCTGGATGCGATTGCACGTATGCTTTCGCCTTGCTGTCGGCCGCGGCCACGATCTCGGCAGGCTGCTGCGCGGCTTCTGCTCGAAAAGTAGTAGCGCCTCTTTCGCTCCCGAGTAACTCCGCGACCTTCAGCCAGAACAACCCGGTTGCCGGACTCTTCTCCACACCAAGACCGTGGAAATGTTTGTCCGCCAGCAGATTCTGCGCAGAGGTGTCCCCTTGCTCGGCCGCTCGACGCAACAGAGACGCCGCTTTGACCGAGTCTCTTTCGACGCCCAATGGTTGGTCATACATCTTCGCCAGCTCGACCATTGCCCCCGGAAAATCC
>JBKKBM010000262.1:0-10420 GCA_046714215.1 Terriglobales bacterium | reverse complement strand
AACGTCAGCCTGAAACTCACGCACATGGGGCTCGACGTCGATCCGGAGCTGGCCTTCAAGATCACCACCGGCCTGGTGCAGAAGGCGGCGGCCATCAATAATTTTGTGCGTGTGGACATGGAAGGCTCGCCCTACACGCAGAAGACTCTCGACTTCGTGGAGAACCAGCATCGCCAGCCGGGGAAAGCGGGGCACGTGGGCGCGGTCATCCAGTCCTATCTCAAGCGCAGCGAAGCGGATGTGGAGAAGCTGATCGCGCAGAAGATCCGCATCCGGCTCTGTAAGGGCGCGTACAAGGAGCCGGAAGAGATCGCCTTCCAGGACAAAGCCGATGTCGACGCCAATTATGTGAAGCTGATGAAGATGCTGCTGAAGAGCGGCGTCTATCACGGCATCGCGACGCACGACGAGAATATGATCACGGCGACGAAAGAATTTGCGCGCCAGGAAAATATCCCGCCCAGCGCCTACGAATTCCAGATGCTCTACGGTATCCGCCGCGACCTGCAACAGCAGTTGGTGAGGGACGGTTACGGGATGCGGGTGTATATCCCCTTCGGCAGCGAGTGGTATCCGTACTTCATGCGGCGGCTGGCGGAGCGTCCCGCGAACGCGATGTTCGTGCTGAAGAATCTGTTCAAATAACCTGCTGCGCTTCCCTACTGCGGTTCCAACGACACGATGTCGCCGCTCTTGGCGTCGCGCACCTTGTAATTGACCGCGACCTTCTGGTTCTTCCAGTTACAAGCGAACTTGTAGTCGCCGATGATGACCATCTTCTCGGCGTTCCTGGTATGGAGGCGCAAAGTGCGCGGGCCAGCGACGACGGTGAGGGTCGCCGATCCATCATTCCCGCAGTCCACTTGCTTCAGCATCCCTTTCAGGAACTTTATGGTGCGGGTATCGGGCTTGGCTGCAGCCGCGGCTTCGGCGGCTTTCACGACTTCTTCGTCCTGCTCATTCGCGCCGGTCTGCTTGTCTTCCAGAGCTTGTAATTCCGGATCGACCTTGCCGTCTTTTTTGCGCCATTGCGGGGCGGTGGTCTCCTGCACCTCACTTTGGAGACGCAGCAGCGGCTTTTCCTTGTATTGCTTTGCCATCTCGAACTGCTGCGCCGCCCGGCTGGCCACGGCGGGATCGTCGCTGTTCTTTAAGTACTCCCACATCGACATGGCGTCGTCGTACTTGCCCGCGAAGGTAAGCTGGGTAGCGAGGTTGGCCTTATACATGTCATTCCGCGGACTCAGACGGATGGCCTGGCGCATGGGTTCGATGGCGCCGGTATGGTTGTTGGCAGCAGAAAGCACAAACGCCTTCAGGTTGTAGGCTTCCGCGTATTCCGGATCAAGCTCGATGGATTTATCCAGCAGCGTCGACATCTCCAACAGGTCCGTCATGTCGCGGGTAGAGCCGGCCACGTTCCGGAAGATGAACTGCGCCAGGTAGAAATAGACGCGGGCGTCCTTGGAGCCGAGAGCGGCGGCCCGACGAAAATTCTCGCCGGCTTTATCCAGGTCGCCCTTTTGCACGTAGTAGTAACCCAGCCCCCGATGGGCGTCCGCAAAGTTAGGATCCGCCTCCAGGACTTTTTCAAACTCCTTCGCCGCCTGCTCCTGATGGTCGCGGCTGTGCAGATGGAAGTCGGCGATCTGCGCCAAGGCCTGATGCTCCTTCACTCGGCTCACCCCGTAGAGTTGGGGCTCAATCTCCGGCGCCCTCCAGGTGAACGTCATGATCTTATTCCCGTTGTAGTAATCGCGGAGGGCCTTGTCGAACTCTTTGGAGGTCATGCCGAAGGCCGTCTTCAGCGACTCCGCCAGCGGTTTGCGCTGGTTGATGACGAGATCGAAGTAATCGCCGGCCTGCTTCAACAGGCGCTTGTCATAGAGGTAGTGGACGGCAAGCCAGGACTGCGCATACAGCGTGTGCCGTTTGGGGCTGGTCTCGTTGTACTCGCGCGAATCGTGCGTGATCCCGAACAGTTGCTCTACCGGCATGAGCCCGCGCCCGAGGATATCGCCCGCGTACGGGGGAGCGTGGCCGATCTTTACTTCTTTCAGCGTGATGTCGATGGTGGAGTAATACTCCGCAAAACCTTCATCGAACCAGACGTCAGTCTTGGGAAAATTCGCGTTCAGCAACAGATGCGCGTATTCATGGAAGACCACGGGATAACCGGCGGGCGACGATAGATCGAGGGCGATGAAATGCTTGTCTTCGCCCTTCAGGTACACACCGGCCAGGTCAATGGCCTTCCCTTTCCAGAGGGGTGCGACTGATTTTAGGCCGCGGTTGTCTTTGAACGCGATGATGACCAGGGGAACATTGATGTTCACCTTGTCGCGCAGGATGAGGGAGCCAAAGATCTTGCGCATCTGCTCGAAGCGCAAAGCCACTTCGCGTCCGCGCTTGTCGCCGCCATTGGTGTAGACAATGAAGTTAGGTGAACGGACCTCGCGCCATTGGTCTTCCGCCGCATCCAGACCCGTGCTGAGGATGAGTAGACAAAAGAGTGATCGGGTGAGGCTGCGGCGGATGCGGTCCATGGGTGGCACCATGCTATACCGCGGCGCTTAGGAAAATCTACGCGCGCTTGCTGTGGGGGCGACGCTCGGCATGCGGAAACTCGAAGTTGCTGAGCGTGGGGTCGCAGTAGCGTATGTAGGAGCGCATGGCCTGCAGAGCGGCCATCTCGATGGTAGAGAATTTGTGGTCTTTATGAAAGTCGGACAAAAGCTCATCCATCGTGATCTGCCGGCCACAGGTCTCACAAGTGCAATCAAGCAAGATCGAAGCCACGGGGTCCTCCGGGGTACGCGTATTGGGAAACGTTGGGGTGGTCATCGTCGTCTCTTCTCTGCTTAATACCGGCCCCTGTCGCCAGGGGCCGGCCCAGTGGAACAACAACTATTTGTTCGCAGTCATGCGGTCATAGATCAATCCGGCTACGCCGCCGGAAATAGCGCCGATGGCCGCACCCTTCTTGCCGCCCGCCAGCGCGCCGATACCCGCGCCCGCGCCGGCCGAGCCGGCCACGATCAGCACCGACTTACCGGTGGAACGCTTCTTTTGGATCGGTTCGCCGTAAACATCACGCTCGACTGCGGTGTTGGCGCGCTGAGTCATGGCCACGCGTCGCGCGCGCGGCTGGGTGTAGACCACCCGCTGCCCTGAGGCCGGCCGGTACATCGCCGGCTGCAAGGTCACGCCGTTGTATGCAGGGTCTGTCATCAGTTGTTCCTGATTGCCGGCCTGCAGTTTGGGCATCACGTAGTACGAGATACCGGATACGACCAATGCGGTCACCAGACTGGTGACTGCGGCGGTGCGAATCAAAAGTGATTTCATCGTTAGAGCCCTCCCTACTTTCCTGACCACAGCGCTCAACGAAAAATGCGAAGCTCTGTGGGTTGCGTGCTTGACCTTCCACAGCACAAACGCGCTTGCCCCTAATAGGAGCATTGCCAGGGCCAAACTAAGTTGTTGGATTGGAAGGAGATATAGACCGAAACTAATCGTGGACGTGTAAAAACTGCATGGATAGCGCACTTCCGAACAGCTTTCGGACAGCCACTTCCGTGCTTAACTTACCGGGAATTTTGCCTTGACTCGGCGGCGGAACTGCTTCCAAACTGACACCGTATGCCCTGCTTTTAGGGCAACTGACTTT
Source organism: Terriglobales bacterium (assembly GCA_046714215.1). Lineage (GTDB taxonomy): Bacteria > Acidobacteriota > Terriglobia > Terriglobales > Acidobacteriaceae > DATLCI01. The sequence continues at coordinate 6,750 of JBKKBM010000262.1, read as the reverse complement.
AGGAAGGTTCCGGCAAACGCCGTAGGCCCCAGCGAGCGTGCTCGGCAATGATGGGATCTTCGTCGGCGGTCATGCGCTCCAGTTGCGGGCGGAATCGCTCTTCCCCGCTATTGCCTATGGCGATGGCTACATTGCGGCGCACACCAGCGTATTTGGCGCGCTTCACGGGTGAGTCTTTGAAGACGCGATTGAAATCCTCGCGCGACATCTCCGCCAGCCAATCGAGCGCCGGATTCACCAGCTCCGGGCGCGGTTGGAATTCGGGCGCGCGGGTCACGGGCGCCCGGCGGGTAGGGCTCTCGGCTCCATTCTTTCCATTCCATGGGCAAACATCCTGGCAGATGTCACAGCCGAAGACGTGACGACCCATCGGTGCGCGGAATTCCTCCGGAATATCACCGCGCTTCTCGATAGTGAGGTAAGAGATGCAGCGCGAGGCGTCAAGCTGATAGGGCGTGATGGCCTGCGTGGGACAGGCATCAATGCAGCGCGTACAGGAGCCGCACCGATCAGCGGCCAGCGGCGGCACGGCCGCGTCTTCCGTAACATCCGCGGGGAACGCAAACGAAGTGAGGATCACTCCGAGAAAGAAGTAAGAGCCCATTTCCTCGTTGATGATGCAGGTGTTCTTCGCCATCCAGCCCAGGCCGGCATATTTCGCATAGACCCGCTCCACCAGCGGCCCGGTGTCGACGTAACTCCAGGTACGCAAGTCTTCGGTGCGCAAGCCGTCGCCCCGCTGCTGCTTCACGGCTGCTTCCACCTGGCGCAATCGGCGCAGCACGGCGTCATGATAGTCAACGCCCTGACTCTGCCCGGATGGCGTGGATGCGCCAACCGTCGTTCCAAACCAGGCATACCGGGAGATCCAGCCCGCGCCGGGATCATGCGGGTCAATGGAGCGGACGGCATCGGTGTTGTAATTCAGCCCGCAGACGATCACCGACTTCGCCCAAGGGGCCACGTGCTCCAGCGACGCGCGTTTCAACTGGCCTTGGTCATTGCGCGCGGCCAGATACGCCATTTCGCCGGCGCGCCCGTCCGCTATCCACTGGGGGAAATGCCGCAATTCAGTCAACTGCGCTGGCCCCACCGGGGTCACGCCGCAAAGATCGAAGCCGACTACCTGCGCCTGGCGCTGTACTTGCTCCACGAATTGGGCGGCTGCGGTCATTGCTACGGTCATTGCTATGGTCAGGAAAACCCTTTTCTCCTCTATTATGACGCCGCTCGTCCCCAATTGTGCAGTTCCGGAAAGCTCCCAGCCGGCTGGCATCATCTAAGCGTCTAATTGCGAGGAAATCCGGCTTGATCGTTGACCTGAGATCTGCGAGCTGAGCCGCTGGGAGACTTCTTCCTTATGTATTGCTGGAGTTGTGGACACAAGAATCCGGACGACAACAAATTTTGCGGGGACTGCGGCAAAGTGCAGGTGCGCCCACCGGTCTTTGTCGAAGCCGACACCATCGACGACAACAGCAAGACGATGAATCCGCCGCCGCGCGAGCGCCAGCGCATCTCCGACACGCCGCCGGTGCAATTGACCGGCGACCGTCCTACGGTGAAACTTCGCCCGGAGACACCCGCAGCTCCGCCACCGGGCACTGGGATTACTCCCACTCCCGCTTCCACGTCCACGCCCGCGCCGCCGCGTTTCGTATCGACCAATCCGCTCATTGGAGAATCACGTGTAGTACAGGAAAAACCGCTGATGCCGGCCGTGGTGGTGGAACCGGTGAAGCCAGTCGCACCGGTGTCTGCTTCTGCAGCGGCACAGTCTGAAGTTGAGCAACAAACAGTGCGCAGGTCCACGCGCATCTCCGGACCATCGTTCCTGGGACTCAGCGATGCGCCGGACTCTTCGGGGTCTTCGGAATCTTCCGAATACCTACTGGAAGACGAGGCTGAATCCTCGTCGACCGCACGCAGCTACATCGCGGTGGCCTTGGTGTTGCTGCTGGGCGTATTACTCTACAAACAGTGGGACACAGTGGCCGCCACCGGTCACGACCTTATGCAGCGGGCCACGGCCACCGAGCCCGCGACTACGGCGGCGCGCACGCCGGAAAGCGAACCCACTCCCCCGACCGCCGATACCCCGGCTTACCACGGCCTCGACGAAGCCAAGCCCGAGCGCGACAACGCCTCGGCCACTGAAAACCTCTCTGCAGAAAAGAAGCCAGCGGAACCAACCGCGGAGGAAAGGACGGCTGCGGATAAACTGACGGAAGGAAAAGCTGCACTAGCTAAAGCCGAGTCGGATGCCGCCGCCACCGCCGCCAAGACTGCGCCCAAAGCGAATGCGCGCGCAGCCAAAGCCGAATCATCTGAGTCCAGCGCCGTGGGCGAGGAAGTGAATGCGGTACCGCCCGCCCCGGCTTACGACGACTCTCAGGTGGAGATCGCGCAGAAGTATCTGCAAGGCCGCGGCGTGGCGCAGGATTGCAACCGGGGCGTGAGTCTGCTGCGCTCAGCGGCGCTGCAACCGAATCCCAAGGCGCAGATCAAGCTGGGCGCGCTCTATGCCACTGGCCACTGCGTCTCACAGGACCGCGCTGAGGCCTACCGCTGGTTTGCGGAAGCCCACCAACTGCAACCGGGGAACCAGTGGATCGACAAGAACCTCAACAGCCTGTGGGCAGCGATGACGCCGGAAGAGCGCGGGCGGGTGCAGCGGTAGCTAAATCCCCAGCTTCTTTACTTCATCGTTGTAATACTTGCGGTAGAGGATGTCCCACTCCTGGGTACCCTCCGAGATGATGCGCTTCTGGCTCTCGATCTTCTGCCGGGCGGCAGCGTCAAGCCTGGTCTCAGCCAGGAACAACTCCTCCAGCAACCGGCGACATTCCTGCCGGATGGTGTTGGGGTCTTCGATGAAGTCCAGCTGGTCGAGTTCCTTCAGGGCGTTGGCCACAGTGTGGGCCAGCTTGTTGACCTTATCGCGCGATATCCTCACAACACCGCCTTGTACTTGCGCACGAGCTCGCCCTTCACCTTCTTGAACATCTCCTGATAACTGGCGCCGCTCTGCCGCATCTCGTCCTGATATTGCTCCAGGATGGTGCGCACGTCCTCATTGATGCGGTCTTCCAGACTCAATTCCTCCACTAGCGCGTGGTTCACGCCCTCGATGACGGAGTTGAGCTGGGTCGGATCCGGCACTTCAATGAATTCGCCGGAAATCAGTTTTTGGGTGACTTGGCGGGCCAGATAGCCCACATATTCCTTGGAGAAAAGCATGCGTGGTTAGCGTCCGATAGAGTCCGGTGTTGAACTAAAAATTTTAACACAAGCGTTCGGAGGGGGCGCAGCCAGCCCTTCCCCGGCGCCGGTGATGCCGCCTGCTTGCCAACGGGAGTATCATTATTCCCATCATGCCTGAGGATCTGCACCCGCTTAAAGACGACATGAACGCGTTCATCGTGGGCCACGGCCTGATGCAGTTCCAGGCCTACGTCGGCGACGACATGAACAGCGTTCTGTGGGAAGCGGCTGCCTCCAAACCCGATTCCTGGAAGGACTTCATCGAACTGGCCAAGGCCTGTGACGTGAAGTTCGTCACCTATAACGACGATACGCTGGATAAAGAAGACCTTGATTTCCTCACCGAGCGCTTGCAGAACTCGCCCGCACTCGACGACGAACTCGACGAAGCGCGTTTCCTGCGCAGTCATGTGGGCAAGGTCGGCTTTATCCAATTGGGCTTCCCCTACCAGGGCAACATGTTCCTGTATGAGGTCTCGGCTGACTGGTACGACCGCTATCAGGCGCTGCTGGATTCCGCCGACGATTTCACCAACATCATCTTCGACGAGCGCGACCAGCGCGACGACGACGAGCGCTAGCCTTCAAGCAAGTTTGCGCAAAAACAAAAAAGCCCCTCCGCGGAGGGGCTTTTGCTTTGCAAAATAACCGGGCTTATTGCGTCAGGGTCTTGACCGCGTCGCCCACCTTGAACCCGGTGCCGGAGATCACGGAAGCGACGGAGGATATATCATCCACGTCCGTGACCCGCAGATATCCGATGGTCGAACTCATGCGCCGCAGCACCGCTCCGGTGGAGGGATCTTTGATCTCCTTGGTCACACGGTCAACCGAGAGTTGATCGCCCACCTTCACTCCCGAACGCGAGCCCACGTTCAGGACGATCTGCCCGCCTTCGATCGCGGCCACCAGCCCCTCAACTTTTATGGTACGGACCTGCAGCTTGGTGTTCTCCTTGATGACCCCGGCGCTCATCTGCTCTACCGCGCCCTTCACGGCTTCACCGATGATGGTGTTCTGGAAGTCGCTGGCGCCGAAGTCCACGGCACCGCCGCCAAATCCGCTCCAGCCGCCACCTCCGCCCAAAAGTGAAGTGCTCTCGCGCTTCGACTCGCCCTTGCCATCCGCGACGCCCAGAATCTCCGCGGTATCGATGTCCACAATGCGCGCATCCAGGGTCACAATGGCCTTGGTCTTTTTATTGGAGAAGCCGCCCACGCCGAAGCGGCCAAAACCGCCGCCTCCGCCGCCGACGCTGGTGTTCTTGGTCTCATTACCGAACTGGGTGATGCTGCCCACGATGATGGCGTCCACGCCGAGCAATTTACCCAGCTTCGCCGCCGAGGTCGGGTTGGCGCGGTCGCTGTTGGAGAAATTCTGCTCGGCCAGGATCTTGTCCAGTGCCTTGCGCTCGATCACCGAATACGTGCCGTCCTTCACCAGATGCTTGACCAGCAGGTCAGCCACGCCTTTGCCGACGTCGATGTCTGAACCGAAGAGGGCGGCAATGCCCGAACGCACGGTCGCATAATCAAAGTCAAACACCGCGACTCGCTTCTTGCGCGTGGTGGTGGTGGCTTGCGCCGGCGGCGGAGGCGGCGGGGGTGGGGGCGTTTCGACTACCGGTTCCGCAGCCGGTGCCGCTGCCGCTTTTGCCGGAGCTGCAGCTTTGGTCGCGGCTTTCGCCGGTGCCTTTTTGGTCTGCGCTTCCGCCAGGCCGGCGAGTGCAAAGCAAGTGAGGATTGCGAGCGCACAGATTTTCTTGGTCATGGCCCAATTCTCCACATACATAAACTTTTTACGCGAGCCAAAATCTTAGTCCGCGCGGATAAGGGTGTCAACCGGGTGGACTGCGGCGGCGGGGCCATGTTTTGCCGTGATTGGGCTGTGATCGGAGTTGTGATCGGAGTTGTGATCGGGCTGTGATCGGGCTGTGATCCGATCACGGCCAATGTCGAGATGCAGCGGCAGCCGTGCTATGTTTGGGACGGATTTCCTGCTCATGCGCTGGCAACTCAAATCTTGTGATGATGCCGCCGCCGCGGCGCTGGCGAAATCGGCGGACCTGCCGCCCGCGCTCGCCCGGCTTCTGCTGCAGCGCGGCATCGCTTCCGCCGAATCCGCCGAGGCGTTTCTGCAGCCCACGCTGGCGCATCTGCACTCACCTTTCGCCATGCTGGGCATGACGGCGGCGGTCGAGCGGCTGGAGCGCGCCATCGCCACGAAGGAGCGCATCCTTATATACGGCGATTATGACGTTGACGGCACCACCGCCATCGTCATCCTGAAAACTTGCATCGAGTTGCTGGGCGGAACGGCCGAGTTCCACGTTCCCCACCGCATCCGCGAAGGCTATGGCATGCGCGACGACGTGCTGGAGCGGGCGAAAGAAGCCGGCATCGCGCTGGTGATCAGCGTCGACACTGGCATTCGCGCGTTTCAGGCAGCGGAAACAGCGAAGCGACTCGGGCTCGACCTCATCGTCACCGACCATCATCTTCCCGAAGCGGGCGAAGGTGTACCGCAAGCGCTGGCCGTTCTGAATCCCAATCAGGCGGGCTGTGCGTATCCGTGCAAAGAGTTATGCGGCGCGGGCGTGGCGTTCAAGATCGCGCAAGCGCTGCTGACGCGTGCAGGCAAAGAGAGAGTCATTCCCTCATTCCTGAAGATGGTGGCCATCGCCACCATCGCGGACTCAGTGCCGCTAGTGGGCGAGAACCGCGTGTCACCAAGCTAGGGCTCGATGGTCTGCGCCGTCCCGTGAATGGCGGTCTTAAGGCCCTGATGCAGGTGGCCAAGCTCGAGAATATGAACCGCGCCATCTGCGCGACGGACATTGCTTTTCGCGTGGCCCTACGCATCAACGCCGCTGGACGCATGGACATCGCCGCCGACGTGGTCGAGCTCTTCACCACCCGCAACGAACCCCGCCAACTCGAACTTGCGGCAAAACTGAATCTGCTGAATACCGATCGTCAGGCGGAGGAGGCGCGCATCCTCGCGCAAATCCATCAGCGGCTGGATTCGGAAGAGCCCTTGCAGAAAAGTTTCTGCGTCGTCATCGCCGGCGATGGGTGGCATCGTGGTGTGATCGGCATCGCCGCTACCCGAGTGGTCGAGCGCACCGGCAAGCCCGCGATCGTAGTCGCCGTCGACCGCGGTGAAAACGGCGAAAATGGTGAGGCCCACGGCTCGGGACGCTCCATACCCGGTTTTCATCTATTGGACGCGCTCGAATCGGAGCGCTGCCGCGGCCTCTTCACCCGCTTTGGCGGACACGCCCACGCCGTCGGCTTCTCGATGCCGAGCAACCGCGTTCCCGAACTCTGCGCCGCCATGGATGCCTACGCACGCGCGCGTTTGACCGAGGCTGACTTCATTCCCGTGCTCGCGGTGGATGCGGAGGTGTCGCTCAGCGAACTCACGCCAAAGTTCCTCGCCCAGCTGCAACGCATGGAACCATTTGGCATGAGTAATCGCGAGCCG
>JBKKBM010000261.1:0-3731 GCA_046714215.1 Terriglobales bacterium | reverse complement strand
GCCCCCGGGCGAGGGGCCGCCGAAACTACCTTTGGCTACGCTAAAAATAACCGTGTTAAAGACATGCGGTCAAGGACTAAACGCAATATGTTGTGGATATCTTTCCCCTGACCCACTATCTTGCACCGCTCATGCAGCTAGCCGACAGATATAGCACGGGCGCAGATTTCTAGACGTGTAGGTGGAATCGCATCACAGGGTGGAAGAACCGCAGAGTGAAACCCAGCATAGCGCATTTTGGCACAGATTTCCACAGGCTAGGGTTCATTTTTTCCCAACGAGATCAAGGTTTCAGCGTCGGCCGCAGCAAAATCTCGCTAGCAAACGACTGCGGCGCCTGCGTCACCAGCATGACCACAGCATGGGACACGTCCTCCGGCTGCAGCATCTTGGCCGGGTCTTTCCCCACGTGCGGGCTCAACTCCGTATTCACGGACCCCGGGCAGATCACCGCCACCCGGATGTTGTACGGTCGCAGCTCCTCCGCCACCGAATAGGTCAGCCCGTTCAATCCCCACTTTGACGCCGCATAAGCCGCGCCCTTGGGCAACGCATTCTTTCCCGCCAGGGACGAGATGTTGATGATGTGCCCGTCCTGCTGCTTGATCATCCCGGGCGCAAACGCCCGGATCATCAGGTAGACGCCCTTGAGGTTGGTGTCCATCACCTTGCTCCACTCTTTGGGCTCCAGTTCGTGTAGCGGGACGCTGAATGAGCCTACTCCCGCATTGTTCACCAGCACGTCCACCCACGGAAAGCGTTTACCCACTTCCGCCGCGAAGCTCTCGACTGACGCCACCTGGCTCAGGTCACACACCAGCGGCTTGCACTTGCCGCCGGCTGCCTGGATCGTGCTGGCCGTCTGTTCCAAGTCGGAAAGTGTCCGTCCGCAGACCACTACGTCCATGCCTAGCGCCGCCAGGCTCTGGGCAATGGCCGCGCCTATGCCGCTTCCCCCGCCTGTTACTATCGCCACTTGACCCTGCGTAGAAACCCTGCTGGCTGCCATTGCATCTCCTTTTCTGCTGGACTCGCCCAGACCCGGCCCGCAGACAAACATTTTTGCCGCCTTTGCATCTTAACTGAGCAGTTACCACTAAAAGGAAAGCTGCTTGCCTTAAAGTAGGGGCGGTTTTGTATAATCCAAGATTCCACATGGAGCGTCTTCCATGGTGGGGCGATGGAAGTGCGCGCACCGGTCAAACGGTCAGGCACAACAAGGGCTCGCTTTAAGCCGAACCAGCTATCTGGGGCGCTGCGAACAACAGGCCCGGGTGGAAAGCCATCGGCGAAATCCGATTTGAACTTATAAGTAAGAAGAATTGCCAAGGAGCAATCGAATGAAGAAGTTCCTCATAACGCTTGTGCTCGCCCTCGCGACCGCATCGTTCGCTTTTGCGAGTGTGCAGGATGCGGCGCAGCCGACCCAGCAGAAGACGATCAAGGACCCGAACGAGTACAACGCGTTTATCAGCGCCACCAGCCAGACTGATCCCGCTTCGAAAGCGGCGGCGCTGGAGTCCTTCGTGCAGCAGTATCCCAGCAGCATCGTGAAGGAAGAGGCCCTGGTGGGCGCGATGGGCGCTTATCAGCAGGCAGGCAATGCGGCCAAGATGGCGGAAGCGGCCAACAAAGTCCTGCAAGCCAATCCGAACAATGTTCTGGCCTTGGCCGTCGGTGTCTCCGGACGCCGCCAGGCTTTCAACTCCGGCTCATTGCAGGCCGCGCAGGCCAAGCAGACCATCGCGGAAGCCGCGCAGCAGGCGCAGCGCGCTCTGCCGCTTTTGAGCACCTGGATCAAGCCCGAAGGCGTGGCGGATGCCGATTTCCAAAAGCAGAAGGCCAGCATAGGCGCCATCTTCAATGGCACCATCGGTCAGGATGCCATCGCCCGTCAGGATTGGCCCACCGCCCAGAAGCATATGAAGGAAGCGGCCGTCGCCAATCCTACGGATTACATTGACGCCTACTTCACCGGCTTCGCGTTCCTCAGCCCCAAGCCCAACACCGATGAGAACATGCTCACCGGCCTGTGGTATGCGGCGCGCGCTTCCGGCCTCGCGCCCCAGGTGGCCGACTTCGCCAAATTCGGTAAGTTCTATTTCAAGAAGTATCACGGCAACGAAGAAGGCTGGGACCAGTTGGTGATGCAGGCGAAGGTTTCCGCTACGCCGCCCGCGAACTTGGCCACCACGATCAAAAAGGCCCCCTCACCGGCGGAGCAGGTCTCGGCGATGTTGCAGCAGAATCCCAACATTGAGACTTTGTCCTTTGGCGAGTGGGTGTTGATCTTCACGTATGGCAGCCCCACCGACCGCGCCGCTGCGTTTGAACGCATCAAGGGCAAGCCCTTCAAGTTCCAGGGATCGGTCATCGCTTCCACGCCGGAAACGGTGGACGTCGCTCTCACCCAGGACGCCATCGTGGCCAAGACGGCGGAAGTCTCCGTCACCCTGGCTGAGCCCTCGAAAAAGGCGCACACCACGGGAACGTCATTCGCCTTCCAGGGCAATCCCGTCTCCTTCACCACGGATCCGTTCCTCATCACCATGGATAACGGTGTGGACTTGACCCCGGGGCCCAAGAAGGCTGCGCCGAAAAAGACGGTTAAGAAGGCGCGCAAGAAACGTTGATCAAATGATGGTTTAGGATTTAGAACGGATTTCAACCAGCAGCGGCGTCCATCGCCGCTGCTTTTTTTACTGCCCCATCATCACGCGCTTGATAGACGCGGCGCGCCCCGTCTCGGCGTCGCACTCAATGATGACCCCGCACAGACGCGGGTCGTTCTTAGCCGCTTCAAATTTGCCAGGCATGGCGGTGAGAAAGCGCTGCAGGACCATCTCTTTTTCTACGCCGATGATGCTGTCATACGGTCCGCTCATGCCGACGTCCGTCTGGTATGCCGTGCCGTTGGGCAGCACCCGCTCATCGGCCGTGGGTACATGGGTATGCGTGCCCAGCACTGCCGTCACCCGCCCGTCGAGATACCAGCCCATCGCCATTTTTTCTGACGTCGCTTCCGCATGCATGTCTACCAGGATGACTTTCGCTTTGATCCGTTGCAGCAAGCGGTCGGCTTCACGGAACGGATCGTCGGTGTTGGCCATGAAGACCCGGCCCTGCAGGTTGATCACCGCGTAAGGCACGCCTGACTTCGTCTTGCCCTCATAGCAGCCCGTCCCCGGAGTTCCCGCGGGATAGTTCGACGGTCGCAGTACTCGCTTGGGCATGGAGTGGGCGTTGCCATTGTCGGACTTAAAAAACTCGATGATCTCTTTTTTGTCCCACACGTGGTTGCCGGTGGTCAGCACGTCGGCGCCCAGTTCGAAGAGTTCCTCCGCGATGGAAGGAGTCACGCCGAAACCGCCCGCCGCGTTCTCCGCATTCATCACTACCAGCTCGATGCTGTTAGATTCCACGATGTGGTGTACGTGGTCGCGGACGATCTTGCGTCCCGGACTGCCGAAAATGTCGCCGATAAAAAGTATGTGCAACCCGGTCGTGCTCCTTCCCAACTTGTTCGATGGTAACACTTTGGGTTGCAGCCGCTACCCCGGTGCTGCTTGCGCGCGACGCTGCTCCGCCGCCCGCTTTACCTGCTTCAGCAGCACCACCCGGGTTAGCCCCGAGAACGGCCCCACCAGGCTCCAATACAAGCGGAACTTGATCGTAGCCTCGCGGCCATAACAAAAGATGCGCGTCTGCGTGCATAGCTTGGTCGTCTGCGG
>JBKKBM010000260.1:0-12602 GCA_046714215.1 Terriglobales bacterium | reverse complement strand
ACGATCGAGACCGGCACAAAATACTGCCCGTCATTGCGCCGGAAATAGGCTGCGGCCATGTATACGGCCACATCCGTCGCCGGCAGCTCGGAGTTGAGTTCCTTCTCCAGCGCCTCTTCGCGGTCTTCCTTGGTGGAGTGGCCAAAGTCTTTGCCGGCGTAGTATCCGGAGCGGAATTCCAGCTTCACATCAGGACGGTTCACCTTTACGGTCAGCTTGCGGTAGCGGCCGTCTTTGCTGAGATTGGCACTGCGGAACGAAAGCACGTAATAAGCGGACGTATCCTGCTGCACCCGGCTGAAGACCTTATTGAAATCGTTGGAGTCGAGAAAGGCGCGGCCGCCGGTGTCAGAAGCAAGCGTGGTCAGCGTCTCCTGTGTGCCGAAGTTCGCATCCATCTGGCCCTGCACCGCCGCCCCGGTGAACATGCCGGCCCCACGCACGCTGCCCGTAGAGGCATCGCCACCCGGCGGCATCGCCTGCAATCCACGAACGTCCATAGTGTAGATGGCGACGTTTGCTTTCAGCGCCTCATTCACCGTAGCGCGTAGTTGTGACTGGTTCTCCAACCCGTTCGTGCTTACGCCGTTGCTGAAATAGATGATCGACTTCTTCTGCTCGATCCGGGCCAGGCCCTTGGCCAACGACTGCAGTGCCTGTAGCTTGCGGTCCGTGTTAAAGGTGTTAAAGTCGCTGTCTTCCGCAGCGAATGCGTTGGTGCCGGACGCGGCGTCCTGTCACGCCTCAAATCCCTCGCCGCTGGTGGAAGTAAATCGCGCCAGGGCGTTTTTTAGCGCAGCGTGGTCTGCCGTGAAGTCCTGATTGACCACCAACTCCGAAGAGAAGGACGTGATAGCAACCGTGTCCGCCGCAGTCATCTGTTTGTCCAGATACTTCTGCGCCGCTTCCACCGCCCGCGTGATCTCTTCCTCTTCCATCCCGCTGAAATCAAAAAACAATACGATCAGCCGGCGATTCTTTAGGTTCGCATTGGTCGCCGGCGCATTCGTCCCTGTCGGCGCCTTCGACGCTCCTTCCCCTACGGCCTGCGCCGGTCCGCCTTCGACGGAGGCACCCGCGACCTCGGGCGGCGCCGCTAACTCCGTGTTCTCAATGTCAAAGCTCGAGACCTTCTGCGGCTTGTTATCTTCCAGCAGCGTGAAGTCTTCGCGCTTAAGGTCGGGGACTAATGCGCCCTTTTTGTCGCGTGCCACTACATTGACCAGCACCAGATCAGAGGTCACCTTGAAGGTTAATTCCCGTTGCTGGGCTTGCGACGGTGGGATGGGATCCTGCGCCAGCAGCGTCGGGCACAGCAGTCCGAGAAGAGCTGCATAAGTCGTGAAGCTGCGAAGGTGCCTGAGAGTTCTCATCTATGTGAAATGGCCTGTCTAGAAGCGGAATCGCGTGTTGAATTGGATCCTGCGCATCGAGCCCACGGAAACTACCCGCCCGAACGAGGGCGAGTTCACCACCGCATCAATGCCGGTGTAATTGACGTGATTGAGGGCGTTGTTCACCTGGAAGCGGAAGTCAACGGCCCGCGTGTCTTTCAGCGGGATGTTCTTGTTCAAAGAGAAGTCGAAGGTCACCGCACCCGGCCCGGTGATGGAGTTGCGCCGCGCGTTGCCGAACTGTCCGCTCGGCGGTGCCACGAAGGCTCCCGTGTTAAAGAACAGCAGCACGCTGGGGTCGTCCAGCGCAATCGGCTGCCCGGTAATATTGGCGCGCAGCGTTCCATTCACGCCCCCGGCGACGTCGGCAAACGAACCAATGACCCGCGGCGTGAACGGACTGCCCGAGCGCGCGCTCATTCCGCCCTGGATGGTCCAATCGCCCAGCACTTTCGCCGCCGCGTTCCCGGTGGAGAGCCAGCGCTTGTTGGTGCCGAAGGGAAGCTCGATGGTGTAGTCGATGTTGGCGCGATGCCGTTGATCGAAGCTCGACAAACCGCGCTCCGCCGCCAAGTCAAGATCGTTCTGCGCGACGACCGTCGCTCCACCGCCGATGCTCGACGCATTGTCGAGCGACTTCGAGTACGTATACGAACCGCCAATGGATATGCCCTTCTGCATCCGCTTCCGCAACCGCAGCCTTCCCGAATGAAGTATGGACGCAGCCTCTGACGACTGCCACAAGAATGCCTGCACTCCGGGGATACGCAGGCCCGTGGGCGTACGGTTGGGCGCGCGTTGCATATCGAGACGCGTACCTTTAGCGCCGTTGTAGCTGACGTTGAGGGCGAGGCCGGGCATCAACTCCCGCTGCACGTCGAGATTCCACGTCTGCACGTAGCCCAGGCGATAATCGCGGTCCACGCCAAAGTTGTTAGTAACCACGCCGGTGGTGGCCGGGAATCCGTTTTGCAAGGTCAGCGGGTTCGTGCCCGAGGACACATTCGTCGAAGTGATCGAGAAGGGCGGCTGGAAGGCAAGCTGCTGCACAAAGCTGGAATACGCGCCCACGTTGTAGTTGATGCCGTAGCCGGCGCGGACCACCGTCTTCGCCAGCGGACTCCAGGCCATGCCCACGCGCGGAGCAAAGTTGTTGCGGTCCGGATTCACCAAGCTCTTGGGGAATGCGCCGGAGAATGCGCCCGTTGTCCCCGGAAACACCGGAGACACGGCCGTGAAGCCGCCCGCTGCATCGAGATTTACCAGCCGGTTGCTCGCCTCCGTCAGCGGACCGACGTACTCATAACGCAACCCGAGATTCAAAGTCAGATTGGCATGAAGGCGCCAATCGTCCTGCAAGAAGAGGCTGTAGTTGTTACCCGGAAAGCGGTAGTTGTTAGCGCCGAACTGCAAGCCGGTCTGCTGCGGAAGTCCCAGCAGAAAGTCGGCGAAGTCATATCCCGAGCCCGGGGTGCGCACGGGCACGCCCCCCACCAGCGTGGTCTGCGCGGTGGAGAATCCGGTGAATGTGAACGACCCGCGCGGATTAGGATTGGAATGCAGATCCAAACGGGTGCGCCGATAATCGCCGCCAAAACGCAGGTTGTGTTTCTTGTACCGGTACGATGAGTTGTCGGAGATTTGCCACGAATCGTCCACCCGTCGCGACGGGTTCACGTCGCGGATGCCGCTAAAGTTGGTGAACGACAGCGTGGGCGCGCCCCAATCAAATGGGTCGCTGGATACACCGGCGATGCCCAGGTCACCCTCGATGTCCTCTATCCCGGCGTATAGGTTCTGGCTGCGCGACTCATTGTGATTGAAGTTGAACGTAAGCCGGTTGGTGACTTTCTTAATGCCTTTCACCCAACCCGCATTCACGTTCATGCCATTGCCGTGACCGGTGCCGCCCAACTCTGGCGATAAATTGCGGATATCGCTCTCGCTGGTGCGATAGTTAAAGCCGAAGTTCAGGCTGTTGCGGCCCCCCATGAGCGCCGCCATCGGATTGCCGCCCTGGCCACCGCCTCCGCCAAAGTTATGGATCAGGCGCAGGTTCACATTGTGAGCGATGGTGTCAGAGGAGGTTGTCCGGTGGTAGTTCTGGATGCTGTCCGTCTGATTCGCGCCCGGATAGAAGCGTAAGAGCCCAGCCGCGGCGCTGTTGATACGGGTGTTGGGGATCTGATTATTCGTGAACGGCAAGCCCGTGAGCGGATCGTAGATCACCACCGGTTGTCCGGCATTGACGCCGGAGCGGATCACGGTCTGCGAGAAATCACCGGCCCGTTCCGCTGCCGTTGGCACCGTGGAGAACATGTCAAACGGATTCGCCGCGATATTCGCGAAATAGTTGAGAAAATAAAATGTCTTGGTGCCGCCCTGGTAGACCTTCGGGATATTCAGCGGCCCGCCAATGGTCCCCATGATGCGGTGTTGCGCATAGCTTGGCTTCGCTGCCTGCTGTCCGGTAAGTGAGTACGGACGCGCGTCCAACGCGGATGCTCCCAGGTTGTACGAAAGCATGCCATGGGGCTGGTTCACGTTGAAACGTCCGCGTCCCCCGCGTCCGCCCCCGACACCACCGGCTCCCCCGATCCTGATCATGACGCCACCACCACCCGGGGCGCCTCCTCCGCCGACCATGATGCCGAGACCTCCGCCCAGGCTCATGTCGCCCCGCTCCATACGGTCGCGCATCTCCTGGATGCGGTCCTGCATGGCATCGCTGTTGAGACCGAGGCTCTCCGTGCGCCCCATGTTCCCAGCGATCGATACGGACTCCGTCGCTGCTTCACCGCCCATCGCCGCGGTAGGCATTTCGCTACCGCCACCTTCCACAGATCCGTTGGCTGGGGCCGGCGTATCGCCCATACTCTCACCTTGGGTGAGCGAGAGGTTTTGGAATCCGCCTCCCACTAGAGAGTTGATGGCCTGTTGTTGTTGCGATTGCTGTTGCGCGGCCGCCGCTTGCGCCCGCGAGAACAACATCATCTCCAGGTCGACCACATGCTGGGGCGTGGCTTCATTCACCACTGCTTCTTTCGTGGCGGTTGCGAACGCCGGCAGCTCTGCCTTGATCACGTAGCGGCCTTTGCCCGTCACCCGCACGGTGTATTTACCCTCTACATCGGTGGAGGTGAAGACTTTTCGTCCGGTAAGCGTATTGGCGGCGGTGATTGACACTCCGGGCATCGGCGTGGCGCCGGATCTCACTGACCCGGTGATCTCACCGACCACGGGGCCGGAAGTTGGGGCAGGCGCGGGAGTCGTTGTCTCCTGCGCGAATGCGAAGGCGGGTAGGCAGGCCAACAGCGTTACCGCAGCAAGGATGCGTTGCTTCATCGGTTCCGTTCGTGTCCGTTATTTCGGATCAGGTCTTTTTTGTTCGGGCGGGTTTCCACCGGGGCCCATCCGCATCTGAGGGAACTGGCCGACGTTGAGTATGGCCGGCACGAAGACGCCATCCTTTACCGCGCCCCGGCCCATGACCTGGTCACCCACTTTGATCTCGGCCAGCGTGATGCTCTCGCCCTGCTTACGAAACGAAGTATTCTCATCCACTTCAATTACTTGGGTTTGACCATCGACACGGGCGATGGTGAGCTTAAGTTCGTCGATCTCTTCTACTTTTCCCGCGATGAATTGTTTTCCCATGCCCTCGGCCATCATCTGCATCATTCCGCCACCCGCGGCTGCGACCATCTGGGCGGTATAAGTGTTCTCGCCCGCGTCTTCACCCCGCACCACAATGCTGTCCCCCACCTTGAACTCCGCCAGCTTGGCAGGTTGGCGATCTTTGCTGTAGCGGGTCTGGTCGGTAAGTTTCACCGTCGCGGTCCCGCTGTTGAAAGTCTTCAACGTGATGGTTTGTCCGTCGATCGCGGTGATGGTGCCGGCGGTGCCGGGGCCACGCATCTGCATGCGTCCTTCACCGCGCGGACGGCCTTCACCTGCGGGCTTCGGTGCATCATGCTGGGGAGGATCTTGCGCGACAGCGCCCAGGGAAAATGTCAGTAGGGCGAGACTGGCGAACAGCTTCTTCATGGGTCCTCTCAGACGATGCAGATGGGTGATACCGAATACGATTGGAGCGGGCAGAAAGTCTTGTGCGTTTGGTTGTTTAGACGCTCTGGCTAAAGATTGGAAACCCGGGAAGAAGGAAAAAGTTCGCTCAAAATCGCTTTAAAGGCCGGTTTCGCGCGAACGTCCGGGGCTAGCCCCCGATATGCACCATGCTCCGTGACGGTTTCTGGAAATCAGGCTCGCCGATATGGTGGCGGGCCTCTTTCTTTTCCACCACCCCGCGGATGTAGCGCGCCGTAACCTCATCAGAACTGCGCTTCATCACCCCCAGCAGGTCATGGTCCACCTGAGAGAAGAGACACGTACGGATCTTACCGTCCGAAGTGATGCGGATGCGGCTGCAATGTCCGCAGAAGGGATGCGACACGGGCGCGATGATGCCGATCTCGCCGACACCATCCGCGAATACATAACGCCGCGCCGTCTCGCTAAGAGCGTGCGGGATCTCTTTGAGCGGCATGAATTCAGCCATGCGCGTGAGGATCTCGTCGAGCGTGACTACGATCTCCGGTGACCACACCCGGTCTTCCTCGAGCGGCATGAACTCGATGAAACGTAAGACCACACCTTCCGCGCGCGCGAACTTTCCGAAGGCGGGGATCTGATCGTCATTAAAGCCACGCAGCAGCACGCAGTTAACCTTTACCGGGTCGAGGCCCACGCGTCGCGCCGCGCGGATGCCGGCCAGCACACTCTCAAATCCGTTGTGAACCCGCGTGATCCGGGCGAAGCGTTCTGCGTCCACCGCATCCATGCTCACGGTCACGCGCGACAGGCCAGCGTCCTTCAGCGGCTGCGCCAGGTCCGCGAGCAGATGGCCGTTTGTCGTAAGAGCGATGTCGAGCTGCCCGCCTGAGATCGTTCGCAACTCGCTCAACTCGCAGACGAACTTCACTACGTCGTGCCGCAACAACGGCTCGCCGCCCGTAATGCGCACTTTCTCGACACCCAATCCGACTAGGATGCGGACCATGCGCAGGTAATCTTCGAGTAGAAGGTCGGCATAGAGTGCGCCCTCGTTGCCGGTACGGCAGTAGACGCACTTGTAGTTACACCGGTCGGTGATAGAGATCCGCAGGTCGGTAATGGCGCGGCCGAATTTGTCGGTCAAGGGCACGGTTGTTTTGGGGTTTCGAGCCAAGGGAAGGGAAACGCTTTGCTCCGCCAGAAAACGACGTGCGCCGCGGTGGGTCCCTTTCCAAGGTGCGAGTATGCTCACAGGCTGGACGGTCGGAAACCTGCGTCCATTATAATCCTCTGCGTGATCCACGTAGATTTACTGGGGTGAATAGAATGGCTGGGCTGAACCGAATGAAGACGCTGCGCATCACCGCCCTCATATTGGTCTTCGTACTACTCTGGGGGCAAACGCCCGTAGGCGCGTGGGGATATGAAGGCCATACGATGATCAACCGTGTGGCCGCACAGAAGATTCCCGCGGCGATGCCGAAGTTCATGCGTGAGAGCGCTGACCGCCTCGCCTACCTGGGCCCGGAGCCCGACCGCTGGCGCAGCTCCACTGAAGCCACCCTGAAGTACAGCCAGGAGCCCGACCACTTTATCGACTTCGAGCGTATCCCCGCTGACTTCGGCGACCTGCCCAAAGACCGCTACTACTTCATGCGCCGCCTCTTTGAGCGCCGTGCTATCGCCCTGCTTTCGGGCGTGGACAAGACAAAAGCGGACGAACTGCTCCCCGACAAGGTCGGCTTGCAGCCGTACATCACCCTGGAGATATACGGGCGGCTGAAGGTCGCCTTCCGCGAATACCGCCGATTGCAGACGGAAAAGAAAGACACCAGCGGAGTCGAACACAACATCGTGCTCTACGCGGGATGGCTTGGCCACTACGTCGCAGACGGCTCGCAACCGCTGCACACCACGGTGAACTATGACGGCTGGGTGGAAGCGAATCCCAACGGCTATCGCACCGAAAAAGGGATTCATTGGGAGTTCGAAGGTCCGTACGTCGGGAAAAGCTTCGCGGACAAGGATTTCAGCGGCCTCGTCGGCGATCCGGTGCAACTGAAAGATCCTTTTGTGGATTATCAGAAATACCTGCGCGAGTCCTTCGCCCTGGTGTCGAAGGTCTATGAACTCGATAAGGTGGGTGGATTCAAAGACTCGGGCACGCCCGAAGCGCGCGAGTTCACGCGGCAACGCCTCGCGGCGGGCTCGCAAATGCTCTTGAACCTCTGGTACACGGCGTGGATGGAGAGCGCGGTGCCGCTGCTGGAGCGGCCACCGCCGGCGCCGGCCACAACGCCGGCACCCCCACCGAGCCAGGCTCCGACTGGACTGTAAGAACTTGCAACAAGAAAAGGCCCGCGCTGCGGGCCTTTTGTTGTCTTCAGAGGAAGCTAGGGTTTGCGTTTCTTCGATGCCTTGACTTCAGCATCAGCCTTCTTCATCTCGGCCTTTGCCTGGTCCTTAGCCACGCCCATAGCCTGCAGCGTCTCCCCCAGGCTCTTGGTTTTCAGGCCGTTGAGCACGCCCTGCGTGTCCAACCCAAGATTCTTGGAGACGACGATCGCGGAGACGAACTGGCCATAGTTCTTCGCACCACTGGCTGCGTACATCGCCTTCAACTCGGCAGTGGTCTTACCGGTTTTTTCTTCCAGCATCTTGAAGGAGCCGCTGTTGGTCTGCGAATCCTTTAAAGGCCGTTGTTCGCGGTCATTCATCCGCGCGTGGTCGTCATGTTTGCCGGCAGGATGACTGGTGCTGGACGGACGACCTGCGGTGTCTGGGCGTCCCATGCCGCTGCCGGAAGTTGTTCCGGGGCCGGCACCAGCCGGTGGCCCGCTACGCGCGCCACCGCCACCTTTGCCCTGGGCCGCTACGGTCAACGATGCAGCCAAAACGAATAGCAAAAATTTCTTCATGTGTACTCTCCTTGAGACAAAAATGGCGGTAATTTAAGAGTTTAGATGCAAGCCTGAATGGAAAGTTGTTACGCAGGGGGCTTTGAAATGTTTAAGTAGATGATAACAAGCCACTTACATGCCATCGTAATTTGGCCCACCGCCGCCTTCCGGCGGCACCCATGTGATGATCTGGTAGGGATCCATGATGTCACAGGTCTTGCAGTGCACACAGTTCGCCGCATTAATGCGCAACTGTTTGCCGCCGGGCACATCATGCGAATCTTCCATCTCGTAAACGCTCGCGGGGCAAAAATTTTGGCACGGATTGCCGTACTCCACCGTGCAACGTGTCGCGCAAATGTTCAGATCATGTACCACCAGATGCGACGGCTGATCTTCTTCATGCTTGGTGCCGGAGTGATAGACGTCGGTCAGCTTATCGAAGGTTAGTTTGCCATCGCCGCGTGCGGGACCAATGATGTGATGCCGGTCGTCCCCGTTGGGCGAGAGTGTCTCCAACTGCTGCATGCGCTCATGGCCCGCGTGGCTCTTGTAACGCTCCCATAGGCCGCGGCCAAAACTAAACTGCTGTAAGCCGGCATGGATCATGCCTTCGAGCATCCCGTGTTCGAAACCCTGATGGAAGTTGCGCACCTTCCATAGCTCATCCTTGATCCAACTGTTTTCGACGCGCGTCTGATATTCGCCAAGCTGCTCGCACGAGTAATCGTCTTTCGTCATCGCCTCGCACGCAGTCTCCGCCGCCAGCATGCCACTCTTGATGGCCAGATGGATGCCTTTGAGCCGCTGCGAATTGAGGAACCCGGCGGAGTCGCCCAGGATCATCCAGCCATTGCCCGCGACCGGCGGAATGGCGAACCATCCGCCGTAAGGCAGCGACTTCGCTCCGTAGCGGATCATCTTCCCGCCTTCGAGTAGCTTGGCGATGAAGGGATGCTGTTTAAACTGCTGCAGAATGTGTTGCGGATCCACCCGCGGGTCGTGATAGTCGAGGCCGGTCACAAATCCGAGGGAGACCACGTTGTCCTTCGATCCGTAGATCCACGCGCCGCCATATTCTTGCGTGGTCAGCGGATACCCCATCGTGTAAACGACTTCGCCCTTGGCGATGCGTCCGCTCGGGACCTCCCACAGCTCCTTGACTCCCACGCCATAAGTTTGGGGATTGCGGTCAGCGGCAAGGTTGAAGCGCGCGACCAGTTGTTTCGTGAGCGATCCGCGCGGACCTTCCGCCAGGATCACGCATTTTGCTTTCAGATCGTAACCCGGCTCGAAGTTTGATTTCGTCTGGCCGTGCTTGTCCACGCCCTTGTCGTCGGTGCGCACTCCGATGACGCGGTCGTTCTCGATCAGCAGCTCTGACCCCGCGAATCCGGTGAATATAGTGATGCCCGCAGCCTCTACCTTTTCACCCAGCCACTTCACGAACTTGTTGATAGAGATCACGTAATTGCCATGATCGCGTAGCGGCGGTGGTGTGATGGGGAATTTAAACTGGTGCTTCTCCGTGAGGAAGTACACCGCTTCCTTGACTACCTCAGCATCGAGTGGAGCTTCTTTCTCAAAGCCCGGCAGCAACTCGCGCATGGAACGCGGATCGAGCAGCGCGCCGGAGAGGCAGTGCTGGCCGACCTCGCGCGCCTTCTCCAGCACGTAAATGTTCTCTTTGGTGAGCAGCGCGTCAGGATGCTTGGCGTTGTGGTCGTCGATGAGCTGCGACAAGCGCAACGCGCACGCCATGCCAGCCGGACCCCCGCCGACGATGACGACGTCGGCCTCCATCTGGGGGCGGTTGGGGGCATCAATGGGCTTGCGGAAGTGAATCACGCTTTAGCCTTCTTGATCTCCTCGATCAGCGGGGGCACGATCTGGAAGATGTCGCCCACTATGCCAAAGTCCGCGATCTCGAAGATGGGCGCTTCCGCGTCCTTATTAATGGCGATGATGCTGCGCGATCCCTTCATGCCTACGATGTGCTGAATGGCGCCGCTGATGCCCAAAGCCAGGTAAAGCTTGGGTGCGACCGTTTGCCCTGACGATCCTACTTGACGGTCCATCGGCAGCCAGCCCGAGTCGCAGATCGGCCGCGACGCCGCAATCTCCGCGCCCATCGCCTCCGCCAACTGCTTCACCATTTCGAGGTTCTTCTGTTCCTTGATGCCACGGCCCACCGAGACGATGATCTCGGCCTGAGTCAAATCGACCGCCTGTTTAGCTTCTTTGAAGATCTCCATCGGCTTATTACGGATGGTAGCTACGGCGTCCACGTTCACCGTCTCGACCGGAGCGGCGGCCGATCCCATTTCCATCTGGTCGCCGCGGAAGGCACCCGTCTGAAACGTCGCGAAGTAGGGGGACTCACCCGCGAATGAGACATCTGCTGCAAACTTACCTTGAAACATCTGCCGGACGAAGATCAGCTTCTCGCCATCTTTGCGGTAACCCGTCGCGTCGGAGATCAGCGTGCGGTTCAGCGACGTGGTCAGCTTCGGCGCGAAGTCGCGCACCTGGTAGGTGTGCGGCATCAGCACGAGCTTTGGGTTCTTGTCGCCGATGAACTTCTTCAGCACCGCGGCATAGGCGTCAGGCGTGTAGTGTGCGCACGCGGCGTTCTCGACCGCGTAAACCTTGGCGACCTTCGCCTTGGCCACCTCATTAGCGATCTCGCCGACGCCTGCGCCCACGACGGCTGCTTCCAGCGTCCAGTTCGTCTCGGCGGCGATTGATTGCGCGCCCTTCAGCGTCTCAAAAGAGACGCGATTCAGTTTGCCTTCCCGCTGCTCTACTACTACCAGGATCGTATCGGCCATGACTTCCACTTTCGTCCCAAAAGAGATATCGGTCGGGCTAATCTGCGTCCCTACAGCACCCGGACTTCGTCCTTCAACTTCTGTACCAGCTTCTTCGCTACTTCTGCGGGCGAGCCATCGATCATCTCCGTCTTCTTCGTCTTCTGCGGGACGTAGAGTTTCTCGATCTTCTGCATGTTCTCGCCCAGGCTGGTCTTCACTTCATCCATGGTCACTTTACGGAGCGGCTTATTCTTCGCCTGCTTGATGCCGATGAGCGTGGCGTAACGCAGTTTGTTGATGCCGGACTGAATCGTCAGCACCGCAGGCAGCGGAATATCCACGTTCTGGAAGAAGCCAGCCTCGAGCTCACGCTTCACTTTGATGCCGGCGTCGGTCTTCTCGATATGCATGATGATGGTCGCGTGCGGCCACCCGAGGATCTCAGCCATGATCACGCCCGTCTGCGCGTAGCCGTAGTCGTCGGACTGCAAGCCGGTGAAGATAAGGTCGAATTGCTCGTCCTTGATGGCCGCGGCAAAGGCCTTGGCAGTGTTGAAGGCGTCTAGCCCGACGAACCCCGGGTCTTCGAGATGAATGGCGCGGTCCGCACCTTTGGCCAGCCCTTCGCGCAACACCTGCTGCGAACGCGCCGGGCCGGAGGTGATCACCACCACCTCGCCGCCGTGCTTCTCCTTCTGCCGCAGCGCTTCCTCCAGGGCGTACGCGTCGGGTTCGTTGACCTCGTAGCTCACGTCCTCGCGGATCCAAGTGCCGGTTTCGTTGAGCTTGAGCGGCGCGTCTTTCTGGGGCACCTGCTTCATACAGACAAGAATCTTCATGACAGTGGTCCTTCAGACAGGGAACAGCAAACTGGCAAGTATAAATGAATGGTCGCTCAGTGGGCGAGGGCACAAGAAAAGACAAAGGCCGCCTTGCGGCGGCCTCTGCTTGCAGTCAGGTTCGACTGGTCAAGGCTGACTTTGCTGAACGTTAAACGTCCTAGCGATTCGGCTTACGGCCCTTGGTCACGGCAGCCTTCGACTTGGCAGACGCTTCAGCCTTCGCTTCAGCCTGGCGCCGCTCGTTACGTTCGAGCATCGCTTCGGCGTTGGCGTTGTTGTCCACACGGCTCTCTGCGCGATCCAACCCATGCAGCTTCGTTTCGCCGGAGTTTGAGTTCTCCGCCTTGGCACTGCTGTGCGAAGAGGCATTCTCAGACTTCTTCGCAGAATGTTCGGACCGGCCCTCAGACTTCGCTTCCGCCTTGGCCTGACCATCAACCTTGGCGTCCGCGCTTACCTGCTTGCCGTGAAGTGACGCGTCTACCGACTTCGACAACCCGAGATCGCTGCTCGCCGACTTGTTGCCGTTCTGCGAACTGATCTCAATATCACTCTTCGCCTGGGTGCTGCTCGAGACGGAAGCCGAGTTGGCGGCTTCTT
>JBKKBM010000259.1:0-5291 GCA_046714215.1 Terriglobales bacterium | reverse complement strand
GACGCGTCTACCGACTTCGACAACCCGAGATCGCTGCTCGCCGACTTGTTGCCGTTCTGCGAACTGATCTCAATATCACTCTTCGCCTGGGTGCTGCTCGAGACGGAAGCCGAGTTGGCGGCTTCTTTGGCTTCTTCCTTAGCGGAATCGACCTTGGCATCGACCTTCGACTTCGTCTCCATCGTAACCGAGACGGTCTTATCCTGGGCTTCAGAAGAAGCCTTGTCGACCGTGCCCTTGGTCTTCTGCACCTTTTCCTTCACCGTCTCGCGCGCTTTGCCGGTCGCTTCCTCACTCGCGCTCAGCGTACCGTTGAGTGTGGAATCCACGCCCAGGTCGAGCGTGCCGTTGCCACGGTTCGCGGTACCACTCACGGTGCTGCCCAGTCCCAGATCGCCCGCCACGCCGCCGCGGTTCGACTGCGCCTGTCCGGCACCCTTCAGCGTGCCGCCCAAAGTCCCTCCCAGTTGGGCAGCGGCAGGCACGGCGGCCAGTACGGCACCGGCCGTCATCGTAAGAACGAAAGAGGTAACTTTGTTGATCTTCATGTTGTGTGTCCCTTCTCAGAACCTTATTTTTGGACTTTGACAAACGGCCAGCCGACCTCGAGGCCCTAACCCACAACGCCGGCCGGTCAACCTTGTAAGGTGCAACCCCTATGCCAAAGGGGTGGTACCGCTATCTGATTGAAAGGGAATGGGATAATCGAGGGTCTTGTCCGAAAGTAACGATGTAGGATTTACTAGGATTGGTAGGTTTTGCGCGGTTTTTGAGCAGAGCGCTACTACCAGAGTTCTACTCTAAAGCCCTATTCTAAGAACGCCACCGATTGCACGCCGGCAATCTCAAACCGCTTGCGGCAGCGCAGGTTCTTACACATCAGCAGGTCGTCTTTGCGGACCATGTACGACTTGGCCTTAGCGTATTTGGCGCGGTCGCGCTCGTCGGCGCGCGGCGGCAACTGTTTTTTCTTCGTGCGCACCAGCCACCCAACCTCGTATTCCGCTGCCTGGCGGCAATGCGGACAAGTCAGCGTGTGCGCCTTCTTTTGTTCTTTCTCGTCGTAAAGATCGCGCTCTTCCATCAGCCGCATTATTGCATAATTAGGCCACGCGGTTCAGGCGCGGAAGGGATGAGTTCGGCGCTATGCCCAAAAAGAAGAAGCAGAAGCGATTTCGCGCGGTGACCGCCGTCAAAGCCATGGCGCGCGCAGCCGTGGGCCAGCCGCCGGCGACCCGTCGCGATCCCGACGATAAGAAGAAATCGCAATCCAAATCCACCAAGCACAAGCCGACCTTAAGCAAGCTGCTCGCGGAAGAGTAGAATGCGCCTGCATTTACATCGCCGTCTTTATGTTCAAAAAGGGGAAAGGTTACAGGAAAAGGGGGATGAAGGGCCTGTGTCACCCAGGGAAAAATTGGCGGAAGCGAGCGCGAGTCGTACCCGCCGATTATTGCTCTCCCGCGTTGGCCTTGGCCGTTTCCGAGCTGATCAGCGCCTGAAACTCTGGTTCTTGATGCAGGCAGGTAAGGTCGGGGTCTTTCGTCGCCCAATCCAAGTTGAGGAATCCAGCTTCCTTCGACCGCGTCAACAGGGCGATAGCTTCCTGTTTGCGCCCGAGCAGCGCGTAGGCGCAGGCGGCGTTGTAGAGGACATTGGCGTCCTTGGGGCGCAGCGCGACTGCGGTCTTCAGCTCCGCGATGGCCTCATGCGCAGTGCCCATTGCGGCATAGTTGCAGGCCAGCAGGATGCGCGCGCGAACATCCTCCGGGACGGAATCCAAATGTTGGCGGATCATGCGCGTCTGCTGCTTGCGGAACTCGGTCGCCTTCTCCGTCATACCCAGCTTTTCGGCACTGACCATCAGGGGCACGTAGACGTTGTAATCGTCACCGGCCGCCTCCACTACGGAGTCGGCGATCTTCATCGCGTCCTGGTACCGCCCGGAGGAGAAGTAGGCCTGTCCCAGACACCAATTCGCGCTCTCGCAATCGGGCTTCAGTTTCAAAGCTTGGCGCGCATAACCAATGGCCTCGTCATACTTGTGCTGCGTGTAGTTAATGCGGGCGCGGGCACCCAGACCTTCGGGAAGATTGGCCTGCAATGACAGCGCGCGTTCGCACGTGGCCAGCGCCTTCTCCATAGTGGCCGCTTCCTTGCCGTGCCACTCGAAGAACAAGGAATAGACCAGGCTCAAGCCGGCGTAGGCCATAGCGAACTCGGGGTCCAGTTCGATGGCGCGCTCGAACATCTGCACCGCCAGTTCCAGGTCAGCCCGCGTGAGCCTTCGCGCATAGCCGCGTCCTCGCAGGTAAAAATCGTAGGCCTGGGTGTTGGCCGTCGGTTTGCGCTCCAGCTCCTGCTCTTCCTGCGGCGAGAGCGTGATGCGCAGCGCCTGCGCGATATTGCGGGCCATCTCGTCCTGGACCTCGAAGACGTCTTTCATCTCGCGGTCGTAGCGCTCGCTCCACATCGGGAAATCGGTGCGCGTGTCCACCAATTGGGCATTGATGCGCAGCCGGTTGCCCGCCCGACGGATGCTTCCGCCCAGCACGTAGGCGGCCCCCAACTGCTGGCCTACCTGCGTGGCCGTGACCGGCTTGTCGCGATAAGGCAGCACTGTGGGCCGGGGAAAGACCTTCAAGTCCTTGATCTTGGAAAGTTCGGTGATGATGTCCTCAGTCATGCCGTCGCGGAAGTATTCGTCTTCCTTGGCGCCGCTGAGATTCTCAAAATACAGGACGACCAGCGCCTTTTCGTTGAGCCGTGCGGCGATCGCACCGGGCTTGCTCCCTGAATCCGCCGTCGGCCGGCTTCCGGATTCGAGGTCGCGTTTCAAGCGCAAGAGGTCGGTGCGTAATTCTTTGGCTGTCTGGTAACGCATGGCCCGGTCTTTTTCCAGGCACTTTTCGATGATGCGCTGCAATTCGGGTGGCAACTTGGAGTTCAACAGCAGCGGGGGCACCGGATCGCGGTTCAGGATGGCGTCAAACACTACCGCCGAGGTCTCGCCCGGAAACGGCGCATTGCCGGTAGCCATCTGATAGATGACCGTGCCAAAGGAGAACAGATCGGTGCGCGCATCCGTCGATTGCCCCCGTGCCTGCTCTGGAGACATATACGACACCGTGCCCATGGTGGTGCCGGTTTTCGTCAAGTCGTCCACCGCAGTGGGCGATTCTTCTCCCTGGGTGGGTTCGGCGAAGATCTGCTTAGCCAGCCCGAAATCGAGGACCTTCACTTGTCCCCGTTCGTTGATAAAGATGTTGGCGGGCTTGATGTCGCGGTGGATGATCCCCTTGCTGTGGGCCACCTCCAGCGCGTCCGCGATCTGGGCCGACATATCCAGGATCTGGTCGATCTGAAACGTCCGATCCAGGATCCGCTTGGTAAGCGGCTGGCCGTCGATCAGCTCCATCGCAAAGAAGTATTGCGACTCATGCTGGTCAATGGCGTAGATAGTGCAGATGTTTGGATGGTTCAGCGACGATGCCGCCCGGGCTTCGCGTTGAAAACGCTGCAACGCGGTGGCGTCATTGGCCATCTTTTCGGGCAGAAACTTTAATGCCACATGGCGGCCAAGTTGCGTGTCCTCAGCTTCATAGACAACACCCATGCCGCCTTGGCCGAGTTGCCCTACGATCTTGTAGTGCGAAACTGTTTGCCCTATCAAATTGCGGTCCCTTTGTTGTCGCAGTGGAGGAAGGCGTACGCCATAGTAGGGTTTCCTGACCTACGGGTCAATGACCCACGTTGGATTCTGGGAAAACTGGCGGAAGCGTGTGCGAGTCGAACACACCAGAGACAGGAAACCTGCCTCTCGCCGGTTTTGAAGACCGGGAGGATCACCGGACCCTATGCGCTTCCGCGAGACAACAGTGTAACGGATGCGCCAATCATGTTTTGGGGCCGGGGCGGCAACCGTGTCCTTATAATGTCTGCGAATCCTAATCGACCCGCCCGCTCTAACCAGTGACCGCTCTCCCAGGAGTTCCGCATGCGCCGCTACCCATACGTGATCCTCGACGTATTTACCGCCCAACCCATGCAGGGAAACCAACTCGCCGTCTTCACCCAGACACGCGGCCTCGCTGACGCCGAGATGCAAGCCTTGGCCAAGGAGACTAATCTTTCCGAGACTACGTTCATCATCCAGCGCGATCCTTTTGTCGAACGTGAACGCGGCATGCGCGTCCGCATCTTTACCACGACCGAAGAACTCCAGTTCGCCGGACATCCGACGCTGGGAACCGCCGCCTACATGCAGACGCTTTCCAGCCATCCCATCGAGCGCATTGAACTCGAGCTTGGGGTAGGGAAGATTCCCGTCACCTTTGAAGTTCGGGGTGAAGCGCCTCCCTTCGGCGAGATGCGCCAGCATGATCCTGAATTCGGACAACTCCATGACCGCGCAGCCGTCGCCCGCATGGCCGGCCTTGACGTCGCTGACATTCGCGATGATGTGCTCATACAGACCGTTTCCACCGGCATGGCCTTCGCCATCGTCCCCGTAAAGACGCTGCGGGCGATGCGGTCGTTGACCGATACCTTCTCCTGGCAGACCGCGCATGCCTACTTGAAGACCACGGACGCGAAGTTTGCTTACTTCATCTGCACCGAGACGGACGACCCCCAGACTAACGACCCAAAAGCCCGCATCCACGCGCGCATGATCTTCTACAACGGCGAAGATCCGGCCACGGGCTCAGCCGCCGGATGCGCCGCGGCTTGGCTGGTCAAACACAAGGTCGTGGCCAGTGGTGAGCGCGTCCTCATCGAGCAGGGCGTCGAGATAAAACGCGTGAGCCACATCTACGTCCGCGCCGACGTCGCTGACACTGATGACAAAATCGTCAACGTGCGCGTCGGCGGACAAGCGGTCATCGTCGCGCGCGGCGAGTTCGAACTTCCCTAAGTAAAACTTTTTAGTGATTTGCTGGATTTCTTACGCGATGCACACCTCTCCGGAATCTTCAAGTGACAGTATTTTGTGCAAGCAAATGTGTACCAATCTTGCACTTTACAGATGGGCCTCCCGCCCGTAGGATGCGTAGACGATTTTGATTCTCACTTCTGCTCAAAGAAGTGATTCGCCTTTAACGACTAGAACAATTGATTCTCTTTCGAGGCCTGAGCGGCTTCGCTTTGTCGCGACTTCTTCCCGCGACGATGCGGGCGGTTCGCGCTTCTTTTCCGGGAGATTCGGGGTACCCACGTGCGCACGAAAAAGACCATCCTCTGCATCGACGACAACGAACAATCGCTTTCCATCCGCAAATTCATGCTCGAGA
>JBKKBM010000258.1:0-2532 GCA_046714215.1 Terriglobales bacterium | reverse complement strand
TGACCTCCTCCCGCACCTTCTTTCACGTCGACATGGACGCATTCTTCGTCTCGGTGGAAGAGCTCTTTGACCCTTCACTCAAGGGCAAAGCCGTAGTCGTGGGTGGGCAGCGGGACGAGCGTGGCGTGGTCTCAGCCGCGTCGTATGAGGCGCGAAAGTTCGGCGTGCATTCGGCGATGCCGCTGCGCACAGCGGCGAAACTTTGCCCGCATGCCATCTTTCTCGATGGCCAGCCGGACCGTTATCGCGACTGCTCGCACCAGGTGTATGAAGTGTTACAGCGCTTCACGCCGCAGGTGCAGATGGCGTCCATCGATGAAGCTTATCTCGACATGACGGGCACAGAACGCCTGCATGGGCCGCCCCTTAAGGCGGCGCACGAGCTGCACCAGACGATGAAGACGGTGACGAACCTCAACTGCTCCATCGGCATTGCCAGCTCGCGCGTGCTGGCCAAGATCACCTCTGACCAGGCCAAGCCTAATGGCGTGCTGTGGGTGGTGCCGGGGACGGAAGTTGGATTCCTCGCGCCGCTTGAAGTCCGCAAGATGCCGGGCGTGGGCAAAGTCACCGAGCAAAAGCTGCATTCGCTGGGCTTGCGCACGCTCGGCCAGCTCGCGCAATTAGAAGGTTCATTCCTGGAAGAACATTTTGGTGCTTGGGGGCTGGCCCTGGCCGCTAAGGCAAGGGGTGAAGACGCGGGCGGCTGGTACGACGAAGAGATCGGCGAAGACGATGGCCCTAGATCCATCAGCCACGAGCATACGTTCTCCACCGACTCGCGCGACCAGGTGGTGCTCGAGACCACGCTCTTGCGCTTGTGTGAGATGGTGGCGCGGCGATTGCGCGAGCATAAGGTATTTGCGCGGACCGTCCAACTCAAGCTGCGCTATTCTGACTTCTCCACTATCACGCGCGCGCACACGCCCGAGCGCGCCACGCAACTCGACAACGAACTCTATGCGGAGATCCGAAAACTCTTTCGCGATAATTGGGAGCCGGGGCGCACCGTGAGGTTGCTGGGTGTGGGCACTTCCGGCTTTGACGACCACGTGGGCCAACTGGATCTACTCGACGGCGGGACCCACGACCGCTGGGAGAAGGCTTTTACCGCCGCCGATCAACTGCGCGACAAATTTGGCGAGAAGGCCATCGTGCTGGGCACCGCGCTCAAGCGCAAGTTACGGGAGCGCGTCCATGAGAATCCGGCAGACATCCCGGGCAAGAAAAAACAATAATCCCTAGAACGCACACTCCACGGGCGAGAAGCTGAGCGCTTTGGTCCGTTTGTCCACCCAGATACAGGCGGGCTTGGCCGTGCGCTGATTCACTCGCACCGCCACCACGATGCCGCTCACCCGTCCGGTGCTCTTGGGCTCGACGGAACCCTCGACCTTGTGCGTAGTGATCTTGCCGAATTCGCCGGTCGGCCCCCAGTCAAGCTGGAATTGTCCGAAAGTGTAATTCTTGTAGCGGTCGAGGTGTTGTTCCCATTCCGGGTCAGCGTTCCAGATGGCATATGCGCTGCGGTAATCGCCGGCTTCGATCTGGTTGAAGAAGTGATTGACCACGCGCTCTTGCGGCCAGTGGCGAAAGACAAACGCCAGGATGCCACCGACGATGAGCAGAGCGACCACGCTCCACAGCAGGCGCTCGCGCAATTTTTCCTGGCGCTCATTCGCGGGTTGGGCTTCAAACAAGGTCATACTGTTTTGGACGCCTATATTAGCCTAAACGTTCCCAGAAGACTCGTCAGCGGCTGTACAGGTTCTGTTTTTTCTCCGCATGGCGCTCCAGCGCCAATTTGATGAGCCGGGTGATGAGTTGCGGATAGCCGAGACCGCTCGCCGCCCACAATTTGGGATACATGCTAATGGCGGTGAAGCCGGGCATGGTGTTGATCTCATTCACATAAAGTTTTTTTGACTTCGCATCCATCAGGAAATCGACGCGCGCCAGGCCCGAGCAATCCACCGCGCGGAAAGCGGCAACGGCCAAGTGCCGGATGCGCTTGGTCTCCGCCTTGCTCAACTTGGCCGGGATGATGAGTTCCGAGCCTTCGTCCAGATACTTGGCCGCATAATCATAGAACTCGGCTGAGGGCACGATCTCGCCCGGGACCGACGCCTCCGGCGAGTCGTTCCCCAACACGGAGACTTCGAGCTCGCGGGCCTTTACCTTGCTGCCGACGCCTTGCTCGATCACGATCTTGCGGTCGTAACTTGCGGCGAGGTCCATGGCCACAGCCAGTTCGCCCTGGTCGTGGACCTTCGAGATCCCTACGGACGATCCCAGATTCGCGGGCTTCACGAAATACGGATACTTGAGGCTCCCCTGCAACGTGCGCCGGACTTTTTTCGCGTTGCTCTCCCAATCGCTGCGCAAGATGGTAACGTGCTTCACCAGGGGCAGGCCGGCGGCGAGAAAAAGTTTCTTCATCACATCTTTATCCATGCCCGCGGCCGAACCGAGCACGCCCGCGCCCACGTAGGGAATGTCCGCCAACTCCAACAGTCCCTGGATGGTGCCATC
>JBKKBM010000257.1:0-6173 GCA_046714215.1 Terriglobales bacterium | reverse complement strand
GCCGGTAGTCCCAGCCGGATTGGCGCTGCTTGATGCGGATGGTCTTGAAGAAGAATGCCTTGCCCGTGGCCTCGATATTCAATTTCGTGATGCGCCACGCGTTGCCCGGGAGCAAGCTCTGTTCCAGCTCCAACCGCCCGCCTTTGCTGATGTGCCCCAGAATGCCCCAGCCGATGTAAACATTCTCTGTGAGGGTGGCATCCATGCGGACGATCTGCGTGTGGGCCTGGTCGATCCATAGCTTGCCCGCGGCCGCTTTCAATCCGTACGTCTCTTTCGACGTAGGACTGAAGTTCGGGTTGGGCGTGAACTTCAGTCGGATGGCTTCGCGACCGTGGACCATCTCGGTGCCGTCATACTGAAACACAAGTGCGTCCGGGAGCGCGCGCACCAATTGCAGCGTGCGTTTGCGGTCGGCCTCCTGCTCCGCCTTCTTCTTGCGTAACTCTTCGGCGCTGGTCACCAGCAAATCAAGGCGGGCGTCTTCCTTCGCGCGCTCCGACACGGAGGGTTCTTGACCATTCCAGGTGATGGTGCGGGCCAGGATCACCTCTTTGGTCTCAATCATGTCCCGGACTGCAGCGCCGGAGTTGGTTTCTTTGGCGGCGCGATAGATGAATATCTTGCTGGTGTCCTGGGCGGCGGTGAGGGCATTGGCGGCGGCACGACGAACCAGAGTCTGTGCATCAACTCTCTGCGCATCCACGCGCGGCGCGGGTACTGGGGCAGGGGTCTGTGCATGGGCGGATGTACCTACGGCGGCGCAAAAGAGAAGCACAGCCCCACCAGTCCAGCCGGCGACCGAGCTGATACAAAAAAGTCCGCCTAAAGATTTCATGTATCTAGATTAGACGATAACCTGGGGAGAACCGTTGCTTGTTTGAGCCGCTGACTTTTGGGCGAAGAAAAAGGCGGCTGGCGCCGCCCTTTTCATTCGTTCATTCCTAACAACATTCAAACTTTCGTCGGCCCTTTCGGAAGAGGTAGTCCCGTTCTCAAACCGCAAGCAGCACAAGTTCCGCTGTTCCCCTGGTTTTCGGTTCCTGCTCACTCGCGATCATTCCGAGTGGGCCGACAGTTTCTTATAGAGCACGGCGGGTGCCAAAGGCTCAGAGGCAAAATCAGGCTTAACCAAGTAGTAAACCACACACCGTGTAACCGTTCATCACACACAATGGAATCCGAATACTCACATTCGGCACCGTACCGCGCATTAGTCGATCCGAACTGGCTCATCCTTTTTCCAGCGCATCTTCGCCGGGAGTTTTTTCGGGCGTTCCGGCAGCCAAGGCCGCAGCGGACATTCTGCACACTGGGGGGATCGCTGGCAAAACTCACTGCCCACTCGAACCAGGACGGCGTGAGTCTCGGCATAGAGGCGAGCCCTAGGGGATGAGCCGCGGCGGCTCAACGGACTGGCTGCATGGCGTGGTGCGTGGGCACTCAAGTTGACGGCCATGCCCTCTAACCCCGCCAGCGCGTCCAGAAACTGACGCTGGAGGTCGGCGTAATCGCCCCCGGGGAAAGCATGCCGCTTCGCCACCCGGCGCGCATAGGTATCCACCACAAAAGCCTCATGTCCAGCGGCGTAAAGCAAGATCGTGTCCGCCGTTTCGTCGCCCACGCCGGGCAATGCCAGCAGTTGCTGGCGCAGGACCTCGGTGGGCTGGGCGAACATGCGGTGGAGCGAGCCGCCGTAGGTGTGATCCACGAAATGCACAAAGGATTTCAAGCGTCGCGCCTTTTGCCGGAAGTATCCCGAGGATCGGACTAACTGCTCCAGGCGGGGAAGCGGAGTGCGGCGGATACCTGCGGGCGTGAGGACGCGAGCGGCACGCAAGCGACGCAGCGCGACCTCGGCGTTGGTCCACGCCGTGTTCTGGACGAGAAACGCGCCCACGATGACTTCAAAGCGGGTGCGCGCCGGCCACCAATTCTGGGCGCCGTAATGACGCAACAGGGTGGCCATCATAGCGGTGCGGTCGGATCGAACCATTAACTAACTCGATACCTATCTCTCCGCGACTGGAACTTTTCCTGATTACGGAAAAACTGTGCTCCCGTCATGGAGTGCTCTATTGCTCACTGCTCACCTTAATCTATTTCCAATTGGAGGAACACCATGGACACCCAAGTTTTAGCGCGAAAAGACATCGCCCGCAGCTTCTATGTGCAAGGCCGGCATGTGATGCTGGTCCAGGGCAATAAGCCCTCTGGCAGCGAAGTGGATCTCAGCGAGACCGGATTCGACCGGGGCATTTCTAACCTCACCTTGGCGATCGCGCAGGATGTTACAAGCGACGCCGCCATCGAACGTTATTACCTGGTACGGCCCGTTTTTGCCAAGGGACCGATGCGTCCGTCGATCCGGCTGATCCATCAGGCGGGTCGGGAGTTGATCCCAGTGGAGCCCATCGTCTGCCGGGCGGTCACGCCCACGGGGCCGGCCACGGGCTTCTCTCAGGATTTTCGTTTTGACGAAGCTTTTGAAGACGCGCTTCGCCAGCTGCCCGCCTTTCAAGCGGCGAGTAGGTCTTTGCCCCTACCTCTGATCGACGTAGTGGCGATGGGAGCGGTGTACGGTGGGTTTGCGGGATTCAGTCGATTTTTCCTGCGTTTGGAGGCAAAAACACCGGATCCGACCACCCGCTGAACCAATGAGACCGGCCACCGGGGCAGGTGGTCTGGTTCCGTTACCAATTCAGCAACTTTCCTAATTGACAATTTGTGTCACTCCGCATACGATTCGCGCAACTCCGGATTGCGGCATTACTATGTCTGGGATGGGTTGAAACCGCTTGGCGGTCGATACCCGGCTCCATCAGTTTTATCAAAATCAAGTTTCTTAAATTCAGTTTGCTCAAAATCTAGGAACGGACAGGTACACCCGGGTATGTCGCAACGTCTGGGCGATCTCCTCGTAAAAGAGAAGGTAATCTCGCAGGAACAGCTGGAACAAGCCTTGAAGTCGCAAAAGGACTCGGGCGGCAAGGACCGGCTGGGCTCCGTGCTGGTGAAACTGGGATTCCTTTCCGACGAAGACGTCACCAATTTTCTTTCGCGGCAGTACGGTGTGCCCGCCATCAACCTGCAATATTTTGAGATCGACCCGGCGGTGGTGAAGCTGATCCCGTTGGAGACCAGCCGGCGCTACCAGATCCTTCCTTTAAGCCGGGTAGGCGCGTCGCTCACCATCGCCATGGTGGACCCCACGAACGTTTTTGCCATGGACGACATCAAGTTCATGACCGGCTTCAACATCGAGCCGGTAGTGGCTTCTGAGAGCGCCATCATGGAGGGCATTGATCGCGCCTACAGCGCGGGCAAAGAAGAAGAAAACCTCGAGAACATCATGGCTTCGATGGGCGATGAGACGGACGTCGAGCTCGCCGCCGAAGAGGCCGAAGCCAGCCTGGCCGACTTGGAACGGGGTGCGGAAGAAGCCCCCATCGTCAAGCTGGTGAACTTGATCCTGACGGACGCGGTGAAGCGCGGGGCCAGCGACATCCACATCGAACCCTACGAAAAAGAATTCCGCGTGCGCTTCCGCATTGACGGTCAGCTGCAGAACATCATGAACCCGCCGATCAAGCTCAAGGACGCCATCACTTCACGCACCAAGATCATGTCGAAGCTGGACATCAGCGAAAAGCGTCTGCCGCAAGATGGCCGTATCATGCTCAAGATGGTGCTGAACGGGAAGAAGAAGCAGCTGGATTATCGCGTAAGCTGCCTGCCCGTGCTGCGGGGCGAGAAGATCGTCCTGCGGCTCTTGGACAAAGAAAACCTGCGGCTGGACATGACGAAACTCGGCTTCGAGGCGGAGTCGCTGGCCAAGTTCCATAACGCCATCATCAAGCCGTTCGGCATGGTGCTGGTCACTGGGCCCACGGGCTCGGGCAAGACCAATACCCTCTATTCCTCCATCGCCACGCTGAATCAGCCGGACACCAACATCATGACCGCGGAAGACCAGGTCGAGTTCCAGTTGGCGGGCGTGAACCAGGTGCAGATGAAGGAAGCCATCGGCCTCAATTTCGCCGCTGCCCTGCGCTCCTTCCTGCGGCAAGACCCCAACATCATCCTAGTGGGTGAGATCCGCGACTTTGAAACGGCTGAGATCGCCATCAAGGCCGCCCTCACCGGTCACATGGTGCTTTCAACGCTCCACACCAACGGCGCACCGGAGACCATCAGCCGTCTGATGAACATGGGCATTGAGCCCTTTCTGGTCGCCACCGCCGTCCACCTGATCTGCGCGCAACGCCTGATCCGCCGCGTGTGTGCCAACTGCGCGGAGCCGGAAGACCTGCCGGAAAAGACCCTCATCGAAGCCGGCTTTACCCCGGAAGAGGCCAAGACGGTCAAGGTGATGAAGGGCAAGGGCTGCGACAAATGCAACGGCTCCGGATGCAAGGGTCGTTGCGGTCTTTACGAAGTCATGGCCATGGACGACGAACTGCGCGAACTGATCCTGGTGGGCGCGTCCTCCCTGGAGTTGAAGAAGAAGGCGATCGAGAACGGCATGATCACCCTGCGGCGGAGTGGGCTGCGTAAAGTGATGGACGGCGCCGCGCCGCTGGAAGAAGTGATCCGCGAGACTGTTAACACGTAATCGGACCGGAGAAAGGGAAGCGCGATGAATGTAACCCTGAGCGATCTACTGAAGAAGATGCTGGAGATGGGGGGCAGCGACCTGCACATCACCACCAACTCTCCGCCGCAGATCCGCGTGCACGGCCACCTGCATCCGCTAGACATGCCGCAGCTCACGCCCACGGAGACCAAGCAGCTGGGCTACTCCGTCCTGACGGACGCGCAGAAGCACCGTTTTGAAGAGCATCTGGAACTGGACTTCTCCTTCGGCCTCAAAGGACTGGCGCGCTTCCGCGGCAACCTATTCAATCAGCGGGGCGCCACGGCGGGCGTCTTCCGCGTGATTCCTTTCGAGATCAAGTCGTTCGCCCAGTTGAACCTGCCGCAGGTGATCTCCAAGCTATGCGACCGGCCCCGTGGTCTGATCCTGGTGACCGGACCCACCGGCTCCGGCAAGTCCACCACCCTGGCCGCTATGATCGACAAGATCAACTCTGAGCGCCACGACCATATCATCACCATCGAAGATCCCATTGAGTTCGTACATCCGAACAAGAGCTGCCTGGTCAACCAGCGCGAAGTCCACTCTGACACCAAGGGCTTCTCGGAATCGTTGCGCGCGGTACTGCGCGAAGATCCGGACGTCGTCCTGATCGGCGAGATGCGCGATCTGGAGACCATTGAATCCGCCCTGCGGGTGGCGGAAACGGGCCACTTGACCTTTGGTACCTTGCATACCAACTCGGCTTCCTCCACTATCAACCGCGTGATCGACGTTTTCCCATCGCACCAGCAGTCGCAGATCCGGGCGCAGTTGTCGCTCGTACTGGAAGGCATCATCTGCCAATCCTTGCTGCCTAAGATCGGCGGCCAGGGACGCGCTTGCGCCATGGAGATATTGATCCCCAATCCCGCGGTCCGCAACCTCATCCGCGAAGATAAGATCCACCAGATCTATTCGTCCATGCAGTCGGGCCAGGAGAAGTACGGCATGCAGACGTTTAACCAGGCGTTGGCCACGCTGTACTTCCAGAAACAGATCACGCTGGAAACGGCCATGGCCCGTTCGTCCATGGCAGATGAACTGACCGAGATGATCAATCGCGGCCAGGGACTCCAAGGGAAGGGTGCTGCCGCTACGCCGGGTAAGCGCTAAAACGATTTTTGCTGTACTCACAAAAGTTTTTGCCCCAGGGATTAGGTAACAGGGAGGAAGAAAATGCCAGTATTCACAGTCAAAGGGAAGGATGCTTCCGGCGCTAAGGTCGATTTTGAGCGCGTGGCGGAGAACAAGCAGGTTCTCAAGTCGCAACTGCAGCGGGAGCGCATCAGCGCCGGCGTCATCAAGGAGAAGGGCAAGGAGTTCGTGCTCCCGTCCTTCGGCGGGGGCAGCGTTGCCACCAAGGACATCGCCATCTTCTTCCGCCAGTTCTCCGTCATGATCGATGCCGGTCTGCCCTTAGTGCAGTGTCTGGAGATCCTGGGCTACAACCAGGAGAATCCGACCTTCCAGAAGGCGCTGATCGGCGTCCGCACCACGGTCGAAAGTGGCTCTACCCTGGCCAACGCCATGAAGG
>JBKKBM010000256.1:0-9028 GCA_046714215.1 Terriglobales bacterium | reverse complement strand
GCGTAGAGCAGCTCGGCCTTGCCGTCAGGCACCGAGATCAGATAAATGCGGCCCATCTTGTGATTGTGGTCCACGATGACGGCATCGTCTTTGTCTCTGGTGCGTTTTTCTTCTTCATCGCTCGGCGCTTCGGTGGCTACGACCGCGAGATGCTTGCCGTCAGGCGCCCACTCCACCGCCACGATGGTCTGCGTGCCGCGCGTAAGCTGCCAGGCTTCGCCGCCATCGGACGAAATCACCCACACCTGCCGCTTCCCTGCCTTTGCCGGCTTGGCATCGCGATCGCTGACAAACGCGATCCATTTGCCGTCGGACGACCAGCGCGGCTGCTCATCATGCCTCGGCCCATTGGTCAACTGGACTGCCGCGCCGCTCGCACCTAACAGGTAGAGGTTGCTGCGCATGACGTTCTCGTCGAAGTTGGGCTGCGTGACAACAAACACCGCCCGCGAGCCATCTGGCGACAATTCGACCGCCGAGGCGTTGCGATATTTCATCAGATCGTCAATCGTCAGGTGCCGTCCGGCAGACGCCGGCATCGCAAGACACAGGTGTAGAGCGAAGCAAAACAGGCGCAAAACTTTCATCGGGGCAACTCCATGGGGCCAAGAGCAGATTCCACATTCAACAGGAGAGGTAGCCCCAATTTTAGCGAATCGAAACGGGATGGGAAGTGCTATTTCCATTTTCGCCAAGCAGGCTGTGCGAAAGCACCTCGACAGCGCTGAAGTAGCAATCTCATACGGGCTTTGTCGCGGTGGCTAAGGGAATTTACGACGTTAGCGCTTTTGGAGGAGCAGTTGTAGGGTGTTCGATCGGAGGAAATTAGTGACTGTGGATAACCCCTCGCTAACTCGTTGATTCCAGGAATAACCAGGGGGGTGGGGGATTAAAACCCCTTAACATAAGGAGTAAACCGCAGCATCCATGTCTGTAAGTGGTTTGTTTTGTATTATCTACCTTTAACCCGTGTAGAATCAAGATGTTGGAGTCATGTTGTTGATACCGGCGAACTTAAAGGTAAAAAAGGTTTTTATTTGCGGAGTGACGTAGGGGTTGCAGGGCATGACGCCTTCAATCCGTTACAATCCCCGCCATGCGCATTCTCCTGGTACTGCTGTTGCTGGTCTCGTTCGTCTCGGCTGAAGATTACGACCTGGTTATACGTAATGCCCGCATCGTGGATGGCAGTGGGAATCCATGGTTTAAGGGCGATGTCGCCATCAAGCAGGACAAGATCGCGCGGGTGGGCCGCTTCGACGGCCGCGGGAAGCGCGAGATCGATGCCGCCGGACGGCTCGTGGTCCCCGGATTTATCGACATGCACTCTCATTCCGACATCTCCATCCTGCGCGAGGGGGAGGCGCAGGGGAAGATCCGCCAGGGGGTGACGACGGAGATCCTGGGCGAATCCGGATCGGCGGCGCCGCGATGTCCACGTCCGCAGCCACCAGCGGAAGCGAATGCGACCCCGGCGCCTACCCCTGCTCCCGCTTCTGCGGTAACCCCCGATCCCGACCCGCTGAAAATCGATTGGACAGACTTCAAGGGATATTTCAAGCGGCTCAAGAAAGACAAGATCTCCGTGAATGTGGCGTCGTTCGTAGGCATGGGCGATGTGCGCTCGTGCGCCATGGGCGACGATGATCGCCCGCCCACGCCGGAAGAACTTGAGAAGATGCGCGCCATCGTTGACCAGGCGATGCGCGACGGCGCCATGGGACTCTCCGCGGGACTCATCTACGAGCCTAACAGCTTTGCCAAGACCGAAGAGATCGTCGAGTTGGCGAAAGTGGCAGCGCGCCATGGAGGGATTTACTCCGTGCACATGCGCAGCGAGGGGTTGAACATCACCGACGCCATCGCCGAGACGATCCGCATCGGCGAAGAGGCACGGCTGCCGGTCCACATCATGCACTTCAAAGTGTCCGGCAAGAATTCATGGGGCAAGATCGGCGAGGCCATCGCGCAGATCAACGCGGCCCGGGCGCGCGGGGTGGAAGTCACGGCGGACCAGTATCCCTACATCGCTAGTTCCACCGGGCTGACGGCGCGCTTGCCTGACTGGGCCTCCGATGGCGGCACGCGCAAACTGCTCGAGCGGTTGCGCGACCCCGCCCAACGCGAAAAGATCCGCGTGGCCACGGCGGAGAGCATGGCGCGCAGCGGCAATGACTGGAAGGCGGCCATCGTGGCGCGCATGCGCACCGACGCGAATAAAAAGTGGGAAGGGAAGAGCATCGCCGACGTCGCCCTCGCGCTCAACAAACCGGAGTTCGATACGGTGGCGGACTTGCTGCTGGAGGAAGGCGGCAACGTCGGCATGGTCTACTTCGCCATGCATGAAGACGATGTGCGCCTGGCCATGCAGCAGCCGTGGGTGAGCGTGGGCTCGGACGGCAGTGCGTTGAATATGGATCCCAGCTCGCGCCTCAGCAGCGGTAAGCCGCATCCGCGCTCGTACGGGACGTTCCCGCGCGTATTGGGGCGCTACGTGCGCGAGCAGAAGGTGATCACGCTGGAGAATGCCATCCGCAAGATGACGTCGCTCGCCGCGCAGCAGATGGGCATCCATGACCGCGGGCTGCTGCGCAAAGACATGAAGGCGGACGTCGTCATCGTTGACGAAGCCAAGGTCATCGATAAGGCAACGTTTGAGAATCCGCACCAGTACGGCGAAGGCATTGACGTCGTTATCGTGAATGGCAAAGTTGTGCTCGAAAACGGCCAGCACACGGGCGAGCGCCCCGGCGTTGTCATCTTTGGTCCCGGTAAAAAGTAGACGGGGCCGGGCAAGAAATAATCCCGATCCTGAGCGCAAGCCTCTCCCCATTTACTGATTGTTAAGAACTTGACTTACTCTCATTTATGACCGATAGTCATAATTGACTTATGGTCAAGCCACTTTATCTCGCCAAAGACCACCCCGAGAAAGAGCCCGGTCGCCGCGAGCGCCGCAAGGAAGAGACCCGCCGCCAGATCTTCCAGGCGGCGATGAAGCTGTTCGAGAAAAAGGGCATCTTCGCCACCACGGTGGAAGAGATCACCCAGGCGGCCGACGTAGGCAAGGGGACTTTCTTCAATTATTTTCCTTCGAAGGAGGCGATCTTCTCCGCGCTGGCGGAGCGGCAGCTCGGCTTCATCGACGAAGCCGTCGCCAGAGCGGCGACTGCCCCGTCTATCCGTCCCGTGCTGATCCGGATGTGCAAGGAACTTTCTTCCGGCCCGGGGCGCAGCCAGATCATGTTGCGCAGTCTGCTGGGCATGATCCTCTCGAACACCATGCTGTTCAAACTTTTCTCAAGGACGCTGGCGAAGGGACGGGAGCGCGTGACCCGCATCATCGAGCGTGGGCAAGAGCTGGGCGAAGTCCGGTGCGATCTGCCGGCGGAGGAGATTGCCCGCTGCCTGCAACATTCCGTCTTTGGCACCAACTTCATCTGGGCCGCCTCGAAGCCGTCTGATCTGCAGGCGTGGCAAGAGCGGTCAATGAATCTTTTTTGGCGGAGCATTGCGACTCATCCGGAACAAGGTCCCTTAGCCCTATCGGGCCCCTCACTTCAAGAAGGTGGTAGGCAAAAGTAATGCGAGCGAAAGTCATCATTGCCGTTCTCATCATTGTCGCCGTAGCGGTGGGCATCGGAGCACGTTCGTGGCTCCAGCGCGACCCGTCGGTGACCGCTTCCGGCACCTTGGAAGCCCGCAACATCACCGTAGGATCCAAAGTAGG
Source organism: Terriglobales bacterium (assembly GCA_046714215.1). GTDB lineage: Bacteria > Acidobacteriota > Terriglobia > Terriglobales > Acidobacteriaceae > DATLCI01. Next base: position 5,298 of record JBKKBM010000256.1, on the reverse strand, counting down.
TGGCCGCGTGACCCAGGTGTTGGTCGCCGAAGGTGACCAAGTCACCAAAGATCAATTGCTGGTCACCTTCGACGACGCCGAACTCTACGCGGTGCTGCTGCAAGCCCGCGGACGCTACGCCCAAGCCCAGGCAACGCTGGCCAAGATGCAGCGGGGATCGCGTCCGGAGGAGATCGCGCAGGCGCGAGCTACGGGCGCATCGGCGTCGAACGCGATCGCGGGATCGGTCGCTACGGCGGAGCGGGCGAAAGCCGACGCGGCCAACGCCGAAACGGAATTCCGCCGTTACCAGCGGCTGGCGCAAGAGGGCGTAGTCTCGCGCGAGCAGCGTGATGCGGCGGAGAATCGCTACAAGATGGCGCAGGCCGCCGCCAACAGCGCCAACAACGCGGTCACCGTAGTCCGGTCTGAGGCCAATGCCGCGGGAGCCGCACAAAAGTTGGTCGAGCGTGGGTTTCGCTCAGAGGACATCGCGGCCGCGCGCGCTGACCTGCAACGCGCCGAGGGCGAAGTGAAACTGGCGGAGGCGCGCTACGCGGAGCGCGAAGTGCGTTCGCCCGCGAAAGCGGTGGTGGAAGTGCTGGACTTGCGTCCCGGAGACCTAGTGCCGGCAAACTCGCCCGTCGCCAAATTGTTGGAAGCGGCGCAACTGTACGTGATGGTGTACGTGTCGCAGTCACAGATCGGCAATGTACGTATCGGACAGCCGGTCGACGTCAAGGTGGATGCCTTTCCCGACGAGACCTTCAAGGCCACGGTGGAGCAGATCCGCCAGCAGGCGGAATTTCTGCCGCGCAATGTGCAGACGAAAGAAGAGCGTGAGCATCAGGTGGTGGGAGTGAAGCTGCGCATTGAGAATCCCGGCAACAAATTGCGCGCCGGCATCAACGCGGACGTGAAGTTTCAGGCGGATGGAGGCGGCAAATGACCCCGATGCCCACGACTTCCGAAACGCCTGCGATCCTGGCCGAAGGCCTGGTGCGCAAGTTCGGCGATTTCACTGCGGTGGACGGTGTGAGCTTCCAGGTGGCGCCGGGCGAGGTGTTCGGTTTCCTAGGCCCCAACGGCTCGGGCAAGACCACCGTGATCAAGATGCTCACGGGTATTCTTCCGCTGACCGCCGGGCGCGGCGTAATCGATGGCATTGACGTGACCACGAATCCCGACGAAGTAAAGATGCGCATCGGGTACATGAGCCAGAAGTTTTCGCTCTATGACGATCTTACGGTCATGGAGAATCTCAAGTTTTACGCGCAGATCTACGGATTACGGGGCGCCGAAGCGACCCGCAAGATCGAAGAGACGATGGAGAGCAATGCCATCGAGCCTTACAAAGAGCGCTTTGCCGGTAAACTTTCCGGCGGCTGGAAGCAGCGCCTCGCGTTGGGCTGCGCCATGCTGCACAATCCAAAAATCGTTTACCTGGACGAGCCGACTGCGGGCATCGATCCGGTGGCGCGTCGCAAACTTTGGGACCTGCTCTTTGACTTGAGCGGCCAGGGCGTCACGTTTTTCGTGACCACGCACTACATGGACGAGGCCGAGCGCTGCTCCCACCTGGCCTACATCTATTACGGCAAAGTGATCGCCGACGGCACCCCGGACACGCTGCGCGAGATTCCGGAGGTGCATCCGCCGGGCACCCATCGCTTCGAGATTGCCGTGAAGGATGTGACCACCGCGCTGCGCCAATCGCGCAAGCTGCCGTTCATGCGCTCCGCCACCATCTTCGGGCGCTCCATCCACGCGCTGCTGGACGACCGCGTGACCGAAGCAGAACTACTGCGCGAGCTGGAGAATGTGGGAGTTCATCCGGAAGAGATCCGCCCGCTGGCGCCCGACCTGGAAGACGTCTTCGTCGAACTGACGTACAAGCACCAGTTGGAACGGGAAGGAGCGGCGAAATAATGAGCACCCTATTCGGACCCGACAATCCTTTTCGCGGCTTCCGCGCCATTTTTTATAAAGAGCAGCTGCACCTGCGCCGCGATTCCATGGCCATCATGTTTGCGCTCGCCATCCCGCTGTTGGAGATGATCATTCTGGGCTATGCCATTGACACCAACGTGCGCCAGGTACGCACCGCTGTCTATGACCAGACCGGCGTCATGGAGCGCACCCCGGGCGCGCAGGGCAGTCAGGCCAGCCGTGAACTGCTGGACCGCTTCCGCAACTCCGATACTTTCAATATCTATAAGTACGTGCACTCTGACAAAGAATTGACGCAGGAGATGATCGCCGGGCACGCCAAAGTAGGCGTGAAGATCCCGTACGACTTTGACCGCGACCTGCTGCGCGGCGACACCGCGCAGATCATGGTGATGGTGGATGGTTCCGATTCCACTGTGGCCGGGCAGGCGATGAACGTGGCGCAGGCCATCGGACTCGACGAATCATTACGGCGGATGCTGCCTCCGGGCACGCAACCTCCCATCGACGTGCGTCCCAAGGTGATGTTCAACCCGGATTCGCGCTCGCCTAACTTCTTCCTGCCGGGTCTGATGACGGTGCTGCTGCTGTTTGTCACGACCATGCTGACCGCGTTTTCGATCGTGCGGGAAAAAGAACGCGGCACGCTGGAACAGCTCTTCGTGACGCCGGTGCGGCCCCTGGGACTGATGATGGGCAAGATCATGCCCTACTTCCTGCTGGCGCTGGTGGAGATGACGTTCATCCTGCTGTTCATGCGCTACGTCTTCGGCGTGCCGATTCATGGCAGTGTGGTGCTCCTGTACGCGCTGGCCACGCTCTATATGTTCGCCCATCTGGCCATGGGCATGCTGATCTCATCTAAGGCGAACTCGCAGAACGACGCCATGCAGCGCTCCATGGGCATCATGTTGCCGACCATTTTCCTCTCCGGCTACATCTTTCCCCGGGAGACCATGCCCATGCTCTTCTACGGTATGAGTTTCCTGCTGCCCGCCACCTACATGATGGACATTGCGCGCGGCATCATCCTGCGCGGCGCCGGGTTCCTGGAATTGTGGAAGGACGCACTCGTGCTCGCGGTGATGGGCATCGGCATCCTGATGCTGGCCGCGCGGAACTTCAGGAAGATGATCGTGTAGGGGGTCGTGGGTGGCTCTGCTGTCACACCTTGTAGAATGGCGCAGATGAAAGCCATTGGCATCATTCCCACCCGCATCGCCTCCACCCGCCTGCCGCGCAAGATCCTGCGCGAGATTGCCGGTCAATCGATGTTGGCCCACGTCTATGCGGCGGCCAAGGGCTGTACGCAGTTGGCGGAGGTGATTGTCGCCACGGATTCGCCGGAGATCATGGAAGTGTGCCAGAAGCATGGCTGGCGAGCGCAAATGACCTCTGACCAGCATCGCAGCGGCACGGATCGGGTGCGCGAAGTCGCGCAAACTATCTCTGCGGACGTCTATGTGAACGTGCAAGGCGATGAACCACTGGCGCGTCCGGAGCACATTGACGCGCTGCTGAAGCCGATGCTGCATGACAACGTTATGGTTTCGACCGTGATGACGCCGTGCCCCGCGGCGGATGTGGCGAATCCGAATGCGGTGAAGGTGGTGACCTCCGCCAGCGGACGGGCGCTCTATTTTTCGCGGGCCACCATCCCGTTCGATCGCGACTTGGCGAAATCTTTTCGCTACATGAAGCATCTCGGCTTCTATGCCTATCGGAAAGAAGCTCTGGATAAGTTTTGCACCCTGCCGGAGTCGGCCCTGGAAAAGAACGAGCGCCTGGAACAATTGCGCTTTCTCGAAAACGGCATTGATATTTATGTGCAGGAGACGCAATATGACACCATAGGTGTCGACACGGAGGAAGACCTGCGCCGCGTGGAAGGCATCTTAAAAAAACGGGTGAGTTGTGATTTGTAATTGGTGATTGAAAGGCAGAAGAAGCCAAAAGCTAAGAGCTGAATATAAGCCAGTGACCATGGACAAGGCCCCGCAATCCCAACCGCAAGCGCTACCGCAATTCTTCCCCATCGACCGTTTTGTGCTGCTCGTGCGCTCTTACCTGGATAAGCTGGTGGATTGGGAAGTGGTGCACAACTTCGCCGTGGCCCACATCGATGACGAATATCAGCCCGAGTTTCAGCGGCCCATCGAAGACCTGCACCTGATGTTTCTGCCTCGCTTCCGCGCTGATGCGGAGAGCTACGTGGAGCGGACGCAGATCAATTATTTGCTGGCGTTGCTGGAGTTGTTAAAAGCCGACATCGCGCAGCTTGGCATAGACGTGGTGCGCGATCGAGAGTTGGAGCGCATCGCCAGTGAAGATCCCACCAAACATTCAGCGCGCGCTGAGCACCGCAACCGTCATCGCCGTGAACCGAGCAACAAACCGGGGCGCGAAACTGGCCCCGATCGCGTGCAATGACTTTTGCAGAAATGACTTCCTAATAAATCACTTTCCAATAAAAAAGGGGCGGCGCGAGTGGCGCCTCCCTTTTTCCACTTCCTTAATTCGCACCCAAACTACTTCGGCTGCGTCGAATCCGGCTTCTGGCCTTCGGCCTTGTCACCCCAGGCTCCGCGACGGCCTTTTCTGCCGTGTTTGCCCATGCGGCCCTTGTGCCCCGCCTTCATCGCAGCGAACTTCGTCTGCTGATCAGCGGTGAGCAGGCTGCTCACCTGGCTGTGCGTGGACTCACGCAAGGCTTTGAACTGCTCCATCTTCTGTTCTTGGGTCAGCGACTCGTTGTTGCGCAGCTCCATCGCCTTGGTGCGCTGCTGCTCGTGGATGCTCTTGATCTGGGTCTTCTGCGCGTCCGTCAATCCCAGTTCGGTGGCCATCTTCTGTATGTGTTTGCCGCCGCCCATACGCCCCATTTTGCCGCCGCGCATATGGCGTTCTTGCTGCGCGTCTGCCTTCTTCTCCTGGCCGGTGGTCGGGGCAGCCTCTTGCGCAACCATCGCTACGCTGAGCGTCAGGCACGCGGTGAATGCCAACATCACTTTCGTAAATCGCTTCATGTTTAATGTCCTCTTATCTCGCCTACGCTCTGCGTCGGCCTTCCGAGATACAAACCTAGCCTGGCGGGAAAAGTTGCGGGAAGGGCCAGAAGGCTCATGCCCGCCCGCCTTCACTTGACAGGCGTTTTCAAAGCAACGACACTTCTCCCCGCCTAACCATCCTACCGTCGAAGGTCCTAACCCTAATGCGCAAGCGTCTTTATGGCTTTCTGCTGCTGTCCTTCGGTCTCAGTGCGATTAGTCCCGCCCAAACTCCTGCTGCCGCCCCTGCGCCCAAGCCGCTGACCTACATTAAGGCCGGACGCCTCTTTGATTCCACCGGGGAAGCGGTGAAGGCGAACAT
>JBKKBM010000255.1:0-19748 GCA_046714215.1 Terriglobales bacterium | reverse complement strand
ATGGTGAACTGGATCATCGGACACACCAACCGCTTCCAGTGCGCGGTATCGCACGATGGTACGTTCAACACCGAGTCGTCGTTCGGAACCACCGAGGAATTGTTCTTCATCGAGTGGGAGTTCAAAGGCACGCCGTGGACAAACCGCGAGATGTACCGTAAGTGGTCGCCGCACCTGTTTGCCCAAAACATCAAGACGCCCACGCTGGTGGTCCACGGGCAGCTCGACTATCGGCTAGATGTTTCCGAAGGCTTCCAACTATTCACTACATTGCAGCGTTTGAAGGTGCCGTCGAAGATGCTGTATTTCCCCGACGAAGGCCACTGGGTGCTGAAGCCGCAGAACAGCCAGCTTTGGTACAAGACGGTGAATGGCTGGGTGGATTCGTATCTACAGCAGAAGAAATAGGAAGATTCTCGCGGAAAGGGCGGCGCGCAGCCGCCCTTTTTCTATTGGAAAATCTGGACGGAAGCTTGTTGGGTTTGTGTGGCCGCCGCGCCGATGCGAAAGAGGGTGTAAACATTCGCTGCGCCCCACGAACCTTGGATGGCGGGCGTAAGGGTGATGAGGCCGTTGTCGTCCGTAGTGAGTGTAGTGAAAGATGTAGCCAGGGGACGCGCCGACGCCGGGCGACAGTCCGTATTCTGCAGATTGCAGTCCGCGCTACGCAAGCGCGCAAACACTGACGTCGCGACAGTCACAGCCACGCCCTGAACGGGACGGTCCGGCAACCCAGCATCGGTCACACGCAGAATGATGGGCGCGGCGCTTTGGCCACTGGCCAGAATCTGCGATCCGCCTCGTAGTAATTGCAACTGCCGCGAACTCTCCGCGACGGCCTGGATGTTCACCGTGGTGCAGGGCGAACCCGTGGCTACGCAAGCGAGTACGGTGAACGATGAGCCCAGCGTTACCACATTCACGGTGTTGACGGCGTCGCCGGCGTTGTTGGTGACGATGCTGGGGGCCACCAGCGTGGCCGAGCCCACAGCCGGCGTAGTGCCCAGGCTGAAGTTGATCACCTGTCCGGCAGTGGGGTTGCCGGAGTTAAGCAGGCGAACGCTGATGAGCACCGGACGAGTAGCGCCAGCGGGCACACGGCGAAAAGGGACGGAAGCAAACAGCACGGAGGTGGGTGCACTGCCCACGATGGTGGTCGCAACCTGCGCACCATTGGCGATGGCGGCGGTGACGGTATTGCTGGAGGTGGCCCGCACCGCGAGGGTGACCATGGCCTCACCGCGCGCGTCCGTCAGGAGGGCGCACGGATTCGTACCGCACGCCGGGAAGAAGGACTGTACCGGTGACGCGGAAAAGGTGACGCTCATGCCCGAGACAGGGGTGACGCCGTCGGCCGTGGTGACGCGGACGCGGATGGGGTTCGGCGTCTCCGCCCCAACGGGCACCGAAGGGTTGGCGGACGCGAGCAGTTGCAATTGGTCACCTCCGGTGGCGCCAAAGAGCGCCCCGTCGGTGATGGTGGAGGCGTCACTGGTGGCCAGGTCGGTCACCACCACCTGCGCCTGACCATTCCCCAGGGCCGGCGGTTGCAGCAAAAGCCGCGAGGCGCTGCGCGCGAGTACTAGCGCAGACTGTCCGCCGATGGTGACGGTGGTATTCGTATTGAATCCGTAACCCTCCAGCATCACCGGCGTGCCGCCCCCGGCGGGGATGCGGTCGGGCAAAAGACGGTCGGCATAGAGGAGGCGCGCATGATATTGGAAGTCAGGGCGGCCATCGCCGCGATGGTCGGCGATGCCCAGGATAAGGTCGGCCTCCGCGGCGGTGGCCACACTGATCTTGGTTTGGCCAGTGATGGCGGTGTTGAAGGCGTTCGCCAGCAGTGTGGGGGGCGAGTCGGGAGGAGCGCCGCTTGTCCACACACCCAGGGTGGGCCGCGCTTTCGCTGTAGTGGAAACGTACGCCTCATCCAACGCGGTTACGCGCAGATGAAAAGTGCGACCCGCGCGCGCAGTGAAGGCGTAGAAGTCGGAATCGCCATGACCGCTCAGACTGCTCCACCACACGCCTCCGGCGGGAACCGGCGCCGGGGCGGAGGAGGGATTGGGCTCAGAAGCGTCCTGGCCTACACGGGCGCTGTTGGGTATGACGATGTCGCGGGTGAGGTTGGATCCCGCGACGAGATTGAGGATAGCAATGGGCGCCACGCTGCCCGAGGGCGCTACTACCCCGTAGCGATAGGGTCCCACGCCGGACGCGCCTTGGTAGAGCGGATTAAGCGGCTCCAACGAGATTTGATAACTGGCGGAGGCGGAGCCCGCCGGGAGCTCGAGGCCACTGAGATCGTAGAAGCCTTCAAGCGCAAGGTCGTCAGCGCCGAACTTGGCAAACGGTTCGCCTTGAGCGGTCTGGAATCCGGTGACGGGGTTGCCGTGATTGCCGCGAAAGCGAAAGCCGGAAACGGAAGCGGCGAGAAAGGTATGCGAAGGGAGGCCGCTTACCGGATCCATCCGGCGGGCCACTACGTTCACGCCTTGCATGGGCTGGCCGGCCAGGCCGCGCTCGTCCGCAAAGTAAACGCGGCCCTGGATGCGCGCGGTGGTGGTAGCCGCGGGGTAGAGGTAGGCGATGGCGGCGCGATCATCCATGCGCAACTGGTCGGGGTTCGGGAGGCAACTGGTGACGGGAGTGCACGGGGCCCCGCGCGGATGCATGAGGGGGAAGCCGGCATAGTCATCGGCACTGGGCTGCGGTGACCCGGTGCGGACGTTGTCATTCAACTGCGACCAGCCCACACCCAGGATGCGGCCGGCCAGACGCACCAGCCGATACTTCAGCGTGGGCAGGTCGGCGGATTGCTGCGCGCAGTTCCCGTTGAGGATGATGAGGGCATGGGCAAAGTGGGCGTCGAGGGTGTAGCTGTCTGCGCCGCCGAAGACGGAGTTCGTGGAGCAGAAAGTTGCCGCACCGGCGCCCGCACCCAGCAGCGCGTCCGTCACCTGGCCATCCTGATCGTAGACCACGCCCAGCGGGCGATGGGTAGCGCTCGGCTGGATGTCAGCAGGCATGGAGTCTCCGCCGGCAAAGACGTTCGTCCCATTCACGTCCTGGGCAAGCGCGCCCGCGCGGGTGGCGGTAAGCGCAGCGGTGGAGACGGCGGTCCAGCGGGCGAAGGCGTCGGCCACAAAGGCGTTGGCGGTCGCTTGCGGCAGCACGGGGCTGAGGTCGCCCAGGTCGGTGTAATAGGTGAGGGAAGCATTGGCCCACGTGATGGGCTTACCCACAGCGCTGGGGTTAAAGCCGCTGGGTCCGGCTACGGCGAGCACGCCGCCGGAATGCAGCGGGCGGATGACGGCCAGCAACAACAGCAGTATTAGGCAAGGTGCGCGTGCGCTGTTGCGGAATGTGGTCACGGCACGACTCCCGCAAACTCCCGTACGATGTGAGCGAATTGTCTGTAAACGGTGGAGTGCTGGGTGCGCAGGGTGTCCGCCGCGGCCTGATGCTTTTGCAGACGCAAGCTGCGCGGCAATAAAGTAGCGCTGCGTTCGGGCGAGAGTACCACGCGTTGCGTGGGGGTAAGCTCGATGCGTCCGCCATCACCCGCCACCGGACTGGTCAGCCCCAGGCGGCTGCGGGGATAAAAGAAGAGAAAAAGCGTCTCACCAGGACGATAGCGCTCATCGCCCGGAGTCCACAGGCCGCTCCACTCCTCCACTGCCACAGTTTCGCCGGTGCGGGTGCCCCGGATGCCGTCGAGCACCTGAAAGGTGATGCGGACGCGGTCCGTCTGTCCGCCAGCGGGCGCGTGCTTCCACTCGACCTTCACCACGCGTCCGAGAAAGATCAGGCCGGCGCGCTGAGTGACCTGTTGCAGGTCAGGCGGGGTGGCGCGGGTGCGGGGCGCAGGGTCGCCGGCGTGGGCCAGCAGAATCAGGCAGGCGAAGACGCAGGCGCAGCGGACTAGAGCCCTCTCCATGATACGGATGATTCTAGGCTTCCCGAACGGGGAGTGGCGCGCGCCGATGAATGTTGTTACGAAAAACGGAATCGGGTGTACTGGATTGACCACCGAGGCCCCGACGAACCAGTTCCATTATGGGAACCGGCTAGATGTCCGGGTAGAGGTCGAAGAAGGCTTCCAGGCTGTGCTTGAGTTGGGCCTCGATCTCCTCCTTGCTGCCCTCGAGCACGTGCATGGTGACGTGAGCGGTATTACCATTACGCAATTGGACGGGCGCCTCGCCCACTTCCACAATGTCTTCGGCGGGAAGCAGCCTGAGTCCATAGACCAAAGTTAGGTTTGCCATGGAGAGATTTTAGCGGAATGCGGGAAGACCGTTAGTTCAACCACGGATTGAACAGCGGTACACCGGTCTGGGCAATGTCCTTGGTGTTGAGGGTAACGAAAGTCAGGTCGTAGCGAAAAGCGGTGGCTGCTAGCAACCCGTCAATCACCGGCAAGAGCGACTTTGGACTCGCTTGGGCGGAGAGCCGCCCCCAGCGGTCAGCGACCGCTTGATCGATGGGGAGGATGCGTCCGGCAAAGCGCGTTGCCAAGTCGCTGTCGAGCCAGACCTCCAAAGTGACTCGGCGTGAAGCGTCCTTGACCAGGGCAATCCCCTTGCGGATCTCACCAATGGTGAGGACGCTGAGGTAGAGCAAGTTCTCATCGGTGGCCGCCACCCAAGCCTCAACTCGCGGCTCCGGCCGGCGCCGAATAAGCTCTGAGATCACGTTGGTGTCGAGCAGAAACCCGCTCACAGACCGACCTTCCGCCCGTAATCCGGCTTTCGCTCCAGATTGAGCGTCACTTTGGCCAGCGGCGATTCCGCAAAGAATTGGACCAGGCTTTGCGGTTGACGGGCGCGCGCGCAGAGACGTTCGAACTCCTCGGCGGGCAGCACCACCACGGCTTCCTTGTCCTGACGAGTGACCCACTGCGGGCCTTCGGCGCGGGCCCGGCGGAAGAGCTCGCTGAACTGCGCCTTTGCCGTCTGTAACTGCCAGCGTTTCTGGGGCAACTTCAATGCGCTCTTTGGCATATGTTTCCTGACTAGACTGACTAGATTATCGCGCTTTTAGTCGTGTTTGTCAAGCCTCTGCCCGGCGGAGTTGGGGGTGGCCAGGAGGGTGATAGGCGAGCCCGGGCGTGGGGCAGAGCAAGCGGGACTGTACAATCTTCAGGTGCGCATCCAACGCTTACTCCTCCCCGCCCTTATCTTTTGCACGCTGCTTCCCGCCGTTCACGCGCAGGACGCGCCCAAAGCCGAAGACAAGCCGCAAGGCCCGCCGGTAAAGATCAATTATTTGAACGTCTGCGCGCCCAGCGACGCGGAGAAGGATGAGATCAAAGCGGCGCTGGATCGCGTCCCCAGGAAGGCGACCTTCGCTCAGGATTTCGAGGTCACCCGCGGCCGCTCCAGCATGCAAGACGCCGAGCCCGCCCGCTACATCCGGCTGCGGCGCGAACTCGCCAGCGACCCTTTGTTCAGCAACGTCCAGTATTCCTTGAGCACCGACGCCAGCGACACCGTAGAGACGCTGGTGCTGAAGGTGCGCGACCCCAAAGACCTGTTCTCGATCGCGCTGGAAGACCAGGTCTCGGCCGAGGCCTCCGCGCCGGCCCTGGTGTTGGATGTGAACACGCCGGTCTCGCGTATAAAACTGGAGCGCTTCGGTAAAGCCAATCTGGTGCTGGCACGCTGCCCGGGAGCTGACCAAAGCGCCTACGAGCCGCTATTCACCAAGGCTTCCGCGCTCCTTGCGGGCTATCGCAGGTCTTTGGGATTGCACACCATGTTCCGGATGGACATCAATTGGTTGTCGTCCGCCAAGCCGAAAGCGGCGAAGGCGCCCCCGGCGGGTGCGACCACGCCACCGAAATAACGGCCTGATTTATCATCATTCTCAAGCCCTTTGTATCGAATTCCCAACTACATCATCTATATCTGCTGACTATCGAAGACTATGACCAAGCTACGTGACACCGTGATCCTCGGCTCCGGATGCTCCGGACTTACCGCAGCCATCTATGCCGCTCGTGCCAACCTCAAACCTCTGGTCGTGGAAGGCCATGAGCCCGGTGGACAGCTCTCGCTCACCACGCTGGTCGAGAACTTTCCCGGATTTCCTGAGGGCGTGCAGGGTCCCGACCTGATCGAGAACATACGCAAGCAGGCGGCGCACTTTGGCGCCGAATTCATGACCGGCCACATCGTCAGCGCCGACCTGACCCAACGCCCGTTCACTCTCGACTTCGGCAAAGAAAAGATCCAGACGCGGACGCTCATCATCGCGAGCGGCGCTTCGGCGCGGTGGCTGGGGCTGCCCAGCGAACAAAAACTCATCGGGCATGGAGTATCGTCGTGCGCCACCTGCGACGGCTTCTTTTTTGGCGGCAAAGAGATCACCGTGATCGGCGGCGGCGACTCCGCCATGGAAGAGGCGCTCTTTCTCACCCGCTTTGCCAGCAAAGTCACGCTGATCCATCGGCGCGAGCAGTTCCGTGCGTCCAAGATCATGCTGGAGAGGGCGCAGAAGCATCCGAAGATCGAATTTCTGACCGATACGATCGTCGAAGACGTCTATGACGTGGCGAAGAACGAGGTCACCGGCCTCAAGCTCAAGAACATCAAGACAAATAAAATTTACGATTTCCCCACCAGCGCGATGTTCCTCGGCATCGGCCACGTGCCCAACGCGAAGTGGGTCAACGGCCAACTCGACACCGACGCCGACGGATATCTCAAAACTACCGATTACGTCTTCACCAAGGTGCCCGGCGTCTTTGCCAGTGGAGACGTGCAGGATCGGCGCTATCGGCAGGCCATCACGGCTGCGGGGACGGGTTGCATGGCAGCGATGGAAGCGGAAAAGTTCTTAGAAGCGGAAGGGCACTGAGGAACGGTTACTCGTTTCCGGTTTCCCGTTTCCCGCAAGATCCGTGTTTGGCCAGTATGCCATTCGCGGCAATGCGTGGGCGCTGCCGCCAACGGGCCTGGAATGCGCCTTCCGCACTTCCGGCTGCCCGACTATTTCCATCCCACCATCGGCTTCCGCCTGGTGGATTATCGGTGAAGCGCGTTGGTCCGACGACGACGCCGGGCGCCATCAGCCCACTCGCACTAACGGCGTTAGTTAGATTTCGTGACCGGCTCGTCGGTATCGAGATCAGGGAAAGATTTGAAAGTGACCTCGCGTGATTGCGATGAGGTCTTCTTGTTCACATCAATGCTGTTGCGCGTAAGCGTGCCGCGGATGATGTAGTAGCCCTCTTCCGCTTTTGCTTTCCCGGGACCGCGCTCCACTCTTCCCGTGAACTCAAACCACACGCCGTGAATGGTCTTCGTCGTGAACGTGAGCTTCTCGCCGATGAGCGACCCCTTAATAAAGAACTGGTCGAGGTAAGCGCCCTTGTCGCTCTCGAGATCGCCGAGGCGGGAGATGAATCCGGTCACCACCGCGCCGACCTTTGTGCCCGCCGGCGGATACGTCTCCACTGTGACCTGCACAAACTCACCTTCCTGGATGAACGTGTACATGCCGGTGATATCACGGTTGGGAGCGGGGACGGGGGCAGGGACAGACGTCTTGGTCTGTGCGACGGCCAGCATGGCCAGCAGCACAAACGCCAAAATCGGCCTAGGTAGGAGCCTTAGGGATTGCGTCATAATTTTGGGTGATTCCTTCGCTATTTGATGCATTTCGCTGAGAGGTCGGCCTTCCTTATCGGACTATAATCGCGGAACCGCACCTACTATGTCCTTGGCGCCCAAGCAGCAGATAGAGCTGTTCTCTCCGCATCCGGAACGCGGGCCGGATCTGCTCGTCCGCTGGGAGCCGTTCTGGCCCTGCTTCCTCGAAAACCTGACGGATACGTTACTACGGCGCGAGCCTTCGCCGATAGCGGTGACCTCGCAACCCGCGCCCTTCTGGGACGACGTCTTCGTCAACCGGCCCATGCCGTGGCAGAACTTTGGCCAGTCAGGTGGTCTGCACCTGGGACTCCTGCTGCTGGTGTACACCACCGGGCACCTGTGGACGTCGCGCCAGCCGCGTCTGGAAGAAGACCGCTTTACCCACACCACCATCACTTACTACAACGTGGCGGAAGAATTACCGGCGATCGTGCCCAAGGTAGCGCCGCGCCCCCGGGAACCGCGCAAGGGCGAACCGGAACTTGCCAAGCAGGAGATCATTTCCGTGCCCGTGGGTGCGGACAACAGTACCCAGACCATTGTGAATCCCCCGCATCCGAAGGTGCTGCGTCAGGAGGTGCCGCTCCCGAACATGATGGTGTGGACCAATGTGCCCGCTCCGCCGATGGCGGCGTTGAAATCCCAGATCACATTACCGCGGATGGAATTCACGCCCGTTGCGCCCGCGCCCGACACTTCGCGACTGCGCTCGCAATCACGCTTGCAGATGACCGCCGCTGACGTGGTGGAGGCGCAGCCCGCATTGGATGCGGTGAAGTCGCAGCGCAGTGACCTCACGCTGGCCAGCGCGCCGGACGCAGTGGCGCCCGCGCCGAAGTTGGAGTTGCCGCTGCAACGGCCGGCATTGTCAGGACTGGCGCAGGGTGCAGAGAATGCGGTGCCGCCGCCGCCGTTGCTCGGCGCCCCCAGCAGCGGTCCGCAGGCCGCGGGACAGTTACTGGCCTTGAGCGTGCGTCCGCAACCGCCCGCGGGCGAGATCAAGGTGCCGGACGGCAGCCGTAGCGGCGTCTTTGCCGCTGGACCCACGGGCCGCGCCGGAGCGCCGGGTACGCCGAATATTTCGGCGTCGGGCGGTACCGCCGAGACGGGCACGGGAAATAGCGATGCGAAATCGCCCGGCGCGGGCACCGGGAATGAAAGTTCACCGCTCGCGGGAATCTCGGTCATCGGCGGTAACAGCAAGCCTGCGTCTGGTTCGGTGGTGGCTGCCGCACCGCCAGCGCCGCGGCCGGCCGTCACCGCCAGCGTCGCGCGGCCATTGTCTCCGTTTGATCGTCCGCCGGTTCCCCTCTACCCGCCGCCGGGCGAGCGCAAGGTCGAAGACCGTGTTCTGGAAAATAAAGTATTCGGCGGACGCAAGTCGTACTCGATGAAGCTCAACCTGGCGAACCTCACGTCGTCGGGTGGAAGCTGGATCATCCACTTTGCTGAATTGAAAGACAGTAAAGAACAGGGCGAACTTTCTACTCCCACGGTGACCAATAAGGTCGACCCCGCGTATCCGCCGGATCTGATCAAAGATCAGGTGGAAGGGATTGACACGCTCTACGCGGTGATCCACGCGGATGGTAGCGTGGGCGAGGTGCGCGTGCTGCAAGGCATCCATGAGCGGCTCGATGAGAATGCCAGAAAGGCACTGGGGCGCTGGCACTTTCGTCCGGCAATGAAGAATGGTGTGGCGGTGGATTTAGAAGCAGTGGTGAGTGTGCCCTTCAAGGCCAGAAGGCTGACCGGGTTTTAATCTTTTGATTTGTCCCGAGTGAGCGGGAGCAACGCGAGCCGCGACGAGGGAACCCTACCCTCTTCGGGTCAATATGAAGAGTGCCGGCTAAGGATAACAACCCCGAAAGCAGCATTACGACCCCACAGAACCTCAGAATGATGCGCTCTGAAGCGTCGCCCCGTCCTTCGCCAGGAACAACGCAATGATCCCCCCGAACATTGCAGCCGAACTCTCAAGGATGTATTTCGTGAAATCGCTCATCAGTGGGTTAGGTCAGGGTAGGGTTCCCTCGGCGCCGGTCACTTGCGCTCCCGGCTCGCTCGGGACAGAGAAAAGCTAAGGAGTTCACGCAAAGCTCGCCGTCTGGAATTCCTTTTCCAGCTGCGCGTAGATGGATTCATTGATCACTACTTCGTAGTATTTCTTGTCCGTCCACTTCTTCAAGGTGTAATCGCGGAAGTCCACGTGCGGGATATGGCCCTCGCGCACGATGATCTTGTGGAAGATGCCCTGGCCCACCGGCACCATGCCGCTGAACAGCCGCACCTTCTGGTGGCCGTAGTGCATGGGCAACTCGATCAAATGTTCTTTCAGCGAAATCTCTTTTTGCAGTTTTTCAAACGCGGCGGCGTTGATGTGGATGCCGCCGATGTTATACCGCACCAGAAACTCATCGGGGATGCCGCCCGTGTCTTGGTCTTCCACCGTCTGAAAGCTGTAGACATTGAAGGGATTGGCTTCCGCATTCGCCAGATACTTGCGCGCGCCCTTGCTACATCCCGAAAGCCGGTCGCTCTCGTTCAGCGCCTTCGAGATCATGATGCGATGGGTGCCGTCCATGAGGTACATGGGCGCGGAATCCTGGAAGCAGATGCCGAGGCCGAGTTCCAACGTAGGCAGTCCCTGTTTCTGCGATTGCTCGTTGTAAGCGCGGACGATCTGCACCATCTCCTTGGCCAGCATGCAGGTGCGACCTACGCCGAAGTTCTGTTCGCCTTCGCGGTCAAAGAGCGCGAGGATGAGGGCGTCACCCTCGATAAAGACCTTGGTCGCTTCGTACTTGGGCAGCAGCTTGTTTACGGGGTCGAAGAAGTTGAGGCTGAAATACGATGCCGGATTCAATCCGCGTTCATAGAGGGTGCGCGTGAGGGTGGTGCTGTCGCGGATATCGGCTTTGAGGATGACGTGGCTGACCACGGTGTGGTCCGCCTGCTTCTGCTCTTCCGGCAGCAGGAACTCATAGAGCGTGTTGTTGATGGCGGAAAGTTCGCGCAGCTTTTCATTGCTGATCACATTGACCGTGTCCATGGCGGAGAGCAACGCCTCAAAGCGGCGCAGATCGCGATGGTAGCGGAGGAAGTCTGAGAAATAGCGGCCCGCCAGCTTGGCCCGGTCATTGCCTTTTGCGGATTCCAATTTCTTCACGGCGCTGTGCATGCCGTCCGGTGAGATCTTGCCGTGTTCGTCGAGCAGCGTCTCCACCCGCTTGCGTTCGGTGCGCGAGATGAGTGCGTTCTTGAGTTGCTGGGGATTGATAGGCGGCGAATACTGCGCCAACAGCGGCACCGCCTCATAGGACGCCAGGACGTAGTCCATCACGCCCTCTTTTTCCAGAAACCCGACCCAGCCCAAAAGCAGGGCGCGTTGGGCCTTGCCGCGCGAGTTGGATTCATCCGGCGCGCCCCCCGCCATCAACTCTTGCGCGTTCTCCGGTGCATTGAGCATCTGGTCGAGCGCCTTCTCTTCATCCGGCGTGCCCGTAGGCAGCACGTTCAGGGACTTCAGATACGCGATGGCGAACTCCTGCATCGCCTGAAAGCGGTCAGGATCGCGATCGTAGTTGCCCAGCATCACGTAGAACTCGGCATTAAGGAAGTCGTCACGTCCGTCTTCGGTGAAGATGAGGCGGTTGACGAAGAGGTCATAGCTGGCGGCGCCGGCATCGCCCAGCAGGGAGCGCCGCAGCCGCGCCAGCGTCTCTTTCTCGATCTCGCGCAGGGTATTGAAGATGTCAAGTCCGGCCTTGCGCAGCACCGTTTTCTTGCTGATCTGCAGGCGGGCAAAGCGGTCGCGCATCTCGATGCCTTTGGCCGCCACCACGCTGCGCGGGCCTTCATAGGTCTTCAATTTGGCGCGGCAGCGCTCCAGCAGCTGGTTGAATTGGGAGAGCATCTCCGCGCGCAGATACTTGATCATGGCCAGGCGGGCCAACAGGTCGATGCTGATATTGCCGTCGTTCTTGGCCCGATTCAGTCCCGCAGTATGCAGGTCGGCCAGCGCTTTTTTGAAGTCGGCGGGCTCGATGGGCTTGGCCGTAGTAAATTTTCCGCTGGCTGTGGCCGCCGCTAGGGCCGCATTCGGGGAGCCGATGAAGCCGGTCCCGCGTCCCGTCGTGGGGGTGGGGTTACTCAGGGCGCGGGAGAAGGCGTCTTCCACCAGGAAGTCTTCCACGTTGCCATACTTGGCCAGCAGTCGCATGATGTGCTGGCGCGCGATCTCATTGAAGCGGGGACTGAGATAAACGTCGGTGCGGACGTTGTCCACGCCCGTCTGCAGGCCTTCGAGGGTGATCTCCGGAGTGTAGCTGCCGAGCGAAAGCTGCTTGGCGTGATCGGCCAGATTGCCGCGCGCTAAAAAGGAGAACGGTGACATGGGGAGGTTGCCCGGGTACCGACTGCAAGTCCTACAAAACAAGGTTTGAATGACGATCTTCGAGGCGCATCTTATCACGGATCATCGCCGGTCCAAGCTGGCTGTAACGGAAATCCCCGCGCCAGTCGCGAGGATAACGCACCCACGACCGCGACCCAAGTTACATAGGTAACCGATTATTTTTTAGTCCCGCTCTGGCTGGCCTTGCGCGCGGCTTCGAACTCGTCGCCCGCCAGCCACTCCACCAATTTCGGTTGCTCGGCAGCCTTCCACCCCAGCGCGATCAGGAACTGCGCCAGCTTCGCGTTGGCGGTGTAGTCGCCCTTGGCTTCGAATTCGTCGGTGGGCTGGTGATAATCCTTGGTGTTGTATTCCTCGGATTTCTGCTTGCCCCACTCGGCGGGGTGACCCTTGAACTTATCGCCCAACTTCAACGAGAACGCAGGCACCCCCACGCGCGACATGCTGAAGTGGTCAGAGCGATAGTAGCTGCCGCGGTCGGGATGGAGGTCGGGCTGCAGCGTCATGCCAAAGCCTTTGGCCGTGGCTTCCACCACAGGATAAAAATCACTGCGCTCTGAGCCCAGCGCGACCAGTTCCTCGGGATCGCCCAGCGGAGGGATAGCGTCAAAGTTGAGATTCAGCGCGATCTTACCCGCGGGGATGGGAGGATTCTCCCCCAGGTATTCCGATCCGCGCAGTCCCTGCTCCTCCGCGGTGACGGCGGCGAACACCAGCGACCGCTTGGGACGCGCCTTGGCATCGGCCAGCGCATGCGCGATCTCCAGCATCATGCCCACGCCGGTCGCGTTGTCATGCGCGCCGTTATAGATGTTGTCGCCCTTCACGTCCGCGCGGATGCCGAGGTGGTCATAATGCGAGGTGAAGAGCACCGCTTCATCCTTCAACTTCGGATTGGAGCCGGGGATCATGCCGACCACATTGTTCGATTCGATGTTGCGGATCTTGCTCACGATACTGGCTTCCAGCTTCGCGCTCATGGGCCGCGCCTTAAAGTTGCGAGACTTCGCCTCTTCAAACATCTTGGTCAGGTCCATGCCGCAGGCCTGGGTCAGCTTATGCGCGTTAGCCAACTGGATCCATCCGGCGGACAGCAGCTTGGGTGCGTTCGTGCGCAAGTAGGACTTCTCGCCGGAATTCGAGTTACGGACTACTTCCCATCCATAGCTCGCCATGTCCGTGCGATGGATGAGGATCACGCCGGCCGCGCCGTGCCGCGCCGCGTTCTCATATTTGTAAGTCCAGCGTCCGTAGTAGGTGAGGGCCTTGCCCTTAAAAAACTTCTCGTCATCGGACGGCGGCTCGCTGACCAGCATCAACAGCACTTTGCCGCGGACGTCGATGTCCTTGTAATCGTCCCACTGATATTCCGGAGCGGTGATGCCGTAGCCCATCCAGATAATGTCGGCATTGATCGTCGCCCGGTCGCCCAGGCTTTCGTTGTACGCGACCCATTGGTCCTTGAACACCAGCTTCATCGGTTCGCCGCCGGCGGGGACGAGCGTAAAACTGCTCTCCGGTTGCGTGGTCACGCCCACCAGCGGGACTTTCTGCATGTACGTTCCATTCGCGCCCAGGGGCTTTAGTCCGTTCAGCGCGAATTGGCTGGCGATATATTCGGCGGCGATGTCGCCTCCGCGCTGTCCGGTGCCGCGCCCTTCCAGTAGATCATGCGCCAGGAAGCGGACATGCTCGCGGATGCGCTCCGCGCTCACGTGATTCACCGCTGCGGCCGCGGCGGCGGGCACAGCTGCGTTCTTCGGCGATGCGGTGTTTTTAGACGCGGCCGCACGATGCGCATCGTTACCCTTCTTTTGGGCTAGAGCCGGGGCGGTGAGGGCCAGAGACAACGCGAGGACTACCAACATCGACTTGCGCACAGGGAAGCTCCTTCAAACTAACGTACTTGAAAATCCGGTGTCCGCGACCGCGGACTAACTTTTGGTCCCTCAACCCGCTTTGAAGTCCTTCACCTGCTCGCCATATTTGAAGATCTGCGCGGGCGGGATGCCGGTGGCGCGGGCCACGATGTCGTTGAGTTGTTCAAACTCGTCCTTCACCCAACCGATGGTGGTGAGGTCGACCTTGCCCGCCTTGTTGATGACGAACGTGGAGGGTACATGGACGAGGTGGAAGGCGTTCGACGCCGGGTACTTTGTGGTGTCGTCCAACAACACCGGGAAGGTGATTCCGAATTCCTTCATGAAGGCGGCGGTGGCGGCGGCGTCGTCCTGCGAGATGCCGATGACTTTCACCCGGTCGCGGGGATACGCTTTATACACGCGCTCCAGAAATGGGAAGGTGTATTGACATGTGGGGCAGCCCACTTTGAAGAACGCCGCCACCACAGGCGCTTTCCCCTGCGCCTCTTTCAAGGAAAAAGGCTTGCCATCGGTCGAGGTCAATTGAAAGTCGGGCGCGTCTGCTCCCGCCGTTAATACCGCCATCTGTTTTCTCCCCAATGCACTTCTTATCCAATCAAACATAACGCCTCTCAGGCCGGACTGGCAATCGCGCCCAACCGGGTGAGCACCTTGCGGGCCAGGCCGGTGAGCGGGAGGGAAGATACTTTACTCAGTTGCACCCAGCGTCCGCGGGCGCTGCGGCCGGCGTATACCTTCACCCGGTAATCGGTGGTGGTGATGGCATGGCGCAGTTCGAGCAGCGCCTTTCCGCCCGCTCGGGTCAATGTCTTCTGCGGCAGCTCCCACATCCCGGCCATCAGGCGGGCCGTCGGGCTGCGCTGGACCAGCAGCACGCGGTCGCCCTTGCGCACGAAAACGTAATCGACGGCGGCGACCCGGCGCGTTCCCTTGTTTTTGACTACCGGCGCCTGGCCGCGACTTCGACAAAAACTTTTTACCGGACAACTACCACACGTCGGATTCTGCGGCGTACAGACGATGGCGCCCAACTCCATCATCGCCTGATTGAAATCGCCGGGCCGGTCAGCATGGATGAGCCGCTGGACGAAGTCCCATATGACTTTTTGCGGCAGAGATCTTCCCGTCATGCGCCCGACGACGCGCTCCACGTTGCCATCCACTACCGCTTGCGGCTCATCGTAGGCGATGCTGGCGATGGCGGCCGCGGTGTAGCGGCCGATGCCGGGAAGTTTTTGCAGCGCCGCGGCGGTCATGGGGAAAGATCCGTCGTAATCCGTGATGATCTGTTGTGCCGCCAGACGCATCCGGCGCGCGCGCCGGTAGTAACCCAATCCGCTCCATGCGGCCAGCACATCCGGTTCTGACGCATTCGCGAGGGCCCGCACTGTGGGAAAGAGTTCGAGGAAGCGTTGATAGTGGCCCAGCACAGCGTTCACACGCGTCTGCTGCAGCATGATCTCTGACACCCAGATGGCATAAGGGTCGCGAGTGGCGCGCCAGGGCAGCTCGCGCCGATTCCGGTCATACCAGCGCAGCAGCCGGCTGCGGAAGACGGATTTTTCCCCGATCATCTTATCCGGGAGCGTTCCGAGCATGGTCGCCAGAGGGGGCACGGTGGGTATGGGTGTCGTGCTCGATTCTAGGGAAGCGCGCGTTTGTGCGCAATCGTCAAAAGCGAAGGGTTTCGGCGCGAACGCCGCGGGAGCTAGTGCAACAGCGCTCCCTCTCACCGCATCTTTAATCCATAGCTACTAGAGGTGTCTTCCTTGCGGAACTTTACGGCCCATGGTGCGGGATCGAGTGTGTTGGCTCTTCTCCTGCTGCTGGCGGCGGGTTGCGGTGGCGGCAGTAGCGGCCCATTAACGCCGGCACCCAATCCTTCCACAAATCCTGCCGGCAGCACCGGCGGTGGCATCGTGACCGCGCCGGTGCAGGCGATCCAAACCGTTTCCCTGGGCCCGGGACAGACGGTGGGGAGCGTGGACATCGCCGTCGCTTCGCCGGCGACCAGCGACGGCCCGAACGCAGAGCTGCTGGGTACTTCAGAGTTGAGTGCGGGCACCACGGCGACGAACTCCGGCGCCACCATCCGTCGTGGCTCCACCATGAAAGTCATCCTTTTTGGTCGCGCGTTGAGTGGCTCGTTGCAGGTGACCATCGGCGGACCGCAGGACATCACCACCAGCAACGTGCGTAGCGTTACTTCCACCAGCGGTACCCCGGGAATCGCCTTTGACGCGTCCGTAAGCGCGGGTGCCGCGCTGGGCGCACGAACCGTGTATCTGCGCTCCGCCAACGATGACATTACGGCCTTTGCCGGCGGCCTGGAGGTGATCCCGTGACCATCCCCACAACCATCACGAGATTTTCGCGACTCTGTGTCGCGCTGCTCTGTCTGCTGTTGGCCGGTGGACCGCTTACGGCGACCACCATCGTGCCCATGTCCGTGGAACGGCTGACGCGTGCCTCCACCCACATCGTGCTGGGCGAGGCTGCGGATTCATGGACGGAGTGGAACCCCGAGCACACGCTCATCTATACGGTCACGCGCATTCGCGTGCAGCGTTCGCTCAAGGGCGATGCCGGCGACACCATCTTCGTGAAACAGATGGGCGGCGTCAGCGGCGCCTATCAGCAAAAGGTGGCCGGAGTGCGGTACTGGCAGGAAGGCGAGCAGAGCGTGCTCTTCGTTCATCCTGCCCAGACCACGGACGGCCGCTATGTGGTCACCGGACTGATGCAAGGCAACTTCGCGGTCAAAACATTGTCTGCGAACCAGGGCGCGGATCCGGAAGTAAGCAACGGCATCGAAGGCGTGGAAGCTTTTGATCCAGAGGCCAAGGTGATCAAGACCTATCGCGGATCCAGCATGCGCCTCAGTCAGCTCGAAGCGCGGGTGAAAAAGGCGGCTGCACTATGACACGCCACCGATGGATAGTCACAGCGTGCGTCGTGGTATTGGCCACCCTGGTCATGGTCAGGCCCGCCTCTTCGCACCTGACGAACTACACGTCCGGGGCCGGCGGGGTCTTCCCCGATAGGTGGGCGAGTCCTCCCGTGTGGAAATTGAATCCTACCCGCAACGCCAATATTCAGGGTAGCCGCACGGTCGCGGACGTCATGCAGGCCAGTTTTGCTGCGTGGGCGAACGCCCCCGGATCGGCGGCCGCTGCCGCGCGCGGGGCGGATTCCGCCTCCACCAGCACGGGCATGAATAGTGAGAACCTGATCTGCTTTGTATGTCAGGGGGATTTCAGCCAGGAAGCCGAGACCCTGGCCGTCACCATCACCACTACCGCCACTCAGATCGGGGCCTCAGACGGTCGCGGAGGGACCACCCAGTTCGTCGGCCAGATCCTGGATTCAGACATCCTCTTTAATCCCAGCCAGAACTTCACCACGGATACGGGCGCGGGCGAAGACCTCCAGACCGTGGCTACCCACGAGGTCGGACACTTTTACGGATTGAACCATTCCGGAGTGGCCCGCGCGATGATGTTCCCATACTCGCCGACCAATCAGCGGCTGCTGAGTTATGACGACGTGGCCGGGATCGCGACCAAGTATCCCAATGGCGCGCAAGCGACCGGCGTGATCGCCGGTACGGTGCGGCTGGGCGGAACCGGAGTCTTCGGCGCGCATGTCTTTGCCGAATCCCGCAGCGGCGCGCACCCCTGGGCGGGGGCCAACATCCGCAAGTCGCCCATCTCCACGCTATCGTTCACCGATGGTAGCTATCGCATCGAAGGGCTGCCCCCGGACGCCTATACCATCACCGCCGAACCGCTGGATCTGCCCGTGGTCAATAAAGATGTACAGGATTTCGGCAATGCCTATGGCCGCTCCGTGCAGACTAACTTCACTACCCGCTGGTACTGAGCGGTTGCCGTCAGACTAGACTTTTTAGGAATTCCATCAGGGTGGGCAGGGCGTCCATGATCTCTGCGCGGTTCTGCAGAGCGATCTTCTCCACCAGTTCATTGCCCAGGTCCGTCAACCGGAGAAAGACCAGCCGTTGGTCCGGACCCTCACGGAAGCGTTCGAGGAGACCGCCCTGGACGCAGCGGTCAACCAGTTCCACTACGCTGTGCGATTCCACCATAAGGCGGTCGGCCATCGTGGAAATGTTGGGACGTTCGCCCGCCGGAAGCCCTTTCACGGCGAGGAGCAGCTGATATTGGCTGGAGCCGAGTCCTACCCTCCGCGCATGTGTCTCCGAGGCGCTCAGGAAGCGCCGCAACCAATAGCGGAATTGAGCTTGCTTGCGGAAGTCAGTGGGCGAGAGTTTCTTCTTGCCTATGCCTTCGGTCACGAAGGGAGTGGACATTAGGACTTAGGGGCGGTCGCCGCTGGCTTGCGAGCGGGCCTTTTCTTTGGAGCCGCTGCCGCGGCGGCGGCTGCCGCCTGCGCCGCCTTCAACTTCTCCAGATCCTGTTCGGCCTTGGCGCGATCATCCGCCACTTTCACCAGCTCCGCGCGGGCTTCTTCCGTGGCCTCCGTCATGATCCGTTGCTTGCCCTCTTCGCCAGCCTCCGCCGCTTCCGTGGCAGACTTTTCGAAACGGGTGATGCTCCGCAGGTAAAAGGCCTCCCGGCCCTTCAGGTCTTCAAGTTTGGCCTGCGCCGCCGCCAGCGCCTCATTGGATTGGACTACTGAGCCTGCGGGAGCAGCGCCTGCGGCCGGGGCCGGAGCTTCAGCCGCGGGAGCCACTGCCTCCGCAGCTTTCATGTCCTCCGTGGTATAGGTCCTTCTTTTTTTGGCTTTCTCCGCCCGTTTTTGCCGGGCGATGTCAGCAATCGTGGGGGCTTGGTTCGTCGTCTGGCCCGGCGCTTGCTGCGCGCTGGCCCCTACTGCGGCGGCCAGCAGAACCATTAGCACAGTTGCGGTCATGTGTTTTACCGAGCGAAGATGCATCGCGGCTGCTCCTTTGATCGTCCTTCAGAATTGTACATCGCGCGTGTTCAACATGCGCGGCGGTTGGGGGCTGGTGACATTTTCCAGCGCGCAGCGGTTGTACTTGATGGCCGCGCTGCCGCCGATCACCGTGTCGATATTGTCGAGCGCGCTTTGGCCGGCCAGGACCGAACCATAGATGTTTGTTTTTGCCGCACCGCCGCCGGTGAAGGTCACCACGCCCTTGACAATGATCAGTCCGTAGAACTCCATACCGCCGGCAATCTCCAAGTTGCCTTCCACCACCAGCACGCCGTTTCCGTTGGCCGCGGCGGTCAACTTCAAATCGCCGGGAATATAAGTCACTTGGCGTTCAATCGTAGTACCGGCCGTGGCTTTGGGGGCATCTGGCGGCTTAGGCGGCAGCGCCGGGGGCGCCCCGAAAAACTGCCCGGCTTGCGTATCGCAGTTGGTGTCGGAGCCTCCGCAGGGGTTTCCGTACGTCTCCACGCAGCCGGTGGTAATGGTGCCATCCGCATTCTTGGTACAGAGTTGGTTGGATGAATTCCGGGTCTGCCCGCTGGGCGTCCGGTAACTCTTGAGCGATGTATCCACCGCCTCGGCCATGTTCTTGTAGCGGTCGATCAGCCGTTCCAAGTCGTATTTGTCGGCCTGGTTTTCCGCGATGGGCATCGGGTTACCCTTATCGTCAACTGTGCCCGCGGTGACGTTGGCACTTTTGGCGGGACTATCGACGTCGGAGTTGGAGTAGATGGCAAACTTGGAATTGTCGCAAGTCTTGCCGGCGCGGTCGGTACAGACGTAATTGCCGTCCTTGTTCGTGGTGCAATTGCAACTGCAATAATCGTATCCATCAATGGTCAGCGTACC
>JBKKBM010000254.1:0-6093 GCA_046714215.1 Terriglobales bacterium | reverse complement strand
TCGAACCAAAATGTAGCCGTGGTTCACGACGTGCTCGAAGAGCAAGGCTCGGTCTTCCTCGTCATGGAATACGTCGAAGGGCAGACGCTGCGCGCCCGGATGGAAACACCCATCAGCCTGGATG
This sequence comes from Terriglobales bacterium, assembly GCA_046714215.1. Lineage (GTDB taxonomy): Bacteria > Acidobacteriota > Terriglobia > Terriglobales > Acidobacteriaceae > DATLCI01. The sequence goes on along the minus strand of JBKKBM010000254.1, from coordinate 5,969 downwards.
AGTTCTATGCGATGGCGGACCAGTGTGTCCAGGGGATCGCGGGAGCGCATCAGAGCGGGATCCTCCACTGCGATATCAAGCCGGAAAATATCATGATCGGCCCACGTGGCCAGATCAAGATCCTGGACTTCGGACTGGCCAAGCAGTTGCCGCGCGATACTGACGCTACGCTCGATGAGATCGCTAGTACTAGAAGCGGCAGCTTCAGTGGCACTGTCGCCTACATGGCGCCCGAGGTTCTACTGGAAAAGCCTGCGGATGCGCGGTCAGACATATTCTCCCTTGGCGTGGTCTTTTACGAGGTATTGACCCGCAGCCATCCTTTCCGCGCGGCCAGTCTGATCGGCACGAGCGACCGCATCCTGCGGGAGGAGCCCCCGCCGATGGGCGGAGCCGTGCCTCCGGCCCTTGAGTTTCTTGTTGCAAAGATGTTGTCCAAGGATCCCGAGCACCGGCAGAACACCGCCGACGAGGTCCTCCGCGAATTGGCGGCAGTCCGTGAGGGTTCGGCCACCTCCGGAATCCTATCCTGGCGTCACGGGCGAAAACGTACACGACAGCATCCGGCCAAAGCCTACTCGGTGGCGGCCGTCGGTGCAGTTATGTTGTTGGCGGCCGCCGTGTGGGCCGTGCATGCGAACTTTCCCGAGGCCTTTCGGCCCCGAATAGCGAATACCGTGCCCTTGCCGGCGACGCGGCAGTTGGCGGTGCTCCCCTTCAGCACTACCGATCCAGAGAATGCCGAACGTGCGTATGGGTTGGGTTTAGCGGAGACGGTCACATCGCGTCTGGCGGAAATCTCCACCGGCTTGCCTTTGCAGGTAGTGTCAGCGGGGGACATCCGGGCTCAGTCCATTCGCACGGCCGAACAGGCCCGCATGCATTATGGAGCGAATCTGGTGCTGGAAGGCACCATGTCGAAATCGGGCTCGACCGTGCGCGTCCATTACACCCTGGTGGATCCCTCCGATCGGCGAATCGTCCGCGCCGGGATGATCTCGGGCGATGCCGCCGATCCCTTCGGCCTCGAGGACAGGGTTGTCGAAAGCGTGATGAAGTCGCTGGAGATGGAGCTCTCCGACGGGACAAGATCTCAGAGTGTGGCCACGCGCACGCAGCAACCCGCCGCCTATGACTTCTACCTGCGCGGACGCGGCTATTTACAGGAATATGACCGCCCGGAAAACATCGACAACGCGATCCAGGTCTTCCAGCGCTCGTTGCTCGGCGATCCCGACTACGCGCTGGCCTACGCCGGATTAGGCGAGAGCTATCGGCATAAGTATGACCAGACTCGCGATGCGGCCTGGATGCAGCGTGGACAAGAAGCATGTCGCAAGGCCAGCGAGTTGGCTCCCACTCTGCCGGATGGTCACGTGTGTCTGGGTGTGATCCTGACTCATACCGGCAAATATGAAGAGGCCGTTTCGGAATTCAGGAAAGCGCTGGCTGCGGAGCCGCGTCATGACCAGGCCCAGGTCGAGCTGGCACTGGCGCTCGAACGCTCCGGAAGGTTTGACGAGGCCGAAGCAACCTACCGGAACGCGGTCGCGCTACGGCCCCAGTACTGGTCACCGCATAACCGGCTGGGCCGCTTCTATCTCGCTCGCGGAAAATATGCGGAAGCCATCGAAAAATTCGAGCAAGTAGTGGCCTTGGCGCCGGACAGCTTCCGTGGTTACAGCAATCTCGGGGCTGCCTTCCTGATGACCGGCCGTTTTGCGGAGGCGGTCCCGAAGCTGGAAAAGTCTTTTGCCATCCGTCCGAACGCCGCCGCCGGCAATAATCTGGGGGCGGCATATTTTTACATGCGCCGTTATGAAGATGCCGCTAAGGCCTACGAAAAAGCAGCCGTGCTTGACCAAAAAGATTACGCCATCGTGGGCAATATGGCGGAGGCGTATTATTGGGCGCCCAATAAGCGGGCGCTGGCGCAGCAGAATTACCGAAAGGCGATCGCCATGGCCCAGCAAGCACTGGAGACCAATCCGAATCACGAACTCACCCTGCGGGCCTTGGCACTGTATTCGGCGATGATCGAAGATCGGGCGGAGGCGATAGAGTTCAATAAGAAAGCGCGGGCGGCAGCGGGCGCCCAGAGCCACGACCCCGAAGGGTCTTTGAGCAGCGCCATCATCTATGCGAAATTGGGCGACCGCGATGCTACCTTCCGCTACCTGAACGAAGCGGTTAAGCGCGGCCTTTCCCTGGACCGGGTAAAGCAGTCCCCCAATTTCGAGTACCTTCGTGATGATCCCAGGATGAAGGCACTTATGAGCAGATCCAAATAAGCTGGAGGAGTATGAACAAAATGGTCAACAACGAGATCAAAGAGATCGTAGTGACAAACGATTCCGGTGCCGTAAACCCGCCGCAGGGAACAGTCATCCTGTCGCGTTTGGCCGCAGACAGCGTTCGCTGGGTTTCGCGGTGCGATCAGCCGGCCACGATCGTATTTGCTACCAACGACGGTTCCCCGTTCCAGTCGCGCATCTTCGAACTGAAGGCCCACGGCACGGTTGACAGCGGACCACTATCCGCAAAGGCACTCGAGCGGGGAGAAGTGAAGGTGTACAAGTACTCCGTCATGGGATTTGTAGCGAACAATGATCCGATCATCATCGTGAATGATTGAAGCTTCACGACTCCAACTCGCCTAGAGTGATTTGAGTAGATCGTCCATCGCCGCATTGTCACCAAAAGTCTTGCTGATGTGGGCAAAACGGTCGGTATTGCCCGGGCCGAAGACGAAGCTTCCTCCCAGTTGGAACGGATCTTTCAGTTGGAACGGGTCCTTGCCGAATTCGTGCTGGCGGTGACCACCAGCCTTGGCGCGCTTGCGCGAGACAGCATTGTCGGAGCGGAGCAGATGGAAGATGTTGGCTTTGCGCAAGCCCGCTGATTTGTGTACCTGGCTGTCTTCATCCACCAGGAGCGGGAAATCGATTTTAGTGTCCGTGCGGAACTGGCGAGCATAATCTGCGCCCCCCAGTCCGATGGCGACGATGTTCGCACCCTTCTCTTTAAACTTGGCTTCATGGTCGCGCAACTGCGCAACGTGCTCGCGGCAAAAGATTCAACCCCAATGCCGCAGGAACACCACCACCGCGGGACACTCCACCCACAGCGATCCCAGATGCACAGGGCGGCCATCAACGTCCGGCAGAGTGAGAGGCGCGAGCGTGGCGGCGAGTGAGGACACAGTGAGATTGTATCCCTCGAGCGTGACCCCCGAGAAGGTTTTTACCTCAAGCATTGGCTCACCTAGGCGCGGCGGAATCCCGCTCGCGTAAGGCGTAAGGTCGGACTCACATCACCGAGGACGGTTCCTTCTTCTTGCGATTCTTCCACGCGTCACCGAGGAACCAAACAAAGGTCTCAAACAGTAACTCGAAGAACACCCAGCCCATCCGCTACTTCTTCCCCGGCACGCTGAACGTCATCGTCGCAAAGAAGCTCCGCCAATCCACTTCCGGATCACCCTCCGCCGGCACCATGTGGATCAACCGGGCGTACCACAGACCCGGCCGGTCGATCTTTAACTGCGCCCGCCCGTCTTTGTTGGTCTCCGCATTCACCGGATACGCGTGGCCTTCCAGTTTGGCGCCCGCATACACCGCCGCCACCTGCACCCCGGCCAGCGGCTTCCCGCGGAAGAGCACGCGCACCGTCAGCATCTCGCCCGGCTTGATCTCATCCGGCGAATGTTCCGGCACGATCTCCAGCACGTGTCCCATGGGCTCGGTCGCGCCGGCACCGCCCGGCAGCAACAGCTTGGTGTAGCGCGAATACAGTTCCCGGCCTTCGCTCTCGGTGGCCGCTTTTTCTTGGCGCGCTGCGATCACCGCCTTGAAACCTTCGCCGTGGATGTACCCGTTAAAATCTTTCGCTGCGAGCCGGATGAACACAGGATTCACCGTCATCTCCACCAGGTCGTTCGCGCCCGCGGGCAGCGGGGCGCAGAGTTGCTTGGCCGCCTCCTCCACCACACCGGTCAACTTCGTCGCCTTTTTTCCGGTAACGCTGCGTGCCTGGAAGACATTGGCCCGGTTGGCCGGCATCGCATTCATCGACGCCGGAAAATGCTCCCCTACCCGCGCACACACCTTCTGCTGCGCTCCCGCGCCGTCGGTCACCAGGTACAGGTCATGCGCCGCCGCCGGCAGCGCCATCAGAAACATCGCTACAACTGTCTTGAGTGTCATGCGTGAGATTGTCATACGCCAGATTGTACCAAGAAGCTTTGCCCGCTAATGCGGTTCTACCTTCGTCTTCCTTTGTTGTTGTCCTCCGTGTGACTCTGTGTTCTCTGTGGTTAACGGACTTGTTTTGTCGTTGACTTCCCGTCGTGTCTTTTGTGTTCTTGGGGATTCAAACGGGCTTCCTTTTACCTTTCCATAAATGCAAATTGCCAGTTTTTCAAATTCCTAATCTTCCTTCGTGTCCTTTGTGTCCTTCGTGGTTCAGAAGCCTTTCAAGGTTCACTCCGTGCGCCTCGGTGTTCTCCGAGGTTGAGGGTTTTGCATCGTGCGATACTCTCCGGGAATCAAACATGCTTTAGTACGCCATGGACACCCTGCAATTCGTCTCCCAACACGGATACTCCGTCCTCTTCCTCTGGGTCATCCTGGAGCAGGCGGGACTGCCCATCCCCGCCATCCCCATCCTGCTGGCCGCGGGCGCACTCTCCGGCACCGGACACATGAGCCTCACCCTCTCGTTGGTAGTCACCCTCATCGCCGCCCTCGGCGCGGACCTCGTCTGGTACGAGATCGGACGCCGCAAGGGGATGAAGGTCCTGAACTTTCTCTGCCGCGTCTCGCTCGAGCCCGACTCCTGCGTGCGCCAGACCGAACTCGCTTTTTCCAATCAAGGTATGCGCGCGTTGCTCATTGCGAAGTTCGTGCCCGGACTCAACACCGCCGCGCCCCCGCTGGCCGGTATCTTCAAGACGCCCGTGGGCCGCTTCCTGCTCTTCGATACCCTGGGCACACTGTTATGGGCCGGAACGTTCCTTGCCTTGGGCCGCATTTTCAGCCATCAACTGGAAGCCATCACCAAACGCGTCCAGGAGTTCGGCGCCTCGGCGTTACAGATGGTGGTGGTTTTGGTGGTCCTCTATATCGCTTTCAAGTGGGTGAAGCGCCAACTCTTCCTGCGCGAGTTGCGGGTACTGCGCCTCGATGCCGCCGAACTCAAGTCGATGATGGACGCCGGACAGGACGTCTTTGTCGTGGACCTGCGCCATCCCTTCGACTTCGACAGCGAGCCCCACTCCATCGTGGGCGCGCTACGCCTCTCGCCGGAAGAGATCGAACAGAAACATGACCTCATCCCCCGCGATCGCGACATCATCCTTTACTGCACTTGACCGAACGAAGCTACCAGCGCCCGGGTGGCGCTGCTCCTCAGAAAGCGTGGCATCAAACGTGTGCGCCCGCTCCATGGCGGCCTGGCCGCATGGAAAGAAAAGAACTATCCCCTCGATCCGCCCGTGCTGGTGCAGATCGACGTCTAGCCTTGTCATCCTGAGCGTAGCGCGAACTACGTGAGCGCGTAGTCGAAGGAGCCCTACCCTCACATCAATGTCTACCCTGTCATTCCGAGCGTAGCGAGGAATCCCCGAGGTGCGCGGCCATCCCTAACCATCCGCGCGGCACTCATTTAGGAAGGATTATGGCTTCAGCCATATCGCTGGAACTGGGAAGAAGTTCGGCTTTAGCCGCTGAGGCATCAACTCTTTTTGCCCTCGTACGCCGCTTGCAGTTTCGCGATGTCGATCTTCACCATCTGCATCATCGCCTGCATCACCCGCATGGCCTTCTCCCGATCCGGATCACCCATTAACTTACCCAACGCCGTGGGAATGATCTGCCACGACAATCCATATTTATCCTTGAGCCATCCGCATTGCGACTCTTTGCCGCCGCCCGCCAGCAGCTTCGCCCACAATTCGTCCACCTCGGCTT
>JBKKBM010000253.1:0-4759 GCA_046714215.1 Terriglobales bacterium | reverse complement strand
AATTACCACGCTCTGGAAGTTCAGTTGTCACGCCGGTACAGCCAGGGAGTGACCTACCAGGTGAGCTATACCTGGGCGAAGTCACTGGATACGCGCTCCTACGACCCTGCCTTTACCCGGGTCAGCACCGGGGCAGCGCAGTCGGCTTCGAGCACGCCCTTTGATAACAAGAATCGCGGCCTGAACTATGCCCGTTCGGATTTCGATCGCCGACACGTTCTGCAGGGCGCGTTCGTCTATGAACTGCCCTTCGGACGCTCGCGGCTCTTTGCCACCGATGTGAACGGCGCAGTCGACCGGATCATCAACGGCTGGCAGGTGGCGGGTGTTCTGAATCTGTCTTCTGGCCGCCCGTTCACGGTCTATTCGGGTTCGAACACGGTCAGCAGCGTGGTCCAGTCGCCGGCCAACTGTACGGGATGTTCTGCGGGAATGGGTTCGATCTTCTTCGATACCACCGCTGGCAACCCCTATCTTTTCACCGCCGCAGATCGTGCCAAGTTCTCGCTACCCGGCCCGGGAGAACTTGGCAATTCCGGCAGAAACGGCTTCGACCTGCCCCACTTCTTCAATATGGACCTCTCTATCGGGAAAAAGACTACTACGGTAGAGGGTCAAAACCTGGAGTTAAGGCTGGAGATGCAGAATGCTTTTAATAACGTGATGTACTCTCTGCCGAATAGCGCCATCTTCAACAGCAGCGTCTTTGCTCGCGAACGCGGTGCCGGTGGCAACTCGGCGCGCAGAATGCAGCTGGCGATGAAGTACAACTTCTAACCCGTAGGATTTCTTCAGGCCCTGCCGGAAACGGCAGGGCCTTTTTGTTGCCGCCGGCGTTTGTCCCCGGCAGACTCTTTTTGCTTTTCTAGGAACCAGAAACTAGGAACCAGAAACTTGCTTTAGACGCCGGCGCCACCTGGCACGACATCAATAAAGGATTGCCCTCGCGCTTTGGTTTTCCTATCGCGCTGGATGCCCACGCGAAGGAGACCATCTTCGTTATTCCGGAGGTCAGCCCGGAAGCGCGCTACGTGCCCAACGGGAAGATGATCGTTTATCGCTCGAAGAACGGACCAGGCGGAGAAGACCGGCATTTACTTCGGCACTACCAGCGGCGCTATCTACTTCTCGCGCAATGGCGGCGATTCCTGGGAGGTTCTGCAGTCGAACCTGGCAGCCATCCTCTCGCTGCACGCCGCGGTGGTGTAAGGAAGAAAACATGACCATGGGTGGGCCTATGGTTTAGCGATTTTGCTACCCTCAGTACTTTCGTGGAGCCTGAGGCTATCCCGGGATCGCGCGCAACACCGCCACCGTCTGACTGATATCGCCGCGCTGAAACAATCGAATGCCCGCGACCCCGGTCGCCCCGGCAGGCACGCACGCGGCAGCATTCTCCGCAGTCACGCCCCCCAACGCCAGTACGGGCCAGCCTTTGGCTGCGCCGCAGGCTTCCCGAAGCCGATTCATGCCCAACCCGGCGCCGCCAGATTTTTCAAGCGGGCCTTTTCCAAGCCCGCCTTTTTCAAAAACGGGGCCAAAAACGGCGAAGTCCGCGCCTTCGTCCCGCGCATGAAGCACTTCCTCGCGTGTATGGCAGGAGACGCCGATGACACCCCCCGCCCCGCGCTCCCCAAGGCTCGCGCGCACCGGCGCGACTGCGATTCCGGCAGGGAGGTGCACGCCATCCGCCCCCACTGCGGCGGCTACGCCAAAGTTCGAATTGATCAGGAGTCGGGTTCGCCTTCCCACTCCTCGGACGCGCTCCACCGCAGCCCGCGCCAGTGCCTCCAGCGCCGCCGCCGACAGGTCTTTTTCCCGCAATTGAATGTAGTCCACACCCGCCCGGGCGGCGGCAGCCACGCACTCCAGCAAGCGCTCCTGGCGGACCGCTTCCTCTCCCGGAAACTGCATACGGTCCGTGATGTAGTAGAGGATCAACTTTGCCAATGTAGCCGCTTAATGTTTCCTGAGGCAACACCCAGCGTGAGAATCGGCTCTTTACTAGGGTGAGTTTTCTCGACCAATTGCTGGTGCTGCTGATCCTGGCCATTCCCACCGCTTGCGTGGCCTGGACGGTCACGCATGAAGAAGTCTTCCAGGAACCGCGTGACTACTGCGAGCGCCGCAGCCAAAAAGCCCGCAGCATCTGGGTGCGCAAGTTCTTCTATCTCTTCACCTGCGAATACTGCTTCAGTCACTATGTGGCTTTGTTCTTCATCGCTATCGCGGGCTTCACTATGCTCTTTCCCGACTGGCGCGGCTATCTCATCGCCTGGTTTTCCCTGGTGTGGGTGGCGAACCTCTACATGAGCGCCTTCGGACGCCTCCGCTTGGACATCAAGCGCGAACGCGCGGAGATCGAAGAGAGGCAGGAAGTGGTGGAGAAGATCAAGGATGTAAAGCCGGCGGCCTGATCATCCCAGTGTCTTGGTGATCTCCGGACCTTCGGTCCCTGTTTCCTTGCGGACCTGCGGCGCTTCCAGGTGGTAGCGCGTGAGGTTTTCTTTCAGCAGGGCGAAGCCTTCTTCCGGCGTATCGGCAAAGTGAAAGAGATCCAGATCTTTCGGAGAGATAGCGCCCCAGTCGGAGAGCGCCTTGAAATTCACCACGCGGTCCCAGTATTCGCGCCCGTAGATGATCACGATCATCTTCTTGGCTAGCTTGCCCGTCTGCGCCAGCGTCAACAACTCGAAGAGTTCGTCCATCGTGCCAAAGCCGCCGGGAAACACCACCAGCGCCTTCGCCAGATAGGCGAACCAATACTTGCGCATGAAAAAGTAGTGGAACTCGAAGTTCAACGCCGGCGTGATGTAGGGGTTCGGCATCTGTTCATAGGGCAATCGGATATTCAGCCCAATGGTCTTGCCACCCGCTTCCCATGCGCCCAGGTTCGCCGCTTCCATGATGCCCGGCCCGCCGCCTGAGGTCACCACGAAACGATGTCGCTTCGAAGGAATGGTCATCGTCCATTCCGTAAGCATGCCCGCCAGCCGCCGCGCGTCTTCGTAATAGCGCGCCATCTCGATCGCCGCGTTGGCCCGCTTCATGTTCAGGGAGAGTTCGCCGCGCTCGTCGGCTCCGGTGATGGCTTCCAGCTCTTCCACGTCTGTAGGCCCCGCGTTGCCCAAGGGCTGTTCTTCCGGAGGCGCCGGTTGCATCGACCCCGAATTCTCCAGCAGTTGAAGTTTCTCCTGCGCGGACGAAAGACTGTTGAAGCGGGCCGACCCGAAAAATACCACCGTGTCCTGGATACGCTCTTTCCGGAAGCGCGACAGCGGCTCCCAGTATTCCGCCAGGATGCGCAGACTGCGCCCCTCCGGTCCGCTGGTGAAAGCCGGATTCTCATACGCGAGCGCCGAGCGGAAAGCCTTCGGGGTGGCCAACGCTTTCTTCTTCTTGTCTTTCGGACTATCAGCCATGGGTAGCGTCTGGAATAGCGTATTCTTCTTGGCTAGCGTCTAAGGATACAGAAAAATCTTTTGTGATGCCGTTCAGACCCGCAACGCCTGGGTTACTTGCGTTCGTTACTTGTATTCCTTGTAATGTACGGCGTCCGCAATGCCGATCCAAATATTGAGCAGTCCCAATCCACTGACCGCGCCGCGCAGAAAGCCATGGTTGGCGATCATCTGCAGCGTCGGATAACCCGCCAATAAACTGTTCTGCGTCCATACCGGTGTCCACGGAAGCACCACCAGGATCATTCCCAGTTCAATGAAAAATATCACATCGATGCCCAGCTTAAGCCGTTGAATCCAAAGGTCGAACCCGCTCTGGCGGGAGGCGGGTCGAGACGGATTGAGCGCGGGCTCAGGCAAGGTTACGGCAACAGGAGATTTCAGGATCAATTTCGCCATGCAACTTTACCATACGGCAGGCGCGGCCACCGCTCCGGTTGGGATGCAGATCCGCCTGGGCCTACGCGCGTTGATTTCCCCTCCCGCGATAGCAACTCTCCCGCCCACGTCCGCATCTCAAAAGCGGTATTCAAGGCGCAAAATCGCGAATTTCAGAGTAAGTCATCGCAGCCAAAGCGGGCCATTCCCTGCATCAGCTTTTGCAAGTTGCAACCATCGACACGATGCTGTAATCTGCCTCTCCGTCCTATGCTGTGTTAAAACCTTGCAAGTGAGCCGCCCAGAACGCCGAACGGCTGGGCCCGCGGAAAACGACTTCATGGAAAGATTACCTACAGTCTCCGGCACGACGAACCTGATTGACATCCTCGACCGGATCCTCGACAAAGGACTGGTAGTCGCGGGTGACATCCGGGTCTCGTTGGCCAACGTCGAGTTGCTGACCATCCGCATCCGCCTGCTGGTCTGTTCGGTGGATAAGGCCGAGCAGATCGGCCTCAACTGGTGGAAGTACGATCCTAACCTCACCATGCAGGCGGCGCCCCCGCGCAGCCGTGTGGGATCACCTCCGGATGGGCGCGTGCCGCGCGGCATCTCTCGCGCGCGGGTGGAAGCGCCCGCCCCGGCCCGGAAAAAGTCGAATTCCCGCAAGCCGGCCAGGAAGAAAAGCAAGCGTGGTTGAAGTTTTGAATCAAGTGCATAAGGAGCCCTCAAATGGCTGTTGAGCGTGTATCTGGCGGATCAAGTCTGATTGACGTACTCGATCGCATTCTGGACAAGGGTATCGTCATCGACGCCTGGGTACGTATCTCCCTCGTCGGCATCGACTTGATCACAGTCGAAGCGCGTGTCGTCGTGGCCTCCATCGATACCTACCTCAAGTATGCCGAGGCGGTGGG
>JBKKBM010000252.1:0-10284 GCA_046714215.1 Terriglobales bacterium | reverse complement strand
GGGACGATCTCCGCCGTCTGCCCGATCATGGCGCAGCCACATTCCTTCAATATCTTTTTGAATTGATCGATGGTGACGTTCACGTTGAAGCCGGGAATGGCTTCGAGCTTGTCGAGCGTGCCGCCGGTATGGCCGAGGCCGCGCCCGCTGATCATCGGAACGTAGAGTCCACCGGCGGCCACGATGGGCGCAAGGATGAGCGAAGTCTTGTCGCCGACCCCGCCCGTGGAATGCTTGTCCACTTTCGGCGCGGGGAGAGACGAGAGCTCCAGCACCTGGCCGGACGCGAGCATGACCTCGGTGAGAGCGGCGATCTCCGGCTTGGACATGCCGCTTTTGACCACGGCCATGAGCCATGCGGACATCTGATAGTCCGGGATGTCATTCGAGGTGTAGCCATTCACCATGACGGCGATCTCGTCGCGGGAATGTTCGCCACCATCGCGTTTTTTGCGGATCAGATCTACGGGACGCATGGAATGAAGGAAAGGAGAGAGTAACAGGGCTCCGCGGGGGATGCTAGTGGGTTATGGGAGTCATGGATCGGAGTTCAGAAGCGGAAGGAGTCGGGCAGCAGATCCTCTATGGAAAGTTCCCTGATGCCATTCGGCGCCTGATAAAAGATAGCGGCGTCTGGGCCGAACTCAGCGATGACCTGGCGACAGGCGCCGCAGGGAGAACACGCCATCTCCCGGCTATTGGTGACAGCCACCGCTTTGATCACGAGTTTGGCTTTGCCATCGCCCGCGGCCACGGCGGCGAAGATGGCATTGCGCTCGGCGCAGATGGTGAGTCCGTAAGAGGCGTTCTCGACATTGCATCCGGTAAAGACGCGGCCATCGTCGGTCAGGATGGCGGCGCCCACCTGAAAGTCAGAGTACGGGGCATAGGCACGGGCCATGACCTGGCGGGCGGAAGCGAGCAGGCGGTCGCGGGTCTCGGCAGAAATGGTGGACGGCTTGGGAAGAGACATGGGGCGAGAAGTATAAACCAGCCGTCGTATTAGTCGTGGTCTTTGGTACAGTTAACAGAGCTTCCCGGAAGGGCCCGTAGCTCAGCGGTTAGAGCAGTCGGCTCATAATCGATTGGTCCTAGGTTCAAATCCTAGCGGGCCCACCAAAACCGGCAGTTGGCAGTTAGCATTTAGCCGATCAAGGTAGGGGCGAATGCGGAGGAATGCTGAATGTCTTACTGACATCTGCCGCAGGGATCTCATCTCGATTGGGGAATACTGCTTCCGCTATTCCCGAAAAGATTTCCACACGGCAAATCCCGGCTCAATTCCGGCACATCCAATGTTTCCGACAGGCAAAAAGTGCTATGCTGTCGTAAGCATTCCCCACCCAAAGGGCCGTCTATGCTGTCGAAATGCGCCAATCCCGAATGCTCGACCCCGCTGCACTATCTCCGCGAAGGTAAAGTTTTTAAAGTTGAGAAAGACGGACCGGTGTTGATCGCCGGCAAGCGTCCCACGGCCAGCGTGGAACATTTCTGGTTGTGCGGACCATGCGCAGAGAAATCGACGCTGACGTATGACGCCAAGCAGGGCGTGCGCCTGACTTCCAAGTCCGTGGCGCTGGTCCGCCGCGCGGCCGCCTCGTAACCCCTCTGGTACTCGAACAGTTTGCCGCGCTCGGGTAGAATCCGTGTGCCATGAGCAAACGTTCGCAACGTTCCCAACCATCTGAGCAGAATGCGCTGGCCACCGCGTGGCAGCACTTCCCTTTACGCAGCCAGCATCTGTGGTTGAACCTGCTGTTGCTCGCCATTCCCGCCGCCGTCTACCTGCATGCGACGCACGCCAGTCCGGTGTGGGTGTTCGTGATGGCGGCCGTGGCCATCATCCCTCTGGCGGGCGTTTTGGGTGAGGCAACCGAATCGCTGGTCGTCTATTCCGGCCCCACGCTGGGCGGATTGCTGAATGCGACCATGGGCAATGCGACGGAGCTGATCATCGCGTTCTTCGCGTTGCGCTCGGGACACATCGAAGTGGTGAAAGCGTCGCTCGCCGGCAGCATCATCGGCAACATCCTCTTGGTGCTGGGGCTGGCCATCCTGGTGGGCGGCTTCAACCGGCAAAAGCAGGTGTTCTCGCGAACCGCCGCAGGGGCCAACAGCACGATGCTGTTCGTGGCCGTGGTGGCGCTGGTGATGCCCGCCGTCTACGACCTGGCCGTGCATGGCGACTTGAAGGACCACGGTCCCACCCTGCAAAACCTGAGCCTGTGGACCGCGGGCGTGCTGATGCTGGTGTATGCCATCAGCTTTGTCTTCGTGCTTAAGACCCACAGGTCACTGTTCACGATACAAGAGGATGAAGCTGAGGCGGTGACGCAGGGACACGTGCTGTCAAAGAAAGCAGCCGTGTTGGCGCTGGTAGTGGCGACCGTGGCCATCGCGTTCATGAGCGAGATGCTGGTGGGCGAGATCGAGGCGGTGACCAAGAGCTTTGGCATGACGGAACTGTTCGTGGGCGTGATCGTGGTGGCCATCGTGGGCAATGCGGCCGAACATTCCACTGCGATCCTGGTAGCGCGGCAGAACAAGATGGACTTGGCCATGACTATCGCCGTGGGATCGAGCACGCAGATCGCGCTGTTCGTGGCGCCGCTGCTGGTGTTTCTCTCGATGGCGGTGGGACATCCGATGTCGCTGGTGTTCAATGCCTTTGAGATCTCCGCCATCATCGTCTCGGTGATCATCGTGGAGATGATCTCGTCAGACGGGGAGACGAACTGGTTCGAAGGCGTGCAACTCTTGGCGGTATACGCGCTGCTGGCGGTGGCGTTCTACTTCGTGCCCGCGCCGTAGGGGCCGGTTGAACCACGAAGGAACCTGCAAGGCAACTCAGGTTCGAAGTTCGCGGGCTGGGGGAAAACTACCCTCGGCGGCTAAAGCCGGGGTTCCCTGCGGTGTTTATGGCACGGATAAATCCGTGCCCCTTCGAGATCAAACCATCTTTGCTTCAAGCCAAAAGCTAATAGAAAAGCTTCTTTAGCGCGTGCTGGTAGCTTCCGCAGGTTTGAGGTTATCGTAGGCACCGCTAATGGAATACCAGCGCACGCGGAACATCTCCCAGAACATGCGGAAGCCGTCCGTGAGCGGGTTGATCTTGGAGCGGTCGTCATTGGCCCACTCGACGGGGACCTCCGCCGTCTTCAGCTTGAACTTATCGGCCAGGAAAAGGATCTCCGGATCAAAGCCCCAGCGTTCGATGCGCTGCGGCGGGAAGACAGACTGGGCGGCCTGCCGGGTAAAGGCCTTGAATCCGCATTGCGTGTCTTTCTGTTTCAAGCCTAAGACCACGCGCAGCATGATATTGAAGACGCGCCCGGAGACCTGCCGATAGAACGGTTGGCGCTGAGTCTGGGTCTCCCTCTGCAGCCAGCGCGAGCCGATGGCGATGTCGGCACCGCCTTTTTCAATCGCGTCGAAGAGTTTGCGGGCTTCGTAGATGGGTGAGGAGAGGTCGGCGTCAGACAGCAGCAGGATGTCGCCGCGGGCTTCCATCATGCCGTGGCGGACGGAGTACCCCTTACCCTTATTGCCGGGATTCTCCAGTAACTTGACGATGGAATGTTCACGCATATAGCCGCGAATGATGTCGGCGGTATCGTCGCGCGAGCCGTCGTTGACCACGATGACTTCGGCCGTCCAGCCCTCTTTGGCGATGTGGGCGAGAACCTTGTCCAGCGACGCAGTGATGCGCTGGCTCTCGTTATATGCGGGAATAACGATGCTATACGTAAAAGTTTTCTCCATGCCCGGGGTTAGACGCAGGCCATTGTACTGCGGTTGTGTGGTCCAACGCTGGGTCTCAAGCGTGCGGTCAGGCAGCCTTTTGATGCTGCAACATGCTGAAAAACTCGTCCACCATGCGGGGGTCCCAGAGTCCATCGGCGGCCTCCTGGCGCATCGTGGCCTCCGTCTCCGCGTGGGAAAGCGCCGGCTTGTAGGGGCGCGCGGTAGTCAGGGCGTCGTAAACGTCCACCGTTTGCAGCGCGCGGGCCAGCAGCGGGATATCCTCCCCGCGAAGGCCGTCGGGGTAGCCGGAGCCGTCCCAATGCTCGTGGTGATGGCGGATGATGGGCAGGACGTTGCGGAGCGACTGCATGGGCTCGCAGATCTGTTCGCCGATCCCGGGGTGCTGCTTCATCACCTTCCATTCGTCGGCGGAAAGGGACGTACCTTTTTTTAAGATAGCGTCCGGGATGGAGACTTTGCCCAAGTCATGCAGGTAGCCGCCGCGCTTCAGGGCCACGATGCTGTCGTAATCCAGGTGCAGCAGCTTGCCCAGGTCGCTGGCGTAGCGGGCGAGACGGACGCAGTGGTCGCCGGTGTAAGGGTCGCGGGCTTCCACGCCCAAGGCCAACGAAAAGATCACGCCTTCGGCACTGTCGAGTTCGTCGGTGAATTCCTTGAGTTTCAACAGCGACCGGACGCGGGCGAAGAGTTCTTCCGGATAGAGCGGTTTGCTAAGGAAGTCGTCCGCTCCGGCTTCGATGCCGCGAACCCGGTCTTCCCGATCCGTAAGGCCGGTGATCATGATCACGGGGATAAGCCGGCGGGCGGGGTCAGCCTTCAATTCCCGGCAGAGTTCATAGCCCGAACGTCCGGGCATGATGACGTCGAGCAGGATGAGATCAGGGCGCGCGGTCGCAATGGCCTCCACGGCCTCATCCGCCTCTGAAGCGGTGATCACCCGGTAACCGCGGGAGGTCAGCAGCTCACGCAGCAACAGGACGGTGTCAATCTTGTCGTCCACTACCAGGATGGTCTGCGCGCGACGCTGCAAGTGATTGTCCCCAAGGGTCGGGCCTAAAAGTACGGGTCTTGCGGAGATACCGACTGTACTTAGTCCGACGAGGAATCGCCGCCGGAGGTTGCACGGTGCGGTAGCGCACACTCTGGATTGTCGATTGAAAAGGAAAGGTTTAGGCTGTGGTCATGCGAAGACTTTGTTCCATTTTGGGCTTGGCGCTGTGCCTGGCCGCGTTGCCGGTGGCGGCCAAAGCCAAGGTCGTCAACTTCGGTCGCTGGATGACAGTGAAGTGGCTGGTGGGCGCACAAGAGGAAAAAACGCTGGAGCTGAAGGTGCGTCCTCTCCTGGTGAACGGCGAGGTGAAGTTTTTCAGCACCGGTGAGAGCCATAACATCACGCAGCAGCTGTTCGTGGTGCGCGAGGCCCACCGGTTGAATGACATGCTACCCACGGAGACGGCGCCCAAATGGAAGTGGCAGCCCGGCGCGTGGGTTATGGTGAACCGCCAGACCGCGCGCATCAGCAAGCTGACCCTGCCGGAGTTCGATTCGTTCTACTCGGAGGCGGCTTGGTATCGCGACTTCGTGGCCTACTGCGGCGTCGCCGACAATGAAAAGCTGTATGCCATGGTGATGCAGGTGGGCCGGCGCAAGCCGGTGGTGAAAAAGCTTTTGGGCGGAGCCAAGGTGGGGGACCTGCCCAACTCTGAGTGCGCTCGCCCGGAGTGGCTGCGGCAGCCCATGCGCGTGGTTTTCGAACCGGTGGGGGGAGAGAAATTGAGTTTCAACATCCGTGGCCAGTCAGTCGAGATCCCGTCCGATAGCGGCGAAGAGACAGAAGAGCCTAATTAGCGGCAGCCTTTTTCTCGAAGCTGATCCTTTTTACCTTCAACCCCTTGGGCAGGATCTGGTTGATGCGGGCTACATAAGACGCGGCCATGCCGGTAAGTTCGCGGCGCCAGCCATCGTCGGGGACGATGACGGTCAGCACCTGGTCAGCGTAAGCCACCGCGCGGGCGTTTTCCACCACGCGCTGGCCGCAGACCCACTGCCATGCGACCAGCGGCGCCTCTTCCGGCGGCACTGCGGCCAGCAGCTTGGCCTTCACCGAACCCAGGCCGGCGCTGATAGGATGCATCTCACGGTCTTTCATTAGGAAGTTTATGGTAGCAGGATGGAAATGAAAGCTTCTACATGAAGTCTTTAGACGAATACCTGAAAGATGCCGAAGTGGCGCACGGGCACCTGTGCGCGGGCCAGGTGCTGGGCGTTCGCATGGCGATGTTAGGACTGGAAAAACTGGGCATCGCCGAGCCGCAAGGAAAAGACCGCAAGCGCATTGTGACGTATGTCGAGATCGATCGCTGCGCCACGGACGCGATCGGTGTGGTCACGGGCTGCCGGCTGGGCAAGCGTGCATTGAAATTTCGTGATTGGGGCAAGATGGCGGCAACGTTCATCGACCTGCAAGATGGGCGCGCCATCCGGGTGGCGGCGAAGGAAAGCTCTAAAGAATTGGCCAAGACGATGTATCCCGCCCTGCCCACTAAGAATCAGCAGCAGATGCAGGCCTATCGCGAGATGCGCGGCGAAGATCTGTTCGAGACGCAGTGGGTGAAAGTCGAACTGCCGCCGGAAGAGATGCCGGGCTACAAGGGCGAGCGCGTAGAGTGTGCGCGTTGTGGTGAAACCATCCAATTCCGCCGCGAGGTCAGGCGCGGAGATCAGGTGCTCTGCCGCGCCTGCTCGGGCGAAAGTTATTACACTCCGGCGTAGGCCAGCAGCTCAGGCTTTGCCCTTGGACTTGGCAGCCTTGGCTTTGGCTTTTTCCTTAGCCTTGTCCTTGTGTTCTTTGTTTTCCATCTTGTCTTTTGCTTTGTCCTTCGCGTGTTCCTTCGCCTTGTCAGTGCAATGGAGTGGACGCGCCTGGCCGGGCGGCACATCGCACTCGCCCCAGCCTGTCTTCTTGCCTTTTTCGTAGCCTGCCGGCGTGGTACCGGGGCCGTGGTCGGCACTATGCCCGCTGCCCGCAGCCGTGCCTGTGCCCGTTCCCTTCCCTTGCCCCTTGCCTTTGCCTTGGGCGAAGGCGCTGGGGGTGGCGAGCGCTACGGTCAAAAGAACAACCAGGGAGAACTTATGAACCGATCTCATGTGTATCCTCCTTCAGCATTGAAAAACCAGCAGCATTGGAAACCAGCTTGGGAAAACTAAGCTTGAAGGAAAATATTTTGCTCCTGCGGCCGCCATAATCCCGGGCAATGCGGCTCAGGCCTGTGCCTGCGCGTTGCCGTGTTCTATGGCATGCGCGACGCGCAAGACGGTGGCTTCGTCGAAGTGCCGGCCCAGTATCTGCAGCCCGATGGGCAATTTCTCCGCGGAAACGCCGCACGGTACGGAGATTCCGGGAATACCCGCGAGCGAAGCGGTCACGGTGTAGATGTCTGCCAGATACATGGCAAGCGGGTCATCGGCCTTCTCCCCCAGCTTAAAAGCGGGCGTGGGGGTGGTAGGTGTGACGATGGCGTCTACCTGGGCAAAGGCATCGGTGAAATCCTGCGCGATAAGCGCACGCACGCGTTGCGCCTTGATGTAATACGCGTCGTAGTATCCGGCGCTGAGGGCATAGGTGCCGAGCATGATGCGCCGCTTCACTTCGGGACCAAAACCTTCGTCGCGACTCTTACGGTACATCGCTGAAAGAGTCTTCGCGTCCTTACTGCGATAGCCGTAGCGCACTCCGTCAAAGCGTGCGAGGTTGGACGAAGCCTCGGCGGTGGCGATCACGTAGTAAGTGGGGATGGCGTAGCGGGTGTGCGGCAGCGAGATGTCTTTGACCTCGCATCCGGCGGCGGCGAGCTTCTGGATGGAAGCTTCTACGGCACGACGGACTTCGGGATCAAGCCCTTCGCCGAAATATTCCCTGGGTACTCCGATGCGGAGCCCCTGCATCGGCTTGCCGATCTCCTGCGTGTAGTCAGGCACGGGCACCGCGGCGGAGGTCGAATCCATGGGGTCGCGGCCCGCCATCTGTTGCAACAGGAGCGCGGCATCACTGACCGACTTCGTAAAAGGGCCGACCTTGTCGAGCGAAGACGCAAACGCGATCAGCCCATAACGAGAGACGCGGCCATACGTCGGCATCAGGCCGACGACTCCGCAAAACGCGGCGGGCTGGCGGATGGAGCCGCCGGTATCGGAGCCGAGTTCATCGACCGCCGTGCCGGCTGCGACGGCTGCGGCGGAACCACCGCTCGAGCCTCCCGGCACCCGCGACAAGTCCCGCGGATTACGCACGGGGCCATAGGCTGAGTTCTCATTCGAGGATCCCATGGCGAATTCGTCGCAATTCAGCTTGCCCAGGATTATGGCGCCAGCTTCTTCCAGGCGGCGCACCACGGTGCCGTCGTAGGCAGGAATGTAGTTCTCCAGTATCTTCGATCCCGCGGTAGTGCGCGTTCCTTTGGTGGAGAGGACATCCTTCAGCGCGATGGGTACACCGGCCAGCGGCGGCAAGGGCCCACCTTTGTCGGCCAGCGCGTCGATGCGCGCTGCCTGGGCCGCGGCCCGCTCCTGGCACAGCGTGAGATAGGCGCCCACGTCCTTGTCTTCCGCTTCAATCTTCTGATAGAAGCCCTCGACGAGCGTACTGGCCGTGATCTGCCGTTGCTCCACGGCGGTGCGCGTGGAAGCGATCGTGAGCGGGTTGAGGGACTTGATATCCATCTCCGGTCAGCGCTCGATCACTTTCGGTACTTTGAAGAAGTCAGGATTCCTGGCTGGCGCATTCTGCATGGCGTTCTCATGGGGTAATGACGGGTGCGCAACAGCATCGTCCGGACGACGGGCATAGGCGAGCGCCTGACTGCCGGGCTGACCTGAGGCACCCGCCATCACTTGCGCCATGGGGGTCACGTTGGTGGTGTCCAGCTCATTCAGTTGGTCTATGAACCCGAGGATGGCATTCAGGTCTTTGACCATGCGCTCGCGTTCTGCGGCCGCGAGGTCAAGATTGGCAAGGTCGGCGACGTAAGCGACTTCTTTCAGGGTAACGGACATGAAGATCCAGTATAACTTCTCACGCACAAAAAAATGGCGGCCGGGAAGGCCGCCAGGGAAAGACCTGGTCAAGTTACTGCAAGCTGACCAATACTTCGATCACGCCCGTGGTCCCGTTCATATCCTGCAAAGCTTTGCCTACGACGGCGCCATTCATGCGCTTCCGGTCGGTACCTTTCATGGCATAGCCTTCTCGCGAGGATGAGACCAGCAGGTCGCCGGCTTTGATGACGCCATTCTCGTTCGACACCTTGCAGGGCACGATGCCTACTATCGCCAGCGGAATCTCTTGCTGGGCGATACGCGGATCGTCCATGGTATGGGGCGTGGCCAGGATGCCCGGCTTGGTGGAATAAATGCCCGCGACCAACGTGGAATAGGCGGCAGCCGACTTGGCAAAGCGGCGCGTGCCAGTGGTGTCAATGGCAATCAAGTCGCCCGGTTGATAGGCAGACTTCTCGTCCTTCACTGCGACGGACTCGGCGAAGTCTGCGCCCCCGGTCTGGGTACCGCCGTTAAAGAATCCTTTGCCGGTGGTGTCGATGCGAAAAACGTTCTGGGTGTTAGTTGCGGTGCTCGTGCGCCCCAACAGCAGGCTGCCCGAGCCGTTGTTGATGAACATGCCGGCGGTGGAGGCAGTACTGGTGGAACCTATGACCCGCCCGGAGATGCCATAATTTTCACCAGTGCTGGCGGTGACCTCTCCCAGCACGCCGGTACCACCCGCAGCACGGGAGATTCCCGCGACGCCGACGGCGTCGCCGGAAGCGGAAATGGCCTCGCCTAGAACTCCGGTGCCGGTGGCGCTATAGGAACGACCAAAGACACCCTGGGCATCACCGGTCAAACTGCGGGCTTCACCCCAAACGCCGGTGCCGTCCTGACTGCTGGCGGCCTGGCCGAAAACGCCGGCATTAAATCCTGAACTGGAAAGACTCATACCCAGCACGCCGCGGCCGGTGGCGGCGGAACTTACACCGAGGACACCGGCGGTCACTAACGAGGTCGAGGTAGCATCACCGCGGATGGCCGCCGGGGGCGGCACCCCAACGGAAGGCTCGCTCACACCGGCGGCGTTCGTGACGAACTTGGCGGTCTGGGTAGCAACACTGTCGACCACCTCCAGGCGCGAGGTAGGCGCACTGGTCCCGATGCCCATGTTGCCGTTCTCAAAGGTGTAGCGTACGTTGCTGCCCGCATCCTGGAACATGCGGAAGCCGTTCGTGAGTCCATTGATCTGCGCCCGGATGATCTCATTATTCGCCAGCGACCCCTGCGACGCCACTTTCAACGCCGGAATCGTCGCCGAGGCCGGCGCCTCGACATGCAGCTTCGCCGTCGGATACGCGCCCACACCCATGAGGCCGTCATCGAAGGTGTAGATCAGGCGGCTGCTCGCGTCCTGCAGCATCTGAAATCCGTTCGAGAACCCGTTCACCTGGATCTTGAAGATGTTGTTGTTGGGAA
>JBKKBM010000251.1:0-5239 GCA_046714215.1 Terriglobales bacterium | reverse complement strand
TGCTGACGACTTCCGCGATGTCAGAGCGGGCCACCTTCATCTTCATGAGCCCAACCGCGACTTCGAAATTGTTGTCGTCGATCTTGCGCGTCACGGTCGCGGAGCGGGCCCCGGTGAGCGATTTCAGCCGTACGCTGTCACCCTCTTCGACAAACTTCACTTCGCGCGGACGGGCGTTGGGGTCGCCGACATCCGCGCCGCTGTGGTGAGCTACCACGGTCGAATCAAATTGTTCCTTGAATTCGCGCCGCAGTTTGGCGATGCGGCGCTCCGCATCCTTGGTCAACTTTTGCGCGGCCGCACGGTCCTGCACGGCGGCCACGGCTTCACGCGCCTGATATTCAAAGTCTTTTAGCAACGCTTCGACTTTTTTCTCCATCTCGCGCAGCTTGTTCCGCTGCTCCGTAAGACCCTCTGACGCCAGCCGATTCTTCTCGCGGGCTACTTCCTGTTCCTTTCCGCGGAGATGGGCACGCTCCTTTTCCAGTTCGCCGACTTCGGTCTGCAAGCGATCGAGGAAGTAGGCGACGTCCTGGGTCTGCGTCTTCAACTTGGCGCGCGCGGCGGTGGTGATCTCGGGATTCAATCCCAGGCGGTGCGCGATGTTGATCCCCGCTGACGCGCCGGGCACTCCGACGCGGAGCTGATAGGTAGGCTGCAAGGTCTTCTCGTCGAAGCCCACAGAAGCATTCAGCACGCCCGCCGCGTTGGCGGCATAAACTTTGAGCGCGGTGTGATGGGTGGAAACGATGGTGATGGCGCCGATGTTGCGGAAATGCTCGGCGATGGAAACAGCCAGGGCCGCACCTTCTTCGGGATCAGTAGCGGAGCCAAGTTCGTCGAGCAGCACCAGCGACTCCCGCCGCGCGGTCTTGGAGATGAAGTCGATGTTGGTCACATGCGCGGAAAAGGTAGAGAGATTCTGCTCGATGGACTGGTAGTCGCCGATGTCGGCGAGCACGGAGTCGAAGACGGGCAGGGCCGCGCTCTCGGCGGTCACGGGAATGCCGGCCTGGGCCATCAATGCGAGCAGACCCACGGTTTTGAGGCCCACGGTCTTGCCGCCGGTGTTAGGGCCGCTGATGATGAGTTGCCGATGGTTATCTCGTAACTCCAGCGACATCGGCACTGCGGACCTGCCTTGCGTCCGTAGATTGCGCTCGAGCACCGGGTGGCGGGCGTGCAGTAAGGCCAAGTCGCCTGCGGTCAACTTGGGCATGGCGCAGTTGTAATCTTCCGCGAAGCGCGCTTTGGCGAATTGCAGTTCCAGTTCGCCGAGCACATCAGTGGCAGCGTTGAGATCATCAACCCGCTCGGCCACGCGGCGCGTCATCTCTACGAGGATGCGATGGATCTCCGCTTGTTCTTCGTCGAGCAGACGCACTAGTTCGTTGTTCTGCTCGATGGTTTCCATGGGCTCGATAAATACGGTCTGGCCGCTGGAACTTGCGCCATGGACCACGCCCTTCACCCGGTTCTTCTGCTCAATCTTCACGGGAATGACGAAGCGTTCGCCGCGAATGGTGACGAGTTCGTCCTGCACGGCGCCGCCTTCGGCCAATCGCCGCAGGTACCCACGCAGGGATTCCTGGATCGACCGGCGTTGCTTCTCAATCTCCCGGCGAACGCGCGCCAGTTCCGGCGAGGCTTTATCGTCGAGGGTGCCATCGGGCAAGATCTTGTTGCGGAAGAAAGCCAGCAAGGGAGAAAGGTCTTGCACGCGCCGGGAAAGCGCCTCCACCGCCGGCCATCCTTCCTGCATGCTGGCCGGAGGATTGAGGGCGATGCTGCGCCACTCGGATGCCCGGTCGGCGATCAGCAGGATGTCGCGCAGTTCGGCGATCTCCAGCGCCGCGCCCTGGATGCGCGATTTATCCAGCAACTTGGTGTGATCTTCGAGTCCGGCGAACTCGAAGCGTCCCCCGCTACGGTAAAAGACTCGGACCTCCGCGGTCAGGCGGTGCTGAGCTTCGATCCATTCGCGATCGCTGGAGGGAGCGAGCGCGGCGATGCGGTCCTTGCCCAGAGCGGAAGCGGCATAGGCGCGGACTATCTCTCGCAAGGAATCGAATTCCAGTACCCGCGCGCTCGTGTGCCGCATGTCTTCATGGTATCGCAGGGATGGCGACGCGGGGATGCCGCGACGAACGGCTAGCGCGGCGGTGCGGGCGTAGAGGCTGTGGCTACGCGACTCTCGACCATAGCCAACGGCAAGGAGACGGTGAAGATAGCGCCGCCTTGCGGCAGGTTAGTGCAGCCGATCTGGCCCCCATGATCGCGGACGATGCCGTAGCAAGCGCTTAGCCCGAGCCCGGTGCCTTTGCCCACGGCCTTGGTGGTGTAGAAGGGATCGAAGATGCGGTCGGGTTCAGCCACGCCGGGGCCCGTATCCTGGCACGTCATCACGGCCTGGTCGTCCCGCGCCTCCAGTGCGACGGTCATCGTGCCTTGGCCATGCGCGTCCGCCATGGCCTCCATGGCGTTGTTAAAGATGTGGACACACATCTGCAGCAGATGATTGGCATCCCCATTGACCATCACGTGGCCAGCGGGCAGCCGGGTCACCGTGTGGATGTTGCGGTGCCCTAAATCAAGTTCCTGTAATTGCAGGGCATCCTCAATCACGGACGCCATGTCGATAGGCATCATGCGAGTAGGCGCCTGCTTGGCGAAGGTAAGGAAGTTCTGCACCAGGTGTTTGGTGCGGCGGGCCTGCTGGCGGATCTTTTCCGCCATCTCCTGTTGCTCCGGGGCCAGCTTCCCCTCTTCCACCAGCAAGTCTGAGTAACCTAGGATGGCAGTCAGCGGATTGTTGATCTCATGGGCGGCGCCCGCCACCAGGCGTCCGATGGAGGCCAGCTTCTCGGTCTGCACCAGTTGCCCTTGCAGCCGCTGCAGATCGTCGTAAGAAGCGCGCGTGCCTTCCAGCAAGGCCAGCAGTTTACGGTCCATGAGCGCTTGTTTGAAGAACAGCAGCAGCATCAAGGCCAGCATGCAGGCGAGGGTCAGGATCAGGCGGAAGCGCTGGATATTCTCCGGCATGGAGGTCTCGCTCAGCACCCAAAAACCGAACAGGGGCATGGACAGAACGGCCATGATCGAGAGCCGCGCGTGCCAAAAGCTCTGTATTTGTAAGGACGTGATCGGCGCCTCCGACTCCAGGCGCGTGCGATAGGCATGAAGGCCCGCGTAGGCCTGCAGCAGCAGCGCGGCCACCAGGGGAATGTCAAAGATCCCACCGGTGTAGTAAAGCTGTTGGTCGATGGCGATGTTGATGCCGAGGGAAGCCAGGCTATACACGGTGTACGCGACGAAAAGATTGCGATAGACCTGGCGCCAGGAGCGCTGGGTCCGCCACCACAAGGCCCCGAAAGCGAGGATGACCACCAGGTTCTCGATCAGGTAGAGGACGTTGTAACGGCCGCCGAATTCCAACGGATTGGGATCCACCACCTGCCACGGTCCCACCACGTATCCGTAGAGGAACACCCACCAGACGAGCAACATCGCAAAATCGAAGTACCCCTGGCGCAGGCGGTGATCGCCTTCGGCGAACGTGGCATGCGGTTGGAGCGTGGCTGCGGCGATGAGGGGTACGGTATGCAAAAAGAAAAGAACGTCGGCCAGGAACGGATCAGGGACGTCGGTCCGCAGGAACACTTCGTAATAGACCCACAAACATTGGCCCGCCAGCCACAGCGCGCCGCCCACCGCCAGGCCGCTCCAGAACCAGCGCTGGTGTCCGGCGGCCCGGGGCAGGTTCAACAGCAGCGCGAACACCGCAAACGCCTGCAGAAAGGCCTGCGCCAGGTTGCCAAACACCGTCAATCCGTAACTTTTTGGGACCAACAATGCGATGCCGGCGTACACCAGTAGCGCGGCGAGCAAAAATAGATTGACGTGCTTACTGCGAAATACAGACATGATGGGTGCGTGCGTAACGTCGTGCGAAACGATGATAGTGGCGGGCGTACATGTACGAAAGTTACCGAGGTACCCTGGGAGGTTTGGCAAGGATTTTGCCGGAAGCGGCGGGAAAAGCAAGCAAAAATCGCGTCGCCGGGCGACCGAGGCACCCCTTTTGATAAGATTCCGGCTTATGGGCTTTCCTTCCATCCGGATGCGGCGCCTGCGGCAGTCAGAGACGTTGCGGTCGCTGGTACGCGAGACCCGCCTGACGCCGGAAAGCTTTGTCTACCCCTTGTTCGTTTGCCCGGGGGAAGGCGTGCGCCGCGAGATCGGCTCCATGCCCGGGGTCTTCAACCTCTCCGTGGACGAAGCCGTGAAAGAAGTGGCGGAGTGCAAGTCGCTCGGCATCCCCGGCGTGATCCTCTTCGGGCTGCCGGAGAGTAAAGATGACATTGCCAGCGGGGCGTGGTCAGACGATGGCATGGTGCAACGCGCCACCCGCGCCATCAAGGCCGAAGTGAAAGACGTGCTGGTGATCGGGGACGTCTGCCTCTGCGAATACATGAGTCATGGCCATTGCGGAGTCATCGAGCGCAAGCGCGGCCCGGCGGAGGAGCAAAGGGTACGCATGCCGGTACATTCGTTTGGTGCGGGAGCTTCAGCCGCAGCGGGACGCGCGCCCAAACACGAATCTACGGCTACGTCCGCCACGCCGGACTTAGATTTTGAGATCGCGAACGACGCCACGCTGGAGCTGCTGGCTAAGACGGCGGTGTCCTTGGCGGAGGCGGGCGTCGACATCATTGCGCCGTCAGACATGATGGACGGCCGCGTGCACGCCATCCGCCAGGCGCTGGATGGTGAAGGCATGAGCAACGTGCCTATCCTTTCTTATGCGGCGAAATTCGCGTCGGCATTCTACGGGCCTTTCCGTGAGGCGGCGGATTCAGCGCCGCAATTCGGCGATCGCCGGTCGTATCAGATGGACGGCGCCAACCTGCGCGAAGCCATGCGCGAGATCGAACTCGACATGGCTGAAGGCGCGGACATGGTCATGGTCAAGCCTGCGCTTCCGTACCTCGACGTGATCGCAGCTGCGCGCCAGCGCTTTGATCTGCCCTTGGCCGCGTATCAAGTCTCCGGTGAATACGCCATGATCCAGGCGGCGGCGCGCAATGGCTGGGTGGACGGCCAGCGAGTGATGCTGGAATCGCTGACCTCGATCAAACGTGCCGGCGCGGACATCGTCCTCACTTACTTTGCTAAAGATGCAGCGTAGGCGCTCGCATAACTTTGTTCGGGCCCGTTCCCATGCGGTAGAATCTTCGGT
>JBKKBM010000250.1:0-6961 GCA_046714215.1 Terriglobales bacterium | reverse complement strand
ACCCAATCGCGGATCGCACGTCACGCGGATCCTCGGAGATCCCTCCAGCGGCTCGACGACGCGAAACAACTGGGTCGGACGGAACATCCGATCGTACATCTGGAATCGGGGCGCAAAATCCAATACGCGGAATGAACCGGAGGCCGTCTTGAACGTCGTCTCCAGCACATTCGTGTTCTTGATGTAGGCCTGCTCGCCCGCTTCGCCTTCCGCCGGCCCAATGGAGAATCTGCCGCCGGCCTGCGCATCCAGCAACGTGGAAAACACAGGCTCGGAATCGAATTGCGGGAGACAGCACCACACCACTTCGCCGCTGCGATCCACCAGTGCAGAAAACTGACAATTACCGATAAGGCCGAGGTGTTCGAGCAACATAGATTTAAGGGTACCACCGAAGATCGAAAAGCAGGCCAGGCCCGCCGGAGCAGGCCTGGACTTGAATAGGGCGGGTCCTACGCGGCCTTCTGCGCCTCCACGTTGATGCTTTGCGCCAAGCCGGTCAGCTTCTTGTCAGCAGCGCCCTCTTCGTCCAGGCTCTGCTGCAGAAGCTTGGCCGCAGCCTTGTAACCCAACAGCTCGGCGAAGGTACGGACGCATCCATAACCCGCCATCTCGTAGTGCTCCACGTGTTGTGCGGCGGCGATGAGCCCGGCATCCATGACGTCCGGATCCGCGTCCTCCTCCATCAGCTCTTTGCCTTCCTCAATGAGCCCTTCCATGCCCACGCACTTCTTGCCGCGCGGACTCACCCCCAATTCCTCGAAGATCTGCTCCAGCCGTTCGACTTGGACTTTCGTCTCTTCCAAGTGGTCTTCAAAGCCCTGGCGCAGCTCATCGGACGACGCCGCTTTCGCCATCTTGGGCAGCGCCTTCACCAATTGCCTTTCCGCCGAATAAATATCCTTGAGTCCCGCTACGTAGAGTTCCTGCAATGATTCCATTTTCATGATGGTCAATCTCCCTCAGTAAGATTCGCGTACTCCAAAGGGGGTTTGACAGTGATAAATCCGGCGAGGATGCCAGCAAAAAAAGAACTGTCCCAGGTTCATCGCACATTTTCGCTAAACGTTTCAGTTTGAGCTTGAACCCACCGGGGAGCCGCCAAGGCTCCCCGTTTTTTGTTTGCGTCTTCCCGTTCCACCGGCGCGGTTGCATTAATGTCTCCTTCAGGTTCATTATGTTGTGGTCCTTTTTTTGCCCCCGGAGGCAATATGGCAAAGCGCAGACCCCCTGAAGATTCCACCTTCCCCAGCAACCCGGCGGTCAGCCGGCGGGCATTTCTTAAAGGCGCCGGATTGACGGCGGCAGGTTCGGCCGTCCTTGACTCCGGCTTGCTGGCCCAGAGCGCAGCGGTCGCAGGCCCCAAGGTTCTCGGCCCAGATGCCGTCAACATTTCGCTGCGCGTGAATGGTGCGGTGAAGCAAGTCGCGGTGGAACCGCGCACCACGCTGGCAGACGCACTGCGTAATTCGCTCGACCTGACCGGCACCAAAGTAGTGTGCGATCGTGGCTCCTGCTCCGCGTGCACGGTGTGGCTCGACGGCATGCCAGTGAACTCCTGCATGACGTTTGCGCTTGACGTGGGCGACCGCGCCGTCACGACCATCGAGGGATTGTCCAAGGGCGGACAGATGCATCCGCTCCAGGCGGCCTTCGTCGCCCACGACGCTTTGCAATGCGGATACTGCACCCCCGGCATGGTCATGAGCTGCGCCGCGCTGCTCGAACGCAAGCCGAATCCCACCCTCGACGATGTTCGCCACGCCACCAGCGGCAATCTCTGCCGCTGCGGCACCTATCCCAAAGTTTTCGCCGCTACCCTCGCCACGGCCAAGGGCCGCACCGCCGTAAAAACTGAAGTGAAGAATGAAGCAGGGGGCATCGCATGAACACCCAGCAACCCAGCAAGTCCGCCTCCGAAGCCATCAAGCAGGAGCCGAAATCGGTGCAACAATCGGTGCAACCGGCGGCGCCGCCCGCCGATGCCACCCGCAAAGAGAAATTTCAAAAAGGCATCACCGGCGGCGCCATCACCGAAGTGGAGCGCACCATTCCCGCCGACGAACCTCCTCCGCTCCCTCCCAACGCGCAACTGAAACAGATCGGTAAACCCGTCCCGCGTTACGACGGTCATTTGAAAGTCACCGGCAGTGCGAAGTACCCCAGCGACATCAAGCTTCCCGGCATGCTCTATGCCAAGCTGGTCTCTTCCACGGTCGCGCATGGCCGCGTCAAGTCGGTAGACACTAGCGCTGCGGAAAAACTTTCCGGCGTTCGCGCCGTGCATGTCGTCGAACGCGTGTTGGGCAACGCCGAGTTGATTGACAAATCCAAAGAACTGCCTTCGAAATATCCCGTCGTGCGCTACGCGGGACAGCCCATCGCCGCGGTCGCCGCCACCTCGGCCGCGATAGCGGCCGAAGCGGCCAATCTGGTCAAGATCGAATACGAAACTCTTCCCTTCGTGCTGACGATCGACGAAGCCCGTAAAAAAGGCTCTCCGCTGGTGTTCCCGGGCATAGCGGCCGCCGCCGGTTCAGCCGGGGGCGGAGGCGGAGCCCAGGGCGTTCCGCAAAAGGGCAACGTGCGCGGGCCGTCAAAGGGTGGACAAGGCCGAGGTCCGCGCGGTGACCTGGAAAAGGGCTTCGCTGCCTCCGAGGTGATTGTCGAGGGAGAATTCCGCACTCAGGTCCAGACCCACTCCGCGCTCGAGACCCACGGCGTCGTTGCCGATTGGAAGCAGGACAGCCTCACCGTCTATGCATCCACGCAAGGCACGCTCAGCGTCCGCGATGAACTCGCCGCTATCTTCGACCTTCCTAAGAGCAAAGTCCGGGTCGTCACTGAGTTCATGGGCGGAGGCTTTGGCGCAAAATTCGGCGCCGGTAATTCCGGCGTGATCGCCGCTCGGCTCTCGCGCCAGGCGAACGCCCCAGTCAAACTTTTTCTCGACCGGAAAGAAGAGCACTGGGGCGGAGGCAACCGTCCCGGCTCCATCCAACGCTTGAAGCTCGGTGCCACCAAGGACGGCAAACTTCAGGCGATGCACCTCATCAGCTATGGCACGGCGGGCGTCGGTACCGGCGCGGGCAGCGCTGGCCCGGTCCAGAATCTTTACGACTGCGCCAACGTGCTGACCGAAGAGTCTGACGTTTTCACCAACGGCGGCCCCGGCGCGGCCTTCCGCGCTCCCGGACATCCCCAGGGATGCTTCGCGCTCGAGCAATCCATCGACGAACTTGCCCACAAGGTGAACCTGGACGTGCTCGCCGTTATGGACAAGAACGATTCCAACGAGCCGCGTCGCATGGAGCGCCGCATCGGCGCCGAACGCTTTGGCTGGAGCAAGCGCCATGCGCCAGGAGCCGATCCCGGTCCCGTGAAACGCGGCATGGGCGTGGCCCAGTCAGTGTGGTACCGCATCGGCAGCCGCGATTCCGAATGCGAAGTCCGCATCACCAATGATGGCGCCGTGGAAGCGCTATCCGCGGTGCAGGACATCGGCGGCGGCATCAAGACCGTCATCGCGCAGGTGGTAGCGGAGGAATTCGGTCTCCAGCCGAAGGACATCACCATCCGCATCGGCGATACCAACTCCCCCAGCGGCCCACCCTCCGGCGGCAGTCAGACTACCGGTTCATTCACGCCGGCGGCGCGCAACGCCGCGTACAAAGCGCGGCTGAAGTTCGCGGAAGCCATCGCACCCGTGCTGAAAACGACTCCCGACAAACTTGTCTTTGCCGATGGAAAAGTCTCCGTCGCCGGCGGCGCTTCCCTCACCTTCCGCCAGGCCGCAGCCAAGATGAACAAGGAGCAGATCTCAGCCCACGCCCAGCGCGCTCCCGAGTACGGCGCGCGGGAACGCATGTTCATCGGCGGGGTGCAATTCTGCGAGATCGAAGTGGATACGGAAACGGGTGTCATCAGACCTGTCCGCTTCCTGGCCGTGCACGATTGCGGACGCCCCATGAATACGCTGGCGCTGCAGAGCCAGGTGAATGGCGGCATCCTGCAAGGCATCTCTTTTGCCCTGTATGAAGACCGCAAACTCGACCGAAATACCGGCGTCATGGTCAATCCCAACCTGGAGCAATACAAGATCCTGGGCGCGAAGGAGACGCCGCCCATCGAAGTCCACTTCCTTGAGGACCTCATCGCGCGCAGTTCCACCGACGCCAGCGGCATCGGCGAACCTTCCACCATTCCCACGTCGGCGGCCATGGCGAATGCATTCTTCAATGCCACCGGCGTCCGTATCCGTGAGCTGCCGATGACGCCGGCGCGCGTGCTCGGCGTACTGGGCAAGATCAAAACGGCTGGGTCACCGACCAGCGGAGGTGCTCTGTGAACCGATTCGCATGGAGTGAAGCGCGTACCGTGCAGGAGGCCATCGCGCAAGCGGGCGATGGTGTCCTCTTCAAGGCCGGCGGGGTCGACCTCGTTGATCGTCTGAAAGAGGGCTTGGACACCCCTAAGCAGTTGGTCAACATTCGCAATGTCAAAGAACTGTCGCGGCTCACGGCGGATACCGGCGGCTTGCGCATCGGACCGCTGGTCACGCTGGCACAACTCGATACCGACGCCACCGTGCGTAGCCGGTACACCGCCTTGGCTGACGCGGCCGGTCATGCCGCCACGCCGCAGATCCGCAACATGGCCACCGTCGGTGGGAATCTGCTGCAGCGTCCGCGTTGCTGGTACTTCCGCAGCCAGACGTTTCATTGTTTGAAAAAGGGCGGCAACCGCTGCTTCGCTCAGGATGGCGAGAATGAATATCACGCCATCTTTGACAATGCGCTGTGTGCCATCGTGCACCCGTCGGCCACGGCGGCGGCATTAATCGCATTGGGAGCTTCCATTGAACTGACTTCGGCCAAAGGAAAACGCCAAATCAAACTCGAAGACTTTTTTGTGCTGCCCACGGAAGGCATCCTGCGCGAGAACTCGCTGCAAGCCGGCGAACTGCTCACCGAGATACGCATTCCCGCGCCGAGTGCCGGCTCGACGTCCGCTTACATGAAGCTGGGAGAGAAAGAATCCTTCGACTGGCCGTTGGCGGAAGTTGCCGTCGCTTTAGAGCAGCACGGCGGCAAGGTATCCAAAGCGAATGTCATCCTCGGCGCGGCTTCACCCATTCCGCGACGTGCCAAAGAAGCGGAAGCCGCACTCCTGGGCAAAGCTGTCTCCGTGGAGACCGCCACCGCCGCCGCCCAAGCGGCGCTGGCCGGCGCGACGCCGCTGGCCCGCAACGGATACAAGGTTCCTATCTTTGAAACTGTGGTGCGGCGGACCATCCTCGCCGCTGCGGGAGTCCGCCATGCGTGAGTTTATGGGTCGTGACTTCCTGGGAAGCGGCTTCCTGGGACGTGAGTTTATGAGAGGTGACTTCATGGGACGTGACTTCAATGGGACGTGAGTTTATGGAACGCGAGTTCATGGATGAAGAGGTCAGGCCGGAACAAGAGTTGCCGGAGGTCTGCACCATGCTGCGGACGAAAACGGCCTTTGGCGCGCTCGTCGGCGCGCATGCCTGGCAGCACGGCGATTCCAGCACCGCCGTCTACTGGTGCCTGCGTACCATGGGGACGGTAGGCCCGGACGAATCGTACGCGCATCCGCACTGTTGTTGCGCGGGCCGGGAATGTTTCAAGCGCAATGACACGTAGGCGGTGGGCAGCTTTTACGAGGGAGGTTACACGGTGCGCACCGCGAATCCAGTACTGAACGACAAGACCTTTGCCATCTCGCACTCCCAGGGTGCCGGCGAAGTGATGACGATCCATGGGACCATGAACAAGACGGGCCTGCTATTGGTCCTCACCCTCTTGCCGGCGGCATGGGTCTGGAACCAGTTTTTCACGACGCGCGATCCCGCCACCGCGTTGCCGTGGATCGGGATCGGAGCGCTCGGTGGCTTTATCCTGGCGCTGGTCACGGTCTTCAAGAAGTCCTGGGCTATGATCACGGCGCCGATGTACGCGGTGCTGGAAGGCCTCTTCCTGGGCGGCATCTCCGCCTTCTACGAGCTGCAATTCCAGGGCATCGTCATGCAGGCGGTAGGACTCACCTTCGGCACACTGGCCGCGCTGCTGATGGCTTACAAGTCCGGTTGGATCAAGGCCACGGAGAATTTTAAGTTGGGCGTGGGCGCGGCCACCGGCGGCATCGCGCTCGTCTATCTCGTCTCCATGGGCATGGGCTTCTTCGGCTATACCCTGCCCTACCTGCACGACTCCAGCCTGATCGGCATCGGCATCAGCCTGTTCATCGTCGTGATCGCCGCCTTGAACCTCGTGCTCGACTTCGACTTTATCGAGCGCGGCGCGCAGCAGGGCGCGCCCAAGTACATGGAGTGGTACGCTGCGTTCGGATTGATGGTAACGCTGATCTGGCTCTACTTGGAGATCCTGCGCCTGCTGGCAAAGTCACGCCGACGCTAGTAGAACTCCCTGGCATTTCGGGGGTGGTCGTCGCCTATCGGAAAAACTGGCGGAGAGACAGGGATTCGAATTGCCTCACTGTCAGGAAATCAATGACATACGCGGACACGGAGAGCCGCTTGGGGGCGCTGCGGGACATTTCGGGACGCTCAGTGGACTGTAGGTGGACTGGGGGAGGAGATCAAAATGGTTGCACCCCCTCTAGGCAGGCCTGGCCTAGTAGCCGGAAGGCATGCTGAAGATTGACCGATAGCCGGGTGGCTCTCTGTTTACACCGCTCTTACGTTGGGAGGCGAATTCAGCCCAAAGATTCTGTAGCTGTGGAACGGAATCAGGCGACAACCGCTCGAGCCATAAGTTTAGTCCCTCGAAGTTACCGAATGGATGCCGCTGGGGTGCTCTGACGAACTCGTTGATTTTGCTGCCATACCTTCGATTGAAGAACATGACGATGCGGCCATAGAGCTTGGCGACGTGGTTAGTGTCGCCATAGTCGACCTCGGCACCATGCAGTAGGCGGT
>JBKKBM010000249.1:0-16560 GCA_046714215.1 Terriglobales bacterium | reverse complement strand
CCACTACCTCAGAGCTTTCGCCCGCCGTGAGTTGGATGTCCACGCGCTGGCTGCTGGCCACCCCCACCGCCGCGCCCTTCACCGTTTTCGTCTTGAAGCTCGCCTTTTCGGCGCTGACCTCGTATTCACCCAGCGGAAGTTCATTGAAGAAAAAATTGCCGCTGTCATCCGTCTGGACGCTGCGTTTCAGGCCGGTCCCGCTATTGACCACCGTGACCGTCGCGCCTGCCACCACGGCCCCGCTGGCGTCGGTCACGGTTCCGTTCAGGCCACCACGGAATGTCTGGGAATACAGCGAGGTTGCGGTGAAGAGCAGGATGGCAAGCAAAACGGCGGTGCGTGACTTCATTGATTCCCTCCGTAGACGATCGTACTGCTCGGGTACCCGGAAACCGTCGGTATTATCCCAGACTTGTAGCGGCTTGGGGAAGAATCTCGTGGGAAGAGTTGGGAGGTGTAGGCAGGAAGTAATTGCGGGGACGACGGGACTCGAACCCGCAGCCTCTGCCGTAAACTTTGTATTATAAAGTTTAGGACGATTTACAAACGACCTTTCAATCGCTGCGGAGGGAATGTGTCGAAGAATTGGAATCGGCCAGCGACTTGGCTCGCGCTGATCGTCGCGGCTGTCGGCTTACTACTCACGATCGCACTGGGGATCCTCCCCATGTATATGAGATACACCGCAACGCCGCTGCACGAGAAGCCGCAGAGCGCGCCGTCGGTGACGCATTCGGAGCCGTCGAAACAATGGACCGAAGCGGTGGATCGCGGGCGCCAGATCATGCGGGCAGGCCTTTCAGAGCAGAATCTGCCGGGGCTTTCGGTGGCCGTCGGAGTCGGTGGCGACATCGTGTGGGCGGAAGGTTTCGGCTGGGCGGATATCGATAAGCGCGCGCCGGTCACGCCGGTTACTCGGTTTAGGATCGGAACCGCCTCCAAGGTGCTCACCTCCGCAGCGGTCGGCATGCTACTGGAGAAGGACCGGCTGAAGCTGGACGAGGAGATTCAGACATACGTCCCTCAATACCCGAAGAAGCAATGGCCCGTCAGGCTGCGCCAGTTGATGGGGCATGTCGCCGGCGTCAGGACCGATGGGGGTGACGAGGGGCCGCTATTTTCCCAGCGATGCGAGCGGCCGGTCGAGGGGCTGCCAGTCTTTGCGGATCGTACGTTGCTGTTCGAGCCGGGCATGCAATACCGGTATTCGAACTACGGCTGGATCCTCGTGAGCGCCGCCGCCGAAGCCGCCGCGGGGGAGCCGTTCCTGACGTTCATGCGGAAGCAGATCTTCGAACCACTGGGAATGAATAGAACGAGGGCCGAGTCCACGACGATTGAGATCCCGGATAGGGCGACCTTCTACTTCCCGAGATTCGCGGCGAATCCCCGCTACGGCTTGCACTTGATGCGCGAGCTCGACCTGTCCTGCTATGCCGGCTCCATGGCATTCCTCTCTACCCCATCCGACCTGGTGCGCTTCGGCCTGGCGATCAACAGTGGCAAACTGCTGCAACCCGCTACCGTCCGATTACTACAGACGTCGCAGCGACTGCCCTCGGGGAAGGAGACTGGTTACGGTCTTGGCTGGGACCTTGAGACCGTCACCCTGACGGGTGAACAAACCCTGGCCGTCGGTCACGACGGCGAGTCGTTGGGCGGGAACGTTGTCTCATTCATGACGTTTCGCAAACACGGGATCGTCGTCGCCGTGATGTCGAACATCTCGTACGCTGATACGTCCTCGCTTGCGTTGAAAGTCGCGGAGGCGTTCGCGGAAAAGTCGAGAAGTCCAGCCAGCAAGTGATGCGGGGGCATCCTCAGGCGCGGTAGGCAGGTGAAAAGATGGCGGGGACGACGGGACTCGAACCCGCGGCCTCTGCCGTGACAGGGCAGCGTTCTAACCAACTGAACTACGTCCCCACTCTGCTTGCGCATGGTGGCTGCCCCGGCGCCAGCCGGAGCGATGAGATAAAGCTTGCCCCCGGCGCGTCACCACCGGATGGTACCTTCACTTTGCTGGAATGTTGATGGTGGGCAGTGTAGGACTCGAACCTACGACCCCCTGCTTGTAAGGCAGGTGCTCTAACCAGCTGAGCTAACCGCCCCCAGCCAGGGAGCGTACACTCACGTTCCGCACGCTTGTTCGGTACCCTTTGAGTATACGTGACCCCGGAAAAATCGGTCAAATCGGGCAAATTGGTCAGACTTCGCGCGCATTTTGGTGTACTCTTGCTCTCCTGCCGCGCCTTACCCGGCCTCCGGCAAGCCAACTTTTTGTCCGGCCTCAGGCATCTTTAAGCCCGCTGTGGGAAACAAATTACCTTGTAAGTTCTCGGATACCCTGCAAGCCCGTTCGGATCTTCTGCCGCACGATTCTTCTGCCGCACCAGGGGGACCACTGTGAAAGCTATTCTTTTCGTCGACGACCACGAAGTCCTCGCCCGCCTGAGCTGCGAGATCCTTAGCATGCAGGGCTATCGCGCCGTCAGCGCCTACAACGCCTCTGACGCCCTCGCCAATCTCGATAAAGAAGAGTTCGATATGCTCGTCACGGACTTCCGCATGGAAGGCATGAACGGCCTCGAACTCGCCAAGAAGGTCCGCGAAAAGACTCCCAATATCCCCATCATCATCGTCACCGGCTACAGCGACCTCGACGGTAATAAGGACGTCACCGTCCTCTCTAAAGAAAATCTCTTCCCCACCTTGCTGGAGAAGATCAAAGTCTTCCTCGGCGACGCCGAAGCTCCGGCTGAGAGCAAGGCCCTCGCCGGCTAACAAGTTTCCCTCCCCCCGGGTTTGTTACAAAAGCCCCGCGCTCTGCGCGGGGCTTTTGTTTACAATCCCTCCAGTTCCCGTATCCTCCAACCCCGCATGCGCCGCCTCATCATCAATGCCGACGATCTCGGTCTTACCCCCGGGGTGAACCGCGCCATCGTCGAGTGCCACCAGGCCGGCACCGTCACCTCTTCCACCTTGATGGCCAGCTCTCAGGCTTTCGATCACGCCCTCGCCTTGGTCCAGTCGCACCCAAAACTCCGCATCGGCTGCCACGCCATGCTGGTCGACGGCACGCCCCTGTTGCCCCCCGCTGAAGTCCCTTCCCTGCTTGCCCCCGGGGGCCAAACTCAAGTCTTCCGCACCGGCATTGCCGGTTTTGCCCAAGCCACCCTCAGCGGCAAACTTCACGCCGACGAGATCACCCGCGAAGCCACCGCGCAGATCCGCAAACTCCAGACTGCCGGCATCGACCTCACGCACTTCGACACGCACAAACACACCCACATGTTTCCCCAGGTCCTGCGTCCGCTGCTGCGCGCCGCCCGCGATTGCGGCATCCGGGCCGTGCGCAATCCCTTTGCTCCGCTCAAGGCCCTCGCCTTCGCTACCTTCATGAAGCGGCCCAAGCTCTGGGTACGCTACACCGAAGTCCGCGCCTTGCGCCGCTTTGCCCGCGCCTTCCAGATCGAAGTCGAAGCCGCCGGACTCCGCACCACTCACGGAACCTTTGGCATCATCGCCACCGGCGCGCTCGATCAGAAACTCTTCGACGCCCTCATCGGCTCCATCCCTGAAGGAGATTGGGAGTTCGTCTGTCACCCCGGCTATAACGACTCTGACCTCGAAGGCGTTGACACCCGGCTGCGCGCCTCCCGCGGCGAAGAATTGAAGGTGCTTACTTCGACGGCGGCGCTCGAGACCCTTCGCCGCCACCACATCTCACTCATCACCTTCGCCGACATTTAGCGGCCAGCCTTTGGTTGAATAAATGGTAGTTGGTTAGCGTAGTCAATTTAGGGGTAGTTAGTGGCGGCTGACTTTTAGTCTGAATCCTCCCTCCAGTGGGAGCATCGAATGGTCTGGTTCGAATTGCGGCGCAGGCATCAGGGCGTGGCTTTACTCCGGCAAGGTTTCACTGACGACTCTGACTCGAGCAACACACGTATCAGGGCGCGGCTTTAGCCGCGCCGTAAGGGCCGTAACCAGCGGGGCTTTAGCCCCTGAGGTTTTTACTGACGACTGATGGCTGACGGCTGCTTCTCTATGAAGATCGGCATCACATGTTATCCAACGTACGGTGGCAGCGGAGTCGTTGCCACCGAGCTCGGTATCGAGCTCGCCCAGCGTGGACACGAAGTCCACTTCATCACCTATTCCCTGCCTATCCGCCTCACGGAAGCTCATGCCAACATCCACTTCCATGAAGTGAACGTCTCGCAATATCCTTTATTCCAATACCCTCCCTACGACCTCGCGCTGGCCACGCGCATGGCCGAGGTTGCGGACATCTACCAACTCGACCTCCTCCACGTTCATTACGCCATTCCCCATTCGGTGAGCGCGCTGCTCGCGAAACAGATGTTGGCCACCGCCCGCAACGGATCCAAGCGCAAGCTGCCCTTTGTCACCACGCTCCACGGGACGGACATCACCCTCGTCGGACTCGACCGCTCCTATCTGCCTATCACCCGCTTCTCCATCGAGCAGAGCGATGGCGTCACCGCCATCTCGAATTATCTGCGCGACCGTACCCTTAAGGAATTCGAAGTCGAGAACGAGATCAAGGTCATCCACAATTTTGTGAATTGCGACCTCTACCGGCGCGACTCCGCCACCGCCGATGATCGCGCTCTCTATGCCCAGCCCGACGAACGCATCCTCGTCCACCTCTCCAACTTCCGCCCCGTCAAGCGCGTGCAGGACGTCATTGAGATCTTTGACCGCGTGCAGAAAAAGATTCCCAGCAAATTGGTGATGATGGGCGACGGACCCGAGCGCTCTACTGCCGAGTGGATGGCCAAGAAAAAAAAGATCCAGGACAAGGTCATCTTCCTGGGCAAGGCTGACAATATTCACGAGAAGCTGCCGGTCGCCGACCTCATGCTCATGCCCAGCGAGCTTGAATCATTCGGCCTGGCCGCCCTCGAAGGCATGGCCTGCAAAGTTCCGGCCATCGCAACGAACGTCGGTGGCGTTCCTGAACTCATCGACCACGGACAGACCGGATATCTCGCCGAAGTCGGCGACGTCGACACCATGGCCAAATACGCCATCGACATCCTCTCCGACGAAGCCAAGCTCCGCAACATGGGCGAGGCCGCCCGCTTTGAAGCGCAGGCGCGCTTCTGCTCCAGCAAGATCATTCTGCGTTATGAGGAGTTCTACGCGAAAGTGTTGGAGCGGTCGCGATGATTACCAAGTGATGTTGTGTCTCTGTTTGTAGTCAGCCATCCCTTGGGCGAGAGGTAATACCACAGTTCGTGAAGGCGTTCTTGGGAGTAAGGCAGCGGCTGCTTTTGCGAGATTTCCAGGTCAAACGCCTGAACGGCCCCCTCGTCGATAAGTTCCTTCAGGAGGCTGGGGACTTCTGACCAATCGATACCTTCGCCATCTTCGCTTGCAAATTCCTTCATGCACGCGATGATGATTTCAAAGCTCTCGAAATCATCGGCCATCGCACTCATGATCAAATCTTTTACGTACTCACGCTTGTTTGTGAATTCTTCGCGTTTCATGCCCGCGTTCTCGAGCGCTCACTATAGATCTTGTCCGCCGCCGACCGCGCCAACTCCGTCTCCACCAGCGGCAGCTCCAGCGTGATCAACGTGCCCTGCCCGCTCGGCGGCGGCGTGATGCTCAACTTTCCCGCATCGCCATAAAGCACCTTCAACCGGTCGGCGATGTTGCTCATCCCGATGCCGTACCCCGACCCCGCCTCCCGTGTGACTCCCACCGCCTCCACCTGGCCGGTCGCTTCCATGCCCACGCCGTCGTCCTGCACCTGGATCACCAGCCGGTCTTCTATCAGCTTGCTGCGGATGGTGATGTTGCCGCCCTCGATCTTCGGCGCCAGCCCGTGCTTGATCGAGTTCTCCACTAGCGGCTGCAGCAACATGCTGGGTACGATGCAATCCAATGACTCCGGATCCAGCTCCTTATGCACGTGCAGCTTCTCTTCGCCGAAGCGGATCACCTCGATATCGAGATAGTCATCGATGAACGCGACCTCCTCCCGCAGATTGCAGAAAGCGTCATGCTTGCGCAGCAGCGTGCGCAGGATGTTCGACAACTTCACGATCAATTCGCGCGCCGTGTCCGGATCCACCCGTACCAGCGACGACACCGAATTCAGCGTATTGAAAAGGAAGTGCGGATTGATCTGGCTCTGCAGCGCGTCCAGCCGCGCCTCAAGCAGCAAGCGCGTCTGATCTTCCAGCTTCAGCTCCGTGCGCGTGTTGTTCCAGATCTTCAGTGGGATGGCCACGCACATCACCGACGTCGCGCAGATGGCCACAAACGTCCACGGATGCGCATCATAGATCGAGAACAACTGCCCCGGGAAGAGCACGCCCAACTGCATGCGCGTAAACTGGAAAGCTAAGATCACCACGAAGAACGTGATCTGCCAATCCATCCGCGGACGCGGAATGTTCCGCTTGATCCAGCGAAAGATGGTCAAGTCGATGAACGGCGAGAACGACCAGATCTCTTCTTTGTCCGCCCAGTAGCCCGCCAGGTCGCGCAGCAGTCCCGCCACGAATCCCACCGCCAAGTTGAATGGCAGCGTCAGGTATTCACCTGCGATCACCGCCGGGATTGCCAGCAGTAGGCCGCCCAGCACCCCGGCGTATTTCCCGCCGATGACTCCGATCACGAACAGGCTTTCAAAAGTCAGGTCAGCCGCTTTGAAATTCTGGACGAGATGCCGCACCTGCACCCCCAAGCCATACGGAATGCAGATGGCCACCGTCAGAATGGTGGTATCGCGCAGTGAGCGATTGTCTTCTTTGAACAGGCGGGAGTGAAACTCATAGGAGCGGACCAGTGCCGCCGATATGGCCGCCGACACTCCCAGCTTCACCAGCAGCGTGACTAAGATGAACTTCTGGTCCACGACGCTATTAAACCATCGAATCATCTGCTTGGGTCAGGGATTGGTTCATTTCCTCATTTCTTCATTGAACCATTGGGAACCTACCGGCCTTTGTAGAGACGAAGCTTGCTACGTCTCATCCCCGACCGGCTCCCACTTCCGTGGCACAGGCATTCCTGCCTGTGCAGGCCCCCGAACAACCTCTCAACCTTGTCATCCTGAGGCCGGCCCTTTGGCGAAGCCGGGGCCCCAGAGCGCGTAGCGCGATGGGGTGGGAGGGATCTTGCGGTTGCTTTGCTTTTCAATGATTCAATGAAGGAATGATGAAATGAACCAATATAATGATTTCGTGTCCGACTCAGTCCAGAAGCTCGCTGAAGCCGACTTCCCCACCCGCTGGGGCCATTTTCGCATCCTCGGCTTTGCCGGGAAGATCGGCACCGACCGCCGCGCTGAAGAAGCCGTTGCTCTGGTCATGGGTAACGTCGGTGCGGAAGCGTCCCTCGTCCGCATCCACTCACAATGTCTCACCGGCGACGTCTTCGGCTCGCTCCGCTGCGACTGCCGCCAGCAACTGGAGATGGCACTCTCGCTCATCGCCTCCGCTGGCCACGGCATCCTCATCTATGAACAGAAAGAGGGACGCGGCATCGGACTTATGGCCAAACTTCAGGCCTACGGACTGCAAGACCAAGGCCTCGACACCGTGGAAGCCAACGAAAAGCTCGGCTTCAAGGCCGACCATCGCGAGTTCGAACTCCCCGCGCTCATCCTGCAGCAGCTCGGCGTCAAGCAGATCCGCCTGCTCTCCAACAATCCGCAGAAGGTCGCTGCGATGGAAGAAGCGGGGATCAAAGTAATCGAACGCGTCTCTGCTGAGGTCGAACCCCACGCCCAGTCAGCGAAGTACATGAAGACCAAGCAGGAAAAACTCGGCCACCTGTTCGGCAAAACGGGGAAGTAAGTCCTTGTGTTGGCGTCTGCCCACAAGTCCGTTTTTTTTGAAATCTTGAGCCTGACTGTGCGGGCACCGCACTAACTCTCAACCTTGTCATCCTGAGGCCGGCCGTTTGGCCGAAGGACCTTGTGGTTGGTTTGCTTTTCAATGATTCAATGTTCTCTATGAGACGCTGTGACTTTGTGGCTAGCTCTCCGTTGTTCCCGAACCCCCAGCGCCCTCAGCATGGCTTCCTTCTCCCGCCCCGGCAAGCCAAGTACCGCTTGGATCGCCAGCACGCGATAGATCGCTGGTGTTCCTCGCACCCGCTTCAACTCCTTCAAGTGCTTCTCGACTGTCTTCACATCGCCCCGCCGGATGGGTCCACTGAACGCCGCCGCGCTGCCCTCCTGCAGAAAGTTCTCAATCGTCTCCCGCAGGATGCGCGCCATCACCTTCCGCGGATCGCGAATGCCCGCTGCTTGTCCGACCCTTTCCCCTGCATAGAGCGTTGAAATCAGCAGTGGAGACGCGAATGCCCCCATCGCGTGATACAGCACCTTCGCTGCCGGCTTGATGCGAAACACTTCAGCACCCAGGGCTTTGCCGGCTGCCGTTGCCGCCCGCACCGCGCGCGCATCGCCTTCCACCGCCAACGGCACCCCGCGGAAGTCCGGCTTCGATGTCTTCACAAACGTGTTCATCGGATGCGCCGACCCCGTCGCCGCCCCCCGCCGCTTCAGCGCCGCCAACTCCCGCGATGACGACGCTCCACTGGTATGCAACACCACTTTGCCGCGCCACTTGGTCTCACTCCGCGCCAATTCCTTCGCCACCACCGCGATGGCGTCATCGGGCACGCAGATCCAGATCACGTCCGCGGAAAACTCCGCCGCGCGCACAATATCCACCACTTCCGCCCCCACGCGACGCGCTAATCCCGCCGCCTTCGCCCGCGATGCCGCCCGCACTCCTATCTCAATTACCCGATATCCCGCCGCGCGCAGCGCCAGGGCCAGCACCCGGCCCAAACTTCCTGCGCCGACCACCGCCGCCGTCATTTTTCTGCGCGTCGTTCCGACGCGCCCTTTAGCTGTGCTTTTCTTCTTCATGGTTTTGCCGCGACTATTATCATGCACCCATGGCTAAACGTCCCGCTAAAGTGAAGTTGCTCTCCACCAAGAAGGTGTATCAGGGGCCGATCTTCTCCGTACATACCGACTACGTCCAGGAAGGCGCCTATCGCGGACGCCGCGACGTTATCCGCCATCCCGGCTCCATCGTGGTTCTGGGCCTCAAGAACGAAACCGCCCGCGATCCCCTCATCCTGTTGGAAAGCCAGTACCGCCACGTGGTCGGCGCCCGCATCTGGGAGCTCCCCGCCGGACGCATCGATCCCGGCGAGACCCGCCTTGCCGCCGCTAAACGCGAACTCCTTGAGGAAACGGGTTACACCGCGAAAAGCTGGCACCGCGCCTTCCGCTTTTATGCCAGCCCCGGCTTCCTCGATGAGCAGATGCACGTATTCATCGCCTCCGGGCTCATCGCCGGCGACGCCCGCCCGGAAGAGGATGAGCAGATCTCGACGTGGCTCATTCCCCTCTCCCAGGCCATCCGGATGGTGGTCCGGGGGCAGATCTTCGACGCCAAGACCATGACCGCCGTGCTCTGGTACGCCCACGCGCGCAAGTGAACTTCGCCACTGAACCATGCATGTTCAGGGCCTTAATCTTATTCCTCAGGCATTAACTACATTGACAACAAAGGTGACCGATGCGATATTATTCCTAACGCCTCACCCTGTTCCCCGGACGTTTATCTGTAAGTTGGCCGCCAGCTCGTCGAGCAGCTTTTCTCACCAGTTCGTCAATCAAACTAGGTAAGGCTATCTCGGGCCCTGGAAGTGGTATGCACGTAAAGCCGCTCCTCCCAATGAACAGCACGGAGGGACGCAAGATGTCTCGGATCAAAGGTAAGGTGAAGTGGTTTAACAACGCAAAAGGTTTTGGCTTTATCGGACGTGAGGATGGTCCCGACGTCTTCGTTCACTAAAGCGCCATCGAATCGGAAGGCTATCGTAGCCTGCAAGAAGGTGATGATGTGGAGTTCGAGATCAGTCAGGGACAAAAAGGTCCTCAGGCGGAAAAAGTCACGCGTGCAGCAGCGCCTTCTGAGTAGTGTGTGCCGGGCTTGCCAAGACCCAGCCTACCGGGCTGGGTTTTGTTTTGCCTGCTGTCTTGGCTCGGCTGTCGCTTTTTTGTCATCCTGAGCGAGTCACGCGCTGCAGTGAGTGACGAGTCGCCCTCCGCTGGCAGCAGGTAGCTGGAGGCTGCTACGCTATATCTGCCCATGGATAACCGCGCCATCGCCACCATCTTCTACGAGACTGCTGACCTCATGGAGGTCGCCAACGAAGATTCCTTCCGCATCCGCTCGTACAAGCGCGCCGCGGAAGTCATCGAAGGCCACTCGCAGCAGATCGCATCCATCATCGGCGACGACAAGGCCGTCCTCGCCATCCCCGGCATCGGCAAAGGTATGCTCGCCAACCTCAAGGAGCTTTTCTCCAAGGGCAAGCTGCAATTGCATGAGGACCTCCTCAACAAATATCAGCCCGCGATGCTCGATTTGCTAAAGATCTCCGGCCTCGGACCCAAGACCATCGCCCTCATCTGGGACACCTTCCAGATCTGCGACCCCGCCGGCGTCAGGCAACTCGCGCTCGATGGCAAGCTCCGCACCCTTCCCCGCATGGGTGAAAAGGCGGAGCAGAAGATACTCAAGGGCATCGAAAGTTTTCTCAGCACCACCGGACGTTTCCATCTCGACGAAGCCGACCTCACCGCACAAAAACTC
Organism: Terriglobales bacterium; assembly: GCA_046714215.1. Taxonomy (GTDB): domain Bacteria; phylum Acidobacteriota; class Terriglobia; order Terriglobales; family Acidobacteriaceae; genus DATLCI01. Next base: position 5,890 of record JBKKBM010000249.1, on the reverse strand, counting down.
ATCGCCCACCTCACCGGCACTCCCGGTGTCGAGAACATCACCCCGGCGGGTTCGCTGCGGCGCGGCCGCGAGACCGTCGGCGACCTCGACATCCTGGTCACCGGCAAAGGCTGCGAACCCACCAGCAAGCAGCTCGAATCCATCAAGGACAAAGTCCTCGCCTTCCCCGGCATCCTCGAAGTCCTGGCTCGCGGCGAGAATAAGGTTAGCTTCAAGCTGCGCTCCGGCATGCAGGTGGACGTTCGCCTGTTACCGCCCGGCTCCTTCGGCGCGGCCATGCAATATTTCACCGGCTCCAAGAATCACAATGTCACGCTGCGTCAGCGCGCGCTCAAACTCGGCTTCACTCTGAACGAGTACGGATTATTCCGCTTGGAAGACGAAGATGCCCAGGGCAAAAATGTCGCCGGCAAATTCGTCGCCGGCAAGACCGAGGCCGAGGTCTACAAGAAGCTTGGCCTCGAGTACATTCCGCCGGAGATGCGCGAAAATAACGGCGAGATCGATCTCGCTGCCGAAGGCAAACTTCCTGACCTCATCACCCAGGACGACATCCAGGGCGACGTTCACATGCACACCGTCGAGACTGACGGGAAGAACACTATCGAAGAGATGGCGCGCGCCGCCAAAGACCGCGGCTACAAATACATGGCCATCACCGACCACTCCAAGAATCTCGCCTTCGCCAATGGACTCGACGACGCCCGCGCCCTCGCCCACATCCAGAAGATCCGCGCGGCCCTCGTCTCCGGCATCAAGATTTTTGCCGGCATTGAAGTCGACATCCTCGCTGACGGCGACCTCGACCTCTCTGACTCCGTCCTCGCGGAGATGGACCTCGTCATTGCCAGCGTTCACTCCAACTTTCAGCAGGAGCCCGCAAAGATGACCGACCGCCTGTTGCGGGTGCTCGACAACCCGCACGTCTCCATCCTCGGACACCCCACCGGACGCCTCCTGCTCCGCCGCGAGGGCTACAAGTTCGACATGGACGTCATCCTCGCCGCGGCCAAAAAGAACAAGATTGCTATGGAGTTGAACGCCTATCCCGACCGCCTCGACCTCAACGACGTTCATCTGCGTATGGCCCATGAGCGCGGCGTGAAGATCGTGATCAACACCGATTCGCACCACACCACGCACCTGGAAAAGATGAAGTACGGCATCCTGCAGGCGCGGCGCGCCTGGCTCACCAAAGGCGATGTCTTGAATACGCTGCCGCTCGCCGCCTTTGCCAAAGCCATGAAGCGCGCGTAAAAAGGTTTTGCTTTGAACGGCGCGGCTTTAGCTGCGCCACAAGCTACGAGAAATACCTGGCGTTAGCCCCGGGCCCCGGCTTTTCGCATCTCACCCTGGGAAGCAGGTATCAGCCAACAGAAAGGAAGCTCATGTCCTCTTCACCCATACACCTCACCGGCCCGCAGGATGGGAATGAAAAGCCGCAGCGCGAAGGATTGCCATTTGTCCCGGTATTGCTGGCGTTGGGCGTGATCGCCCTCGTGGCCATCACCGCTTATCAGGTGCTCGCGCCCCATCCCGTCGGCACCGTCGCCATCACCAAAATCAACGCGGTGGAGATGCCCACCGGCGACCGCGTCGTCGTCGAAGTGGAGTTGGCCATACAGAACACTACCGACAAGCCGGTGCGGTATCACAGCGTGGAGATCAAGTTGGTCACCGACAAGGAATTCAAGGACGTGCCCGCGTCATCCTTCGAGATGCCGCGCATCTATCAGTCCTACCCCGCGCTGAAGCAGAGTACCGAGGCGCCGCTGAAACAGGACACCATCGTCGCTCCCGGCGCCACCCTACGCGGCTCCGCCGTCGTCGCCTTCCCCGTGAGCAAGGCCGCCTTTGACGCGCGCAAGCAACTCGCCGCCATTCTCTACTTCTACGACAAGGCACCCATTTTCACTAAGTAGACTTTTCGAAAAAGACCGCGCAAAAAAACGGGCCTATGATCGTCAGGGCACAGGCCCGCCATGCCCTATCCCCCCTGTCATCCTGAGGCCAGCACTTTGGCCGAAGGATCTTGCGGTTGCTTTGCCCTTCAATGATTCAATGAACATTGAAGAAATGATTAAACACAAGCGGGGCTTTAGCCCCCCGGGCACCTATTTCGCCGCCACCGCCCCGCTCTTCGGCGTCGACACATATCCGCTCACCCGGTCCTTATCCACGGTGAACACCACCAACTCATACAGCATCTTGTCGCGTCCGGTATAAAACTGCAGCGGCTCGTTCACCGTCTTGTCCTTCTTCTCGATCGTCCGGTCATCCGCCATCACGTTCAGCGTGTACTTGCCTTTCTTCTTGTCCGCTTTCTTCAACGCCAGACTCACCGTGGAAACCGGCACCGGCGCTTTGCCTTTACTCAGCGTGAACTCGTAGTAGTTGCGGTCGCCTTTGTGCTTCAGGATCTCCAACTCTTCCCGCGTAGTCGCGATCAATCCGCTCTGCAGCCCCAGGTCGCCGATGGTCCGCTCCAGCTTCGCCTTGGTCGCCTCCAGGTCGATCTTGGTGGCGGAGACTTCCGTCTTCACGCCGCCCACGTCGCCTTTCACTCCCGCGATCTCTCCGGTCACGCTACCCAGCGCCGCCTGCTGTTTCTTCTGCTCTTCTGTCAGGCGGCTCTCCGCGGCCTGCTGTTGGCGGCGTAATTCTGCCGACCGCGCGGCAATGTCCTTCTGTGTCGCTCCCATCTTCTCGTCAAAACTCTCGTTGCTAGCCGCGATCTGCGACTCCGCCGCCGCGATCTTGCTGCCCAGCTTCGCTTCCGCCGTCTTTTGCTTCGCTTCCAGCGTCTCGATGCGTTCGCTCAGCTTGTAGGTGTACCCCAGCGAGAACAAAACATAGGCGCCGGCCACGCCCAAAACAATGTTGCGGACCATCGAAGACCCATTTGACCCGGACTCGTTCCCGCTGCCCTCAACTTCTTCAGACATGACTGCCTCGCTTAAGTGAAATGTGGAGAGTGTTTCGATTGTACCGCCCTTATTTCTCCGGCTCAATTCCAGAATTTCAACCGGCCCGTTTACCACTAAGCCATGAGTCCCCAATCACATAGTGGGGTCAACGCCGGGCCGTTGTTTTGCATCCAAACCCTGGTGAAGCTCAAAGGTTTCTTGCGCCGCCATCTTTCGCTTGTGCTGACTGTGGTCGGCGTGTTTCTGCTCGGCTTTGTGGGCAGTGAGTATTACGGTATGTATCGCGAGCAGAAGCGGCTAACTCAGGAGTGGGAGCAGCAAAATGCTCCGCCCAAGCCGGGCGAGACTCGCCCCGTGGCCGATGGCCTCACCCGCGTTGAGATCCCGAAGATCAGTCTCGACGCCATGGTCGTGGAAGGCGCTTCGCGCAAGCAGCTTAAACTCGGCCCCGGACGCATCACCACCAGCGCCCAGCCCGGCGAGATCGGCAACTCCGTCATCACCGCCCATCGCGATACGTTTTTCCGCCACATCTATGAGCTGACCAAGGGCGATGACATCCTCATCCGCCGCAATGGCCAGGTCTTTCGTTACCGCGTCACTGGCAAAAAGATCGTCGACCCCTCAGACATCTCTGTCCTCCGCCCTACCAAGGACGCGCAACTCACTCTCATCACCTGCTATCCCACATATTTCATTGGTCCCGCTCCGGAGCGGCTGGTTATCTTCTCCAAGCTTCAGGACGACAAGGCCGCGACCGCCAGTCAGGCCAGTGCCGCTCCCGCCAACTAGCTCCTCTTTTACAATCGATTCCGTGAAGACGTTCGATTCCATCGACGTGATCATCGTCGGCGCTGGCATCATCGGGGTCAGCCTCGCGCTCGAATTGAGGCGTCGCGGACTCCACGTGCTCGTGCTCGACCGTGGCCAACCGGGCGCGGAGGCTTCTACCGCCGGCGCCGGCATGCTCGCGGCCACCGAGGTGGATGGTCCCCCGGCATTACTGGAATTAGCGCGCCTCGGTGCCGAGATGTATCCCGACTTCGTCCGCCAAGCCGAAGCCGACTCCGGCATGCCCGGTTTCTCTATCGACTTCAGCCGTCAGGGCGCCATCTGCCTCGGCCACAAACTTCTCCCCGGCGAACGATTTCTATCTGATGCGGAGCTCGCCGCCTTGGAGCCCGCTCTCGCCGCATCCAGTTTGCCCGCCACATTTATCGCAGAAGATTTCGTCGATCCTCGCTCTCTCATGCCCGCGCTGGTCGCATCCGCCAAGCGCCGCGGAGCGCACATCCACTCCGGATCAGAAGTCATTTCCCTGCTCGAAGAAGGCGTAAAAGAAAACACCCGCATCGCCGGGGTTCGCACCCGCCAGACGGAATATCACGCGCCTATCGTCGTCAACTGTGGCGGCGCATGGACATCTCAACTCACACCCAGCATTCCCGCGCGTCCCGTCAAAGGACACATGCTCGCGCTCATTCCCTCACGTCCGCATCCCATCAGTCACGTCATCCGCCATCGCGAAAGCGACGTCTACCTCGTCCCGCGCCGCGACGGCCAGATTGCCGTCGGCTCTACCGTCGAAGAGGCCGGATTCGACAAACGCGTTGACCCTGACGCCATCCAGCGGCTTCAACAACTCGCCGCCAACCTGCTGCCGGAACTCGGCGAGGCCCGCATCCACCAAGCTTGGACCGGTCTTCGCCCCGGCACGCCGGACAAACTCCCGATTCTCGGGTCCACTGCTCTCACTGGCTACTTCGTCGCCACTGGCCACTTCCGCAACGGCATTCTGCTCGCTCCCGCCACCGCCCGGGTGATGGCGGACCTCATCACCGGCGCGCCACTGGCCATCGACCTCGCGTCCTTCGTCCCATCCAGATTTTGAAGTGCCCCGTATGGGGTTTGGCTCCTTCTAACGGATGTATACTAGAGAGTTAAAGACCCCTCCCCAGGAGCCCGATACCTCCCCATGTCCACCACCGCCATTGACTACGTAAAAGACCAAACCAATCAGAAGCGGTTTCTCGATGAACTAAAGGCGCTGCTGCGTATCCCCAGCGTTAGCACGCTGCCGCAGCACAAAGACGACGTCCGTAAGGCCGCGCAATACCTCGCCGACGACCTCAAGCGGGTGGGCATGGAGAACGTCGAGATCATTGAGACCGCCGGCCATCCGCTGGTCTACGCCGATTGGCTCCACGCCGCCGGCAAGCCTACTGTGCTCAGCTATGGACACTACGACGTCCAGCCCCCGGATCCGCTCGACGAATGGCACACTCCTCCCTTTGAGCCCACTGAGCGCAATAACAACATCTATGCCCGCGGCGCCGTCGACGACAAAGGCCAGATGTACATGCACCTCAAGGCCATCGAAGGCCTGATGAAGACCGGCAACGGCAAGCTTCCGGTAAATCTGCGCGTGCTGCTGGAAGGCGAAGAAGAAGTGGGCGGCGAAGCCATCGCCAAGTTTGTGAAAGAGAACCCGGCCCGGCTGAAAGCAGATTTCGCCCTCGTCTCAGACACGGAAATGTTTGCGCCAGACCTGCCCACGCTCAATGTCGGCCTCCGCGGACTCATCTACACCGAGATTGAAGCCATCGGTGCCAAGACCGACCTCCACTCCGGTATCTATGGCGGCGTCGCCCCCAATCCCTTCTTTGCCCTCGCCCACGTCATCAGCAAGTTGAAAGACGACAACGGCAAGATCCTTATCCCCGGCTTCTACGACAAAGTCCAGACGCCCACGGACGCCGAACTCAGCGCCTGGAAGTCATTGCCTTTCGACGAGAAGGAATATCTCGAGCATGAAGTCGGCTCCAAAGAGTTGACCGGCGAGCCGGGCTTCTCCATCCAGGAGCGCACCTGGTCGCGTCCCACGCTGGAAGTTCACGGCATGCCCGGCGGCTTCATCGGCGCCGGCGCCAAGACCGTCATCCCCGCCAAGGCGACGGCTAAGA
>JBKKBM010000248.1:0-6202 GCA_046714215.1 Terriglobales bacterium | reverse complement strand
TCCTTGAATGAGATCAAGGAGATCCTGGCGCAGATGGGCCTGGGCCTGGGCATGAAGATCGACGAGCACGGCAATGCCGTCCCCGGACCGAACACCAACATGCCGACTCCCGTGGGCGCGTTTGCCGACGAGGACGACGAAGAAGAGATGTAGCCAAGTCGGCGCGGACGGTGCGTCCGCGCCGCAAACATTTGATTGTGCTTTGAAAGGGCGTGGCTTCAGCCACGCCGATAAGTTGTAAAAAGTTCAGGGGCTTTAGCCCCGGCTAAAGGAAATTCATATGCGTCATCGAGTAGATGGATGGAAACTGAATCGCAATACCAGTCACCGCCGCGCTCTGCTGCGTAATTTGGTCACCTCGCTCATCATGGAAGAGCGCATCGAGACCACTGTGGCCAAGGCCAAAGCCATGCGTCCGCAGGTGGAGAAGATGATCACCCTGGGCAAGCGCGGAGACCTGGCCTCCCGCCGGCTGGCCGGCGCCTACCTCATGACCCGCGAATCCCTCACCCGCCTCTTTGAGACGGTTGGCCCCCGCTTCAGCGATCGCAACGGCGGCTACCTGCGCATCACCCGCAACGGCTTCCGTAAGGGCGATGGCGGCGAGACCGTCTTCATCGAACTGCTCGGCTCGGAGAAGTTCCTGGAGAAGAAGCGTAAGAAGAGCGCGACCGCCCGCGCCAAGCGCGTGGAAACAGCCAAGAAGCAGATGGAAGAATCCGGGGAAGCCGCGGCCGACGAAAAAGAAGCCAAAGACTCCAAGGACAAGAAAGACAAGAAGTAGGTTGTCTTCGCACTCACTCTAAAGGCGGCGCTAAAAAGCGCCGCCTTTTTTCGTTCTTGCCAGCCAGGGCCAACGAGTGTAATCTTTGTTTACGGAGGTTACATATGTCTACACCCGTGTCGGTCAGGCTATCACCGGAGACCGCCAGCAAGCTGGAAAAACTCGCGGATATGACGGAACGTCCCAAGTCCTGGCACTTTGAGCAGGCTCTCACGCAGTACCTCGAGGCCCAGGCATGGCAGGTCGAAGGCATCAAGGAAGCCTTAGACAGTGTCGCCAAGGGCCGGTTTCACTCGCACGATGAGGCTCTCGCCAAGATGAAAGCCTGGGACAAGAAGCCGAGAAAACGGCGGAGTAAATGATCATCATCTGGTCGCCGCAGGCGATGCGTGACTTGGATGACATTCATTCGTTTCTGCTGGCGGATCGCCCCCAGGCGTCCGCGCGTCTTCGCCATACTCTCACCGCTGCCGTGCAGGGTCTGATCCGGTTTCCATGGGCGGGTCGGGCGGGCAGAGTGCCCAACACCCGCGAGTTGGTGGTTCCGCGCACGCCCTTCGTTATACACTACAAGGTCGAGAGCTCGCGCATTGTGATCTTGCGGGTTTATCACGGCGCGCAGTCATGGCCAGCGCACTGACCATGCCCTCTGACGCCCATCTTGCCCGCAACGTCCGCGTCTTCGGCGCCACCTCCTTCCTCAACGACACCGCATCCGAAATGGCCTACTGGATCCTCCCGGCGTTTCTCGCCACGCTCGGCGCCGGCCCCATGCAGCTCGGCATCATCGAAGGCATCGCCGAAAGCGTCGCCTCCATTGCCAAACTCTGGTCCGGCAATCTGGCTGACAAGCTCCCGCGCCGCAAGCCGCTGGTGGTCGGCGGATACGTCCTCGCCAACCTGGCCAAGCCGTTGCTCGCGCTCACCACCGCGTGGTGGCAGGTGCTGGCTATCCGTTTTTCCGACCGTCTTGCCAAGGGCATCCGCCAAGCGCCGCGCGACGTCCTGCTCGCGGAATCCGTCGACGCTAAGCACATCGGCTCCGCCTTCGGCTTGCTTCAGGCCATGGACTCGGCCGGCGCCATCGCGGGTCCGCTGCTCGCGCTCTGGATCCTGCAGAGCTTCTCCAACGATCCGCGCTACGTTTTCTGGGCCGCCGCCATTCCCGGCGTGCTCGCCATCATCGTGGTCGCCGCGTTCGCCCGCGAGACCAAGCCTGCTTCCGAACTCGCCAAGCCCGAGCTCACCAAGCCAGAACTCGCCGCCAAGCCAAAATCCACCAAGCCGGAGCTCCCCCGTTCATTCTGGTTCGTGCTCGCCGTCGTGACCATCTTCTCGCTTGGCAACTCCAGCGACATGTTCCTGATCCTCCGCGCCAGCGACGTCGGTATTCCCATCGTCGCCGCGCCCTTGCTCGGCCTCGTCTTTAACGTGGTCTACACGCTGGGCTCGTGGCCAGCGGGCAGACTCAGCGACCGCGTTCCCCGACGCTTCGTGGTCGCCGCCGGCTACTTCGTCTTCGCCGCCACCTACATCGCCTTCGCCGACGCGCGCAACCACGCGCTGCTCTGGACCATGATGGGTTTCTACGGGCTCTACTATGCGCTCACCAATCCCGTGCTGAAGGCGCTGGTGGTGGAGACGGTGCCGCCCGCATCCCGCGGACGCGCGCTGGGCATCTTCTACTTCGCAACCAGCGTGACCACGCTGCTCGCCAGCCTGATCGCCGGATATCTCTGGCGCACGCTGGGCGCCCCGACGCCGTTCTACTTCTCCGCCGCCTTGGCCGCCGCCGCAGGTATCGCGCTGCTCTTCTTCGGTCCACATCCCCAACCGCTGCCCGTCAAAGCCGAAGTCAAAGCCGCCTAGCGGCCTGTAGAGACGTAGCTGGCTACGTCTCCGGTGGAAGCACCCGACTTCAGTCGGGTGAAACAGACCGCAAAGACAAGGGCTTTAGCCCCGGCGCGCTCTGCGTCCCGCTTTTCCCAGATACGCCACCAGGATCACCAGTTGGGCGAAGAGTGCGCCCGCCATGTCGAGCACTACGTCGCGATAGTTTCCGGTGCGTTCCGGTGTGAACGCTTGATGGATCTCATCGGCCGACGCCGTCACCAAACACACGGCCAGCGCCAGCAGCGGCCACGCGATCCGCCACATGACCGCGGGAAGCGGTCCGCGAAACGCGCGGAAGAAGAGCGCGCTCAGCACCCCATACGCGACGAAATGCGCGGCCTTGCGGATGAGGTAATGCAGCAGCAGCAGCGTGGGCACGCTCACCTTCACGTGCAGCCACCCCAATACCGTGAGCAGCAGCGAACCCGTATGGTTGGCGGCGAATAGCTGGCTGGAGAACAGGGCGATCATCGCCAGCCACGCCAGCGCGGGCAGCCAGTAATGCAGAAAGGTTTTAGCGGAAGTCTTGATCAGCAGGGTCCTTGCGCTTCAGTCCACTTTACCAAGATTTCCTGAATGGCTCCATCACTTCCCGGCGACGCTGGTTCTCCGGCTCACCGCCATCACTAAGCACTGCTCTGGCCCCGTTTGCGCTCTTCACCGCATCCCGCGAAGATTTGCGCTTTCCCATTACCCATTACCAATCAAAAATGCCTTTACTCCAGCCGATAATTCGGCGCTTCACGGGTGATGATTACGTCGTGCACGTGGCTCTCGCGCAAGCCGGCGCCACTGATGCGGATGAACTTCGCCTTCTGCTGCAACTCGGGGATGGTATTGCATCCCACGTAGCCCATACCACTGCGCAGTCCGCCCACCAACTGATGGACCATCGCGCTCAGGGTGCCGCGATACGGCACGCGTCCTTCAATACCTTCGGGCACCAGCTTATCCAGGCGGTTGGCCTTCTGCTGCCGCACGCCACCCGCATTCTCATCTTCCAGGATGCCGGCCGTGCCCGTCGACGAATCGCCATCCGCCTGCGCGTAGCGCTCGCTTGAGCCTGCGGCCATCGCGCTCAGCGATCCCATCCCGCGATAGCTCTTGAACGTGCGCCCCTGATACAGGATGGTCTCGCCCGGGCTCTCTTCCGTGCCCGCAAACAGTGAGCCGATCATCACCACGTTCGCGCCTGCGGCCAGGGCCTTGGTCATGTCGCCGGAAAACTTGATGCCTCCATCGGCGATCACCGGAATGCCCGCGTCTTTACACGCGCGATACGCCTCCGCAATGGCGGTGATCTGCGGTACGCCCGCGCCGGTCACGATGCGCGTGGTGCAGATCGACCCCGGGCCAATGCCCACTTTCACCGCATCCGCGCCCGCTTTGGCCAGGGCACACGCGCCGTCAAACGTGCCCACATTGCCGGCCAGCAGATCGATCTCCGGCAGCTTCGCCTTGATCGTCTTGATGGCTTCTATCACTCGGGAAGAGTGGCCATGCGCGCTGTCGATGGCCAGCACGTCTACTTTGTAGCGCGCCATCTCCTGCGCGCGTTCCAGAAAGTCGCCGGTAGCGCCAATGGCCGCGCCCACCCGCAGGCGTCCATGATCGTCCTTGGCCGCGCCCGGATACCGCAGCTTCTTCTGGATATCTTTCACCGTGATCAGGCCCTTAAGCGCGAACTTGTCATCCACCACCAAAAGCTTTTCCACGCGATGCTCATGCAGGATCTTTTCCGCCTCTTCCAAGGTCGTGCCCACGGGCACGGTGATCAGGTTCTCCTTGGTCATGACCTTGCTGATGGGAATATCGGTGCGCGTCTCAAAGCGCAGGTCGCGGTTGGTCAGGATGCCCACCAGCTTCTTGTTCTTGGTGATGGGCACGCCGCTGATCTTGTACTTGCGCATGATGTCGAGCGCGTCTGAGATCTTGGCGTCCGGCGACATCGTGACCGGGTCCACGATCATGCCACTCTCGGAGCGCTTTACCTTGTCGATCTCAGCGGCTTGCTCTTCGATCGACAGGTTGCGGTGGACGATGCCCAATCCGCCCTGCTGGGCCAGCGCGATGGCCAGGCGCGACTCGGTGACCGTGTCCATGGCTGCCGATATCACCGGGATGTTCAGCGTGATGTTGCGGGAAAGATGAGTGACGGTATTGGCCTGGGCGGGGACTACGTCAGAATAGCCCGGCAGCAGCAGGACGTCGTCAAAGGTCAGCGCTTCAGGAACAGGGAAGTGGATCATGTTCACCTTATTGTATAAGAGCGGTTCGCGCAGGGTACAGCACGGCCTCGGCCGTGCGTTACCGGCGTTGTAGGCACGTCATCCAGTTCTGCTCCAGTTCAAAATCCCAACCTTGTCATCCTGAGCGCTTTTGGATTGGCGCGAAGGACCTTGCGTTTGCTCTCCGCCAAGGAACCGTCATTTTGAGCGAGGCGCGATTGTCTCCTGCCGAGCCGAAGGATCTATGCATTTGGTCGCGTGTGGCACAGACATTCCTGTCTGTGCAGAGTCCCCGCAGGGGCGATACTTACGTAGCCCACCACGTAAGTGGTGGGTGGACGAGACGAGGGTGAGTGCCATAGGGACGGCACCAAGACCTTTCCCTCGGCGGCTAAAGCCCGACTTATCAGAAAGCCTCTTCGGCACGACCATGGTGTGTGTCCTTTCCAAGTCAAAGTGGGCAAAAATAAAAAATCGGGCCGAAATCGTAAGATCGCGACTTTAAACGGTTTAGCGGTTTTGTCCCCGCAAGATCGCGGAAACAAAGGCAGTTAGGGGTATAGTCGCGGAAACAAAGGGTTTAGATGTGCAATTCCTGTAGCTCCTAGATATGCATATTGCTATATTGCTACAATAATGATTGTAGAAGTGTTTGGCAATGGCAAAGATTGTCGTATAGCTGGGAGATAATACATTCGTTCCAAGCCGGGGGAAAAGCCCTGGTGGGGTCTCGCGCCTGCTGGTTAGGCCACCTTGGTCGCCAAGCATGGCCACCCGGATCAAGGGTTGACTGAGCTGCGGTGCGGTCAATTTTGCACAGACGGGACGAGGGTCGATAGTGTTTCTAGAGAGAACGTGGGTTCAGAACAACGGCCGCCAGTTGAGGCCGCCCCCCCGCAGCATCAGCGAGTGTTGAAATCAAGAAGCAAGCAAGGATCATCGTATGCCTAGGACTGCTAAGAAAAAGAGTGCCTTGAAGCTTACCCAGTTACCCAAGTGCTCCACCGGCATCAAGGGCTTTGACCAGATCACCGAAGGCGGACTTCCGCAAAATAGAACCACTTTGATCGCTGGAGGTCCCGGCACGGGAAAGACCCTATTGGGGATTGATTTTCTGGTCAATGGTGCGGCCAATTACAAGGAGCCCGGCGTCTTCATGTCCTTTGAAGAGACAGAAGAAGAACTCTATAAAGACGTGGCTTCCATCAACCTGGATCTAAAAGGGCTGGTGGCACAAAAAAAATTGATCCTTGAATATGTCCTCTTGGACCGCAAAGATATTGACGAGAGCGATTTT
>JBKKBM010000247.1:0-2673 GCA_046714215.1 Terriglobales bacterium | reverse complement strand
GGATGCTCTAGCGATTTGATTTTCACCGCGGCCCCTTTCCCCCCGCGCGGGAGCAAAAAACTATGGCCCTGACCAAGCGACAACGCGAGATGTACGACTTTATCGCCCACTTCGTGCAGAAGAACGGCTATTCGCCTTCGTTCGAAGAGATCGGCGGCGGCATGGGCTTGAGTTCGCTGGCCACCGTGCATAAGCACCTGACCAACCTCGAAAAGAAGGGGCTGCTCAAGCGCGACTACAACCGCAGCCGATCCATCGACCTACTCGCCCCCAAAGGCCGCAATAAGAAGGAAATGGCGCTGGTCTCTTCGCACGAACTGCCGCTGCTGGGGCGCATCGCCGCCGGCCGTCCGGTGGAGACCTACGAGAATCCCGAGACCATCTCCCTCAATGACGTCACCCGCTCGAAGGACGTATTCGTCCTCCAAGTCAGTGGCGATTCCATGCAGGATGAACACATCGTCGATGGCGATTACGTGATGGTGGAGCGCATCAAGACGGCGCGCAATGGCGAGATCGTCGTGGCGCTCATCGACGGCAGCGACACCACGCTCAAACGCTTCTATCACGAGGGTGAGAAGATCCGCCTCCAGCCCTCGAACACAGCCATGGCGCCCATCATGGTGCCGTCTGCAGCGGTCCAGATTCAGGGACGGGTCATCGGGGTACTGCGGAAGTATTGAGGATAGTCGAGTGGAAACAATAAACCCAGCCTCGCGGCTGGGTTTGATTTTTTTCTAAAGACTAATGGCTAGCGACTAACGACTTGCCTTAAACGTGTTTCTTCAGGGCGCTCTCGATCGCCTCTTTGCCCACGTAGCCCACGATCTGCTCTTTCACCTGTCCGCCCTTGAAGACCAGCAGGGTAGGGATGCCGCGCACGTTGTAGCGCATGGGCGTGGCAGAGTTCTTGTCCACATCCATCTTCATGACTTTGGCCTTGCCCTGATACGCTTCCGCCACTTCATCCACGATGGGCGCGATCGCCTTGCACGGGCCGCACCAGGCCGCCCAAAAATCCACCAACACCGGCTGCTCTGACTTCAAGACGTCCTGATCGAAATTCGCGTCGGTGACTTCGGTGACTACCTGGCTCGCCATGAATGGATTCTCCTGGAGGATGTGTTTGTGGCTCAACAGAGTTTACGGCTCAACCCTGAGTCACCATCCTAACATTCCGATTAGATGCTGGAGCGCGCGGAAAGACGCAAGCCCGCCGGGCGATGGGGAAAATGTCCGCAATGCGTCCACAAAACTAACCCGAGGGTCTGCCCACAAAATGAAAAAGGCACCCAGTGACCAAGTTCTGTCGCTGGATGCCTCGGCAGCCCTCCCCCAGAACTGCCTACAACGCGCAGTCTAGGTCAGCGCCCATAGGCGCGCAACGTCTCAAAAGTAACCGCGTAGTAACCCGGGTAACATGGCGGCGGAACTATGGTCAGAACGATGTTCCAGGCCGTTGAATCGTAAGGAAGTTAGCTGCAGCGTTGGGTTAAAGACAGGTTTTGCTGACGGCTGACGGCAGACGGCTGATGGCTTCCCCTACCGAATCTGCACCAGTTCGCTCTGTTCTTCCTTCGCCGCCGCATTCGGCTTGCTCGGCGGACTCCACGGCTTTTGCGGATCTCGCCAGTGGTCGATATACGAGATCTGGTGCACGCAGGAGATGGTGCAATGGGGCGCACAGTACTTCTCCGAAACATATTCACGCCGAATGTCATGCACGGTGTATTCGGCGAGCGGCGTAGCCGGGGTGCCGCGCTGTTGCGAGCACCAGTGCACCAGACCGTTCTCACATATATATAGATAGCGCGCGCCGGAGCGGCAGCGCCAGTCGTTGGCCTTGCCGTAAGCAATGTTTTTCTGGAAGTGATTGAACTGCGAGTAGTTCTGCTTCTCGAAGGTCATGATCTCTTCATACACGGCGATCTCTTCCGGACGCAGCGCGCGCATCTGCCCTTCGCCGTCATGGATGATGCCGACCGTCGAGGTAAAGCCCAGTTCGATGGCGCGCTTGCTTACGGTGAGCGCGTCCTGCGGGTTGTGGATGCCGCCGCCCACCACGGAATTGATGTTTACGTGGAACTCGGCAAACTCGGAAAGCAGTTGCAGCTTCTTGTCGAGTACCTTGAGGCTCTTCTTCGAGACATCGTCGGGCATCACGTTGTCGATGGAAATCTGCAGGGAATCCAGTCCCGCTTTATTCAACTTCTTGATGCGGTCTTCCACCAGCAGATAACCGTTCGTGATCATGCCCGCGATCGCGCCATTCTTGCGGATGCGGCGGATGATGTCGTCCAGTTCGGGATGGAGCAACGGCTCGCCGCCCGAGATAGTGATGATGTTCGTCCCCAGCCGGCCCAGGTGGTCGATGCGCTCGTCCATCGTCGGGAGCGGCACTGGTTTAGAGAAATCGTCGTACTCGTTGCAGTAGGTGCAGGCGAGATTGCAGCGCCGCATGGGGATGATGTGCGCCATCACCGGATGGTCGGTCGACCATAGCGCCTTGGCGATCATGGCGTACTCCCGCGTCCGCCGCTTGGCGATGATGATGCGGTGCGCGAGGCTGGGATTCACATGCGACATAGGTACTTCTATCTATTACAACATAGATGCTGAGCGGCTTCGCGCCACCGGAAGTGAGCGGCTCATATCGCAGGTTGAATGGTGATG
>JBKKBM010000246.1:0-9747 GCA_046714215.1 Terriglobales bacterium | reverse complement strand
GGCAGCGGCAGAAACGCCACCATGGTCAGCTTGGGACTGATGCCGAACATGAAGATGAGCGCGCCGGCGGTGAAGACCAGCGTGTTCGCCGAATACATGATGGCTGGTCCCAGCATCTGCCGTACGGCATTCAAGTCATTCGTGGTGCGTGCCATGATGTCGCCCGTGCGGGTGCGCTGGTAGTAGTCATGCGCGAGCGCCTCCAGGTGCTGGAAGAGGTCGTTGCGCATATCGAACTCGATGTCGCGCGAGACTCCAATGACGATCCACCGGGTCAGGAATTGGAAGACGCCCTTCGCCAACGCGACGCCGACCAGCGCCAGTGCGTACAGCAGAAGTTTCTCGCGGGTCACGCCGGTGCTGAGATCGTCGATGGCGGCGCGGATCACCTGGGGAAACAGGATCCAGATGGCATTGGTGAAAAGAACGGAGAGGCCGCCGTAGATCAAGCCGCGGCGATAGCGTGCGAGATAAGGAAAGAGTGGGCGCAGGCGTTCCAGCATGACGATGCAACCAGTTTAGATGAAACGCCGCGGCAAAAGCTTCGGTAAGCTTAGGTTTGCACTTTAAAGATAAGATATCCGCCGGCTAATCCGAAGAGCAGGTCCGGGGCCCAGGCCGCCAGCGCCGCCGGCAATTGGCTCACATTGCCGAGCGCTTCAAACAGGCCAGAAGTCATCCAATAGGCGACGGCCAGCCCTAAAGCGATGCCCACGCCGGTGAGCGTGCCACGCCGTCCGGCTGACAGCGAGAAGGGAATAGCTAGCAGCGCCATCACAAAGGCGATCATGGGGAAGGCAAACTTCTTGTGCAACTGTACGCGTAGCCGGACCACATCAAAGCCGCTTTGCTGCAGATCGTTGATGTAGTTCGATAATTCCCGGTAGTTCATCTCCGTAGACTGGCGCACGTCTTTCTTGAAATAAGTCGGCGTCTCCGTCACGCTGGCGAACGTGGCTACGTCATAGCTGCGATGGTCGATCACCACGTCGCGCTGGATCTCACGCTTCCAGCCTTTTTCAAATACCCATTTATTAAGCCCTTCTTCCCAATGAACGCGCTTGGCGTAGGTTCGTCCGGCGATCTGCACGCTCTTGGGCTCGAAATGAAATGCGGAGAAGCCGGCAAACTCGTTGCGGTCAGGATCGAAGTGTTCGTAGTAGTAGATGGAATTCTGCTGCGCGAAGATCCACTTGCGGTCGGGACGGATGAACGTCTGCGCCGGCTTGCCCTTGATGCCATTGCGAATGGCCTCTTGCCGGGTGTTGGCGCTGGGCAGATAGAACTGCTCGAAGAAGAAGAGACTGACGGAAACGATCGCCGCCACTACCAATACCGGAGCTACGGCCCGATAAATGCTTACACCCGTCGCTTTCATCGCGGTAAGTTCATTGGTACGCTGCAATATCCCGAAGGTCACCAGCACCGCCACCAGCACGCTCAGCGGCGCCATCAGGTAGATCATGGAAGGCGCCACGTTCAGCATGTATTCGCCCACGGTGATGAGCGGCACGCGATTACGGATGATGTCGCCCAGTAGCTCGAAGAAAGTGAACACCATCATCAAGGTTACGAACGTGGCCAGGATCATCCCCAGATAGGAGAGGAAGTCGCGCAGGATGTAGTTGTCGAGGATGAGGGGAAAGCCCATCTGCGAGCTGCCGCGGGTCTCTCGACCCCCACGTTCCACCGCACGGCGCTCCACCCGCGCGGGCTCTTCCCGCAGGGGAGTGCGGCGGAAACGCTCGCTGACCGCGAGCCAGAGATTCTTCACCGAACCCACCTCCAGCGAGGAGCGGTCCACGCGGTACAGTAGGAACAATCCCGCCAGTGCGAAGAGTGCGTTCGCCATCCACACGCCCGCGCCCGCCGGTAACTTGCCTTGGCGCGCCATACCCAGGCCGGTAAGCGAGATCACGTAATAAACAAACACCAAGCCGATGGTGAGCACAAAGCCGGTCGACTTGCCGCCCTTTTTGGACGAGAGTCCCAGGGGGATCCCGATCATCGCCAGCACCAGACACGCGGTGGGCAGGGCCAGCCGCCGGTGAAATTCAATGAGAAACCAGCGGGCGACGGCCGGGTCCGGACTATCTGCCCGTCGCAACAGTTCAGCGGTGCTCATCTCGGCGGGCCGGGGATCACGTGCGGGCCCGCTGTCCCCCGCCGGCAACTGGATGGGGATGTCACTCTCCTCAAACGTGGTGATGTTGTATTGATCGGGCGAGTTGGGCAACGTCTCATGCTGGGCGCCGTTCACTAGATGCAGCCGCAGTTTGTTGTCCTCTTCGCTGATTACAACGGCGCGCTCGGCTACCGTGATCTTCGGCGCGGAAGGATTGCGGATATCGGCGAGAAAAACATTCTCCCACACCGCGGCGCCGCTGCCTGCCTTCACGTCCTGCACGTAAAGCACGGTGTCTTTGAAATTCTCATAGAAGACGCGGGGCTGGATGGCGAATGACACCTGCGAACTTTTGAGTGACTGCTGCAACTCCACCATGGTGGCCGCCGAGCGCGGTGCTATCCACAAGCTGTTCACCAGGGCCAGCATCCAGGCCGCCACCGCGAAGATGGAGACGATGCCCACAAAAGTGGCCGCGCCCATTCCCGTGGAGCGCATGGCGGTGACTTCGCTGTCTGTCGCCAGCCGGCTCAGGCCGATCAGGATCCCTACCAGCACTCCCATGGGGATGGTGATGGTGAACGCCGTAGGCAAAGTGAGAAAGAAGAGTTCCGCCACGCTGGGCAGGGGCGCGCTGTTACGCACGATCAGCTCCAGGATGCGGCCCACGTCGCGCATGAAGATCACGAACGTGAACAGAGCTGCACCCAGAGCTGCGTGTTGCAGCACTTCCTTCAACACGTATCGGGTCAGTATGCGCAAATGAGTAGGGAGTAACAGCAATGTCTAGCACGCGGGCAGCACAGTAAAAGGGCGCCCCGAGAGGCGCCCTTCTTTCTGCTTAACAAGCTTACTGGTTGTTGGACATCGGAGTGCGTGAGGAGCGGGCCGATGAGGCCGCCACCACCGTCACCGGTTGGTCCAGGGTGAAGGTCAGAAGCGTCTCCGGACGAAGCACGATCTGCTCGCTCTTGGTCATCGCCTGCACGCCGGTGCCGGCGCCCGCGCCCACGCCTGCGCCGATGGCCGCGCCCTTACCGCCGCCAGCAATCGCGCCGATGACGGCGCCGATCGCCGCGCCGCCGCCTACTTTCGCAGCGGTGTTTTTACCGCGCGACGAACCATACTTTTCCCAGGTGTTGGTGTCGATGTTGTAGCTGCGGCCGTTGTAGCTAAGGCGCGTTAGTTTCAGTATCAGCTCTGAGCGTCCGGCAAACTTGCCCGCACTCTTCACTTCTACTACGCGGCCTTGCACATCCGCACGCGCCGGGATCACGATGTTCTCTCCCACATAGACGGGGGAATCCAGCGTAGCTGTGAAGTTGTCACCCGCGGCCACCTTCTCTGAACTTATTTCGTCGTTTACGCGCACACTCATCTCCGTGCCCGCGGGTACGGTCATCTTGACTTCGTTCGGTACCGCTGCCGGAGCCGAGGCCATGCCCCTGCTACCCGCGGGAGCATTGCGGGTAGTCGTCGTGGTCGTCGTCGTAGTGCTGCGCCGCACGGGTGCGGAGTTCACATTCGCCGGCGCTGAATTCATAGGCGCAGTATTCGTCATGCCGGCCGTAGTGCCGCCCACCTGCAGATTGTTGACCACGGTCTTTACCCCGGTCACCTGCGCGGCGTCATTCGCCGCAGCCAGCCGCTCGGTCTCCGAAGCCACCGTGCCGCTCAAGGTCACCGTCCCGTTCGCCGCATTCACGGTGATCGTTTTGTTCGGCAGATTGGCGTCACTATTGATCTTGTTTTGGACATCCGCCGCGATCTCCGCATCCGAGCGCGTGCCCTGCGCGCAGCCTGCCGCTAAGGTCAGTAGCAAGAGCGCCGAAATAGACCACGTTCGTAACATTGTTACCTTCATAGATATCCTCATTCTTGGGTTTTTTAAAACAGCTGGGTTCACAGATCCAGGTGATCACACTTAAGGTTGTAGGGCCGATAGGGGGTTAGATGCGGGCGGGGGCTTACGCAGAATGGCTAATTTTTGAGTAGAGATAAACCATTGTAATTCGGCGTCTAAGCCGTACATCTAATCTATTACATGAAGGTTATGATTCCAGCACCGTGCTCAGTATCGACTCTCCGGCGGCGTCCGCACGGGC
This sequence comes from Terriglobales bacterium, assembly GCA_046714215.1. Classification (GTDB taxonomy): domain Bacteria; phylum Acidobacteriota; class Terriglobia; order Terriglobales; family Acidobacteriaceae; genus DATLCI01. The sequence continues at coordinate 5,517 of JBKKBM010000246.1, read as the reverse complement.
GCGCCGGATGTCGGCGACATCCCCCATCACGATGATCACAATGCCGCCTTTGACCAGGATCGTGTCCGGCGGATTGACCCAGAAATTCTGTCCCGCGTCGCCATCGCCCGCATTCTTCAGCGCCATTGGCAGCAGGTTATAGCGGCTGCGCAGGTCGAGTTGCCCCATCGGCTTACCCGTCCACGGTGAACCTTCGGGCACCACCAGGTCTTCGATCCGTAACGTCCGGGACTGCTCTTTCAACATCAAGTCCAGGAATCCCACCACATGGGGCCGCAGGATCTCGCTGGCCAGGCGCAATCCGCCGATGCGATTGGGCGAGACCACGGAGTCAGCGCCCGCCTTCTGCATCCGCTCAGAGAATTTCAGGTCGGTGCAGCGCGCCACGATGCGGATATTGGGATTCTTCTGACGCACTAGCACGATGATCACTAGGTTTTCCTTATCGTGTGCCAGCGTGGTGAGCAAGCCCGCCGCCCGGGACACGCCGGCTTGTTCCAGCACTTCTTCGTCCGTGGCATCGCCGACCACATAGAGCATGTTCTTGTACGTCTCGCCGCTGTGCTCCTGCAGGCGCTTGACGTTTTCGTCGTGGCTCTCGATCACCACATAGGTGGAGCCGGTCTTCTGCAGCTCATCGATGGCGTGGCGGCCGGTATCGCCCAGTCCGCAGACGATGTAGTGGTTCTTGAGTTGTTGGATCTTCTTCAGCATCTTGCGTCTCCGGAAGGCATCGGAATAATCGCCTTCCACCAGAAAGGCGGTCACCGATGAAAAAACATAGGCCGTGATCATCACCCCGAACAGCACTACAAAGATATTAAAGACGCGCAGCACGGCGCTGTGGCTGGTGTCCACAAATTCGCCGTAGCCCACACCGGCCAGGGTGATCACCGCCATGTAGAGGGCTTCGAGGAAAGTGACGCCGGGACCACCCAGCACCAGGTATCCCAGCACGCTGAGCGTGGTCACCACTACCAGCAGCAGCATGGCAAAGATGATCCGCCGACGCAGTTCCATAAGGGGTCAGGAGGGGTAAGCGGGAAAATCTTATCACAGCAGCAAAAAATTGCTGCCCCGGCGCCCCGCGGATGTGATAAATATCTGGCCGTGGAAGCCATCACTGGATTCATCATCGCGGGCGGCAAGAGCTCCCGCATGGGCACGGAAAAAGCCTTGCTCACGGTCAACGGCAAGACCTTGGTGGACCACGCCATCGCCCAGGCCCGCTCCATCTGCGAAGACATCCTCATCGTGGGGCCTAAGGAGACGTTCTCCGCCTACGGACGTATCGTCAATGACGTCTACAAGGACTGCGGTCCCTTGGGCGGCATCCATGCCGCGCTGGGCCGCTCGGAGACGACGCTCAATCTGATGATCGCGGTGGACACGCCGTTTATCTCCAAAGAATTTCTGGTCTACTTGGCGGAAGTTGCCCGCCAAGGCGGCGCCCTGGTCACCCTGCCGCGCACCGCCGATGGTCTGCAACCACTATGCGCCATCTATCGCGATGACTTTCAGCCCATCGCGGAAAAGGCGCTCAAGGAAAACCGACTGAAACTCGACGCTCTCTTTCATCCCGCCACCACCCAGGTCATCGACCTGGAGCACGACGCAATGAAAAAGCGCGGCTTCACCGCCGCCCTGTTTGACAATCTCAACACTCGCGAAGATTATGAACGGGTGAAGTGCCAGAAGATGCGCTCCGCCAACCCGTAGCGCCAGATTATGACGGATCCCACCACCCCGCAGCCTTATATCGAGTTCAAAGACGTCTCCAAGGCCTTTGGCTCCAACCACGTCTTGAACCACGTCAATTTCTACGTCATGCCCGGAGAGACACTGTGCATCCTGGGACGCAGCGGCGTGGGCAAGTCCGTAGCCCTCCACAACATCATGGGATTTCTCAAGCCCGACAGCGGGCGCATCTTCGTTGCCTACGAGGACATCACCGACTACACCGAGATGGAGATGGAGCGCATCCGCAAGAAGGTCACCATGGTGTTCCAGAATGGCGCGCTCTTCGATTCGCTCTCCGTAGGTGAGAACGTGGCGTTCCCGTTGCGCGAACGCCGCGACCTGGACGAAGCCCAGATCTATCAGGTGGTCGACGGATTGCTGGATATGGTCGGCGTAAAAGCCATGCGCGACCTGCTGCCTTCTGACCTCTCCACCGGCATGAAGCGTTCGGTGGCCATCGCCCGCGCGCTCTCGGCGCAGCCCGAAGCCATCCTTTACGACGAGCCCACCACCATGGTGGATCCGCTGATGGCGCAATTGCTGGGCGACTTGATCCAGAAGCTGAAGTTTCAGCTCAAACTCACCAGCATCGTCGTGACCCACGACATGCGCTTCGCGCTGAAGCTCGCTGACCGCATTGTCTTTCTGCACGAGGGCGAAGCTGTGTTTTTTGGCACCCGGGAAGAGATGACCAACAGCGACCATCCGGTGGTCAAGGAATTCCTGGAGTTGGACGAATTGCGTATCCCCGGGGACGGGGATCAGCCCGGCGCCTCGCCCGCTCCTGCCTAGGCTAAAACCCTTCGCTCAGCAGGCGCTCCGCGGTCACGCCGCTGGCCGCCTCACCCTTCAGCATCTTCTCCGCATACTTCGCCAGGATATCGACCTCGATGTTCATCGGATCGCCTACCTTCAGCGACCGAAGATTTGTCGATTCGTAAGTATGCGGGATTACCGCGACTGTGACCTGGGGCCCTTCCACTTTCGCCACGGTCAGGGAGATGCCTTCGATCGAGATTGATCCCTTGAAGACAACATACTGTTCCAGGCCAGCGGACAGTTCTATAGTTAGCTTCCAGTCCTCGCCGCCCGCAACCTTATCCAGGCTGACAAGTTTTCCCACGCCGTCCACGTGACCCTGGACCACGTGGCCACCGAGGCGTCCATCCGCCTTGGTAGGCAATTCCAGATTGACAATGGAACCCTTTTCCAACCGAGTGAGCGAAGTCCGCGCCACCGTCTCCGCCGCCAGATCCGCGGCAAAAGAATTCTTCGTGATGTCGAGGGCGGTGAGACAAACGCCGTTTACGGCAATGCTGTCGCCCGTTTTCAGCTCCTTCACCAGTTGGGCGGAGGACACGACGATGCGGCGCGTGCCACCCGTCTCAGCGAGACTCACGACTTTGCCCACTTCTTCGATCAGGCCGGTGAACATCTAGGCATTCTCCATCTAAACACCCTCATAGACCATTTCCGGCCCCGACGCTTTCTGCGGGTGCTCGGGCGCGCGATAGGGATCGTGGAGATAACCCTCCACGGCAAAGTCTTCGCCGAAGCGGTGCAGCTTGAGCGACTTCACCTGCGCCGCATCGCTCACATGTCGGAAGCCTTCGCCGCTGGCGAAGGGCACGGAACCCGTGCCGGCCAGGATCTTCGGAGCGTAGTAGAGAAAGACTTTGTCCACGATCCCCGCCGCCAGTGCCGCCCAATTCACCAGGGCGCCGCCTTCGATCAACAGGCTGGTGAGTTCCATCTCGCCCAGCCGCTGAGTCAGTTTCTTCATGTCCGGACGGCCATCGCTCTTCATCGGGCTGCCGCCCACCACATAGCGTTCGGCGACAGGGAAAAGCGGCAACTGCTCCACCACGATGCCCCGCGCTTCCAACTCGTGCTTGCGGTTCTCCTCTGCAAACGCGCAGAAGACGATGACGTCTTTCGCTTCTGAACTCGCCGTCTTCACCAACCGCGACTCCAGGGGTAAACGCAGCCGCGAATCCAATATCACGCGCAACAACGGCCGGCGGCGCGGCTTACCCGTGCGATCAGTCAGCAGCGGGTCATCCGCGATCACCGTACCCACCCCCACCATGATGGCGTCGGCCGCATGCCGCAACTCCTGTACGTGCGCGCGCGCTTCTTCGCTCGTGATCCATCCCCCACTGGCGCCGCCCGTTCCAAGCGCCGATGGGTTGCTCGATTCTCCCGGTGGCGGCGCGATCTTGCCATCCAGCGTCATCCCCGCTTTGAGCGTGACCAGCGGGGTGCGCTGGAGGATGTATTTTGCGAACGATTCGTTCAGACGCCGCGCCTGCTGGTTCAATTCGCCCTCAGCCACTTCCACCACGACGCCCGCACTGCGCATCCGGTCAAAGCCCTTGCCACTGACCGCCGGATTTGGGTCTACCATCGCCGCTACCACCCGGCGAATGCCGGCGGCGATTACCGCCTCGCTGCACGGTCCGGTTCGTCCGGTATGACTGCAAGGTTCCAGATTGATGTAGAGCGTGGCGCTACGCGCCTTCGCGCCCGCTTGCTCAATGGCCAAAATTTCCGCGTGCTTGATGTCGTTGTAGAGGTGGTAGGCCGAAGCGATCTCCTGGCCGCTGTCATCCGCCAGGACCGCGCCCACGCAGGGATTCGGCGAGCAAAGTCCCACGCCCTCGCGCGCCAGTCCCAGCGCGCGGGTCAGCAGAGCTTCGTCTTGAGCGTTCAGGGCCACAGTCTCGTAATTCACAGTCTCGACTAGTCGAAGAGCCCGTTCACAAAAGCTTGCGCGTCGAACGGCAGCAGATCGCCGATCTTCTCCCCCACGCCTACATAGCGCACCGGAAGTCCCAACTCACGCGAGATAGCGACCACCACACCGCCCTTGGCCGTGCCATCGAGCTTGGTCAGCACGATGCCGGTCACCCCGGCGGCTTCGGTGAACAGACGCGCCTGCTGCAACCCGTTCTGTCCGGTGGTGGCGTCCATCACCAGCAGCGTCTCGTGGGGCGCGCCGGGAATCATGCGTTGCGCCGTGCGTCGCATCTTGTCCAGTTCCAGCATCAGGTGGGCCTTGTTGTGCAGGCGACCCGCCGTATCCACGATCAGGTAATCCATGCCGCGCACTTTGGCCGCGGTCATCGCGTCAAACAGCACCGCTGAGGGGTCGCCACCGGCTTTAGTCTTGATGATCTCGACTCCCGTGCGTTGCCCCCAGATCTCCAGTTGCTCGATGGCCGCCGCGCGAAAGGTATCAGCCGCCGCCAGCAGCACGGACTTGCCTTCACTCCGTAACGCATACGCCAATTTGCCGATGGTCGTCGTCTTGCCGGTGCCATTTACGCCCACTACCAGTACTACTTCGGGCTCACCCGCGGTGGCTTTGGCGGACTTCGGCGGGGTGGCTTGCAAGATCGCCAGCAATTCTTCCTTGAGCAGACGCTTCAGCTCGCCGGTATCGGCAATCTGCTTGCGGTCGGCTTTTTCCCGCAGCTTCTCCAGCACCTCGCGCGTGGTGGTGGTGCCCAGATCGGCGCCGATGAGCGTCGCCTCCAGCTCATCGAGCGTGTCACGATCGATCTCCTTGCCGAACGCGACAATGTCTTCAATACGCTCGCTCAGGCTCTCGCGCGTGCGGGTGACCGCCTCTTTCATGCGGTCAAAGAGACTGGCCTTTTGTTCCTGCGGTTCTAGGCTGCCAAAAAGGGTCTGGATCATGATGGAGGTACACCCCTGCCGGGTGCGCAATCATGATTATATCGGAGGAAGAAACGGCGTTCGCCGCGTGGACTC
>JBKKBM010000245.1:0-7402 GCA_046714215.1 Terriglobales bacterium | reverse complement strand
GCGGGCTGGCGGCTTCGTCCACATAGCCCTTGGCGCCTGCGGCCACTGCCTTCAGGATGGTCTCGTCGTCGGCGCCGCTCCCGGTCACGATGATGCGCAGGTTCGGCCGCGTCGCCTTCATCCCCGCCATGGTGTCAAAAAGATTCTGCCCGTTGCGGCTGCCCAGCAGCACCATGTCCACGTCCGTCCGCGTGCCCAATTCCGCCAGCGAGTAAGGGACCAGCTCCAGGTCGGTCTCGGAATCAAACAGCGAACGCAATCCGATAAAACGCAACGGATCGCTCTCTACCACGGCGATGATGGTCTTCGGCTTCTTAGCTATGGCTGGTTTCATGGCTTGGCTCTTAGTCTCCACGTGCAGCCTAAGCGTATCCGAAACCGGTCATTGCCGGAAGGGGCCAAAGTACCTGATGCCCTGTACTAAGGGACATGTCCTATTGCGGCTGACTTATTAAGGATGGCCTATGCCGCGGGGCCGCGGGTTGATTGCGGGCGGCCTTAGGAAAGATGCTGCGGCGGCTTATTGGCTGCTAGATGCCGGATGGGAAGAATTTTGCGCCAGTCCCGGCTCCGTTGCCGGTCCTACCGCGGGCCATGCCGTGTGGTCATTCACCCCCAGCAGGAAGCCCTGGGTGTAGCCATCGCAGTATCCGTCCCGGCGCGCCGCGTCCTGCTCCCCGCAACTCTTGCCCGCTTGCGCTGCCAGGGCCTTCACATCCGCGTCCACCCCCGGCCGATTCATCCCCGCCTGGTAGCCCCGGACGATGCCGTCTTCAAAATTGGCCCGCAGTCGCGCATCCGGCGCCCGTCCCTGCTCCGCCTGCGGCATATCTGCCATCCAGTCGAACGGGGGCACTGCATCCGACCACTCCACCAGCCGGAAGCTGCGGTTGGAAAAGCTATCCTTATATCCCGTCATGAAGCCGTACATATAGCCTTGCTGGAATTGCTTCCGGTCCCCATATTCTTTTTTGTAGTCCGCCTTGGGAACGTCGGCTTCCCGCAGCGTGCGCTCCAGACGCCCCACGTGGATCTCCAGGTCCGCGATCCGAAAGCCCTCTTCGTACCCGTGGCGGTGGCCATGCGCGAAGGCGGAGATGGCATAGAGCCGCCGGGCCTGATCCTCACGGGTATGGAAGTCGCTGGACGCTCCGCCATCCTGGGAACTCGCGAACGGCGTCGCGCCCAGGCACATCATCAACACCAGACTAGGAATGTGGATTCGGGGACCCATGCACACGGAGTACTTCAATCTCTGGACTACAATCTCTGGGATGAGGCGGCCGTGTCGAAAGATGCAAGCCTGCGCGCCTACACCTTGCGGTAGGTAGCGGGATCGGGCATTCCCGCATCGGCAAAGCCTTTAAGCCGCAGGCGGCAGGCGTCGCAATGCCCGCAGGCCTCCTCGTGAGGCGAAGGGTCATAGCAACTCAGCGTGAGCGCAAAGTCCAGGCCCAGGGTCAGCCCCGCGCGGATGATCTCCGCCTTGGTCATGCGTAATAGCGGCGTATGGATCTTGACCTTCTGCTTCCCTTCCACCGCCGCCTTGGTGGCCAGGTTCGCCATGCGCTCGTACGCCGCGATGTACTCCGGACGGCAATCCGGATACCCGCTGTAATCGATCGCATTCACTCCGATAAAGATGTCAGCCGCCGTCAACACTTCCGCCCAGGCCAGCGCGAAGGAGAGGAAGATGGTGTTGCGCGCGGACACATAGGTCACCGGGATGCCCGCCTCGATCTCCGCCGGAGCCCGGTCCTTGGGCACGGCAATGTCGGCCGTCAGCGCCGACCCGCCAAACATCCGCAGATCGATGTCGGCGATCATGTGGGCGTCCACGCCCAGTTGCTGCGCGATCCTTTCCGCCGCGGCGATCTCCGGCGTGTGCCGTTGGCCGTAACGGAAGGTCAGCGCGTGGCACGCGTAGTCCTGTTGGCGGGCGATGGCCAGCACCGTCGCGGAATCAAGTCCACCACTGAGCAGGATGACGGCTGGCAACCGGGGCATGCCCCATCTTAACTTCTACCCCTCGCCAACTTCTAGCCGCGGCACTTGGTACTAAGCTTCGCCCCACCGCCCCCGCCGCTACGGTAGATCAATTTACCGTTTGGCGGCCAGGTGCGACTCGATCTCCGCCAGCAGCGCTTTCCGGCTGATGGGCTTCGTGAGGTAACCGGAAAACCCCGCCGCCAGCACCCGCTCCCGATCTCCCACCATGGCGTATGCCGTCAGCGCGACCACCGGTAGGCTGGCGTAGGTGGGTCCTTCCCGCAACTGTTTGATCACGGACATCCCGTCGAGCACCGGCATTTGGATGTCCAACAGCATCAGATCAGGCGCCGTCTGGGGCAGCATGCGGAGAGCTTCGAGACCATTTCCCGCTTCAAAGACCTCAAAGTCCTGGCCTTCCAGCATATCGCGCACCAGTTCCCGGTTCACCTCGTTGTCTTCTACTAAAAGGATCTTCTTCATGAGCTCGCCCCCGCCACCGGTAGCGCTCGGCGGTAAAGCACCTTCTCCACTTCTTGGATGAAGTCGTTACGCCACTCTTCACCTTTCACGAACAATCCGTGGCTCTCGGCCCGCAAGAAGTCGCTCTCCGCCGAAGTCAGGTCTTTCCCCGTAAGCACCACCACCGGGATCTCGCGCAGCCGCTTGTTCTCTTTTACCCGGTGCAGGAATTCGAAGCCGTCCATTTCCGGCAGCATCAAGTCGAGGATAACCAGGTGGAATCGCCGGTCGCCCTGCAGCAGTGCTTCCAACCCCTCCTTGCCGTTACTCACGGCATGGCAGCGGAAGCCGCCGGCGGCCAATATGTCACTGAGGACTTCACGGTCCGCCGCCTCATCCTCTACGATCAAGACCCGCGCGTCGGGTTCGGCGGACAGGTGCTGTTGCAAGGTCCGCATCAAGGCGTCTCCGGAGACCGGCTTCATCAGGTAGTCGGCTGCGCCCAGGGTGAACCCCTTCTCTTTCCGGTCGACGATGGACACAACGATCACCGGGATGCCCACCGTCACCGGGTCCTGTTTTAGCTGCTGCAACAGGTCCCATCCATCGCCATCGGGAAGCAGTACCTCGAGAATGATCGCGTCGGGCAATTGGGCCCGGGCCACCTGGAGTCCTTGACTGGCAGTACGCGCGGTGAGGGTCTGGAAGCCCGCGGCGTGCAGATGGCTGAGCAGCAGATCTCTCGTGACCTCCTCATCGTCGACGATCAAGATGCTGCGCTCTTTGTTTCGCAGCTGCGCGTCCGGATCCGTTACCGGGACCACCGGCGGTGCTTTTCCCTTGCGCAACGTGAAGCTGAAACGGCTACCCTTACCCGTTTCCGACTCCAGCCATATCCTGCCCCCTTGCCGTTCCACCAGCCGCTTGGTGATGGCCAGCCCCAGGCCGGTCCCTTCGAGCACCCCTTTGTTCGTCTCCGAGGCTTGGCGGAATTCTTCGAAGATGATCTCCTGGTCCTCCGGCCGTATGCCCACCCCGGTATCGCGTACGCTGATGCAGATGAATTCCGCGAATGCCACCGCTTCAATGCGCACCAGCCCATGCGCCGGAGTGAACTTCACCGCATTGCTCATCAGGTTGTAGATGATCTGCTTCAGGCGGGTCCGGTCCACCTCGGCCACCAGGTCTTCCGGAACATCCTCGGCTAGGTTGACCCGCCGCGACTGCGCCAGCGGCCGCACGATGGCCATCACCTCGGGAATCACCTCGCTTAAGCGCACCGCCTCCGGGCAAAACTCCATCTGGTCCGCCTCGATCTTCGAGAGATCCAGAATGTCATTAATCAACTGCAGCAAGTGCGTGGACCCGTTGCGAATGTGTCCCAGCCAGCGCCGTTGCCGCTCGGTGGTCTCTCCCGTGGCCGGGTCTCCTAACAGCTCTGAGAATCCCATGATGGCATTCAAGGGAGTGCGCAGCTCATGACTCATGTTCGCCAGGAACCGGCTCTTTAACTGCGTGGCTCGCTCCACTTCCTGGTTACGCGCCTCCAGTTCGCGATTGCTATCCACCAGGGCTTGCGCCAGCCGCGCGTTGTTCTCCTCCGCCTCTTTACGGGGGCTGATGTCCGACAACAGCCCCTGGGTATACTGCATCCCGTCTTCCACGGAAACGACCGACGCCCGCGCATACATCCATGCCCATAGCCCGGCTTTGGTTTGAAAACGATATTGTGCATCCAGCGGCAGCCCCTGCTCGAATAAGCCGGAAAACCCGCGATTGACCACCTCCAGATCCGCTTGATGGACCCGGCTGCGCCAAAAAGCGCCGCGCCCCGCGATCAACTCTTCCGGTGTGTAACCGGTGATCCCCTGAATGCCCTCGCCGATATAAGTAGGTGCTCCCTCAGCGTCGGTCTTCCACGGGACATCGGGAATGTTACGCGCCAGTGTCCGGTACTGCTCTTCGCTGCGGCGCAGCGCATCCTCCGCCCGCTGGCGCCGTCTGCCCTCGCGGTGCAGCAGAAATAGCGTCAGTGATAACAAGCAGAAGCCTATGACGCTGCCCAAGATCAACGTAAGTTCAGCCTTCCGCCGGCTTTTCTCCGCCAGCACCTGGCGCTCTTGCAGCAAGCGCTCTTCCGCCGTCTCCATGCTGGCGATAACGATTCGCAGGGCATCCATCTTGGCCTTACCGGACTCGACCGTCTCCCTCCGCCGGGAGGAGGCGACGTCCAGTCTTTTCATGTGGTCCATCTTGTTTTGTAGCGCCGACTCCAGCCACTTGAGGCCCTTCCGTTGCCCCGGATCACGGACCTGTCGGTTGAGCCGCTCCAGGTCGTCCGTGACGGCAGCGGCGGAATCGAAAAACAAAACCAAGTACGACCGGTCCTGGGTCAGCAGGTACCCGCGGCGTGCGCTCTCTGCCACCGCCACCCGCAAATGCAGGCGGTCCAGGTCGCGCAAGACCGCGTTTGCGGCCGACACCAGCCGCACGTTGAGCAGGGCCTCTTCCGTGTTGCGGTACAAAGTGTAGGTCACCAGGCCCTGCGTGCCGCCGACGGCCAGCAATAACAATAGGATCAACCGGTTGAACTGGTTCTTAGCCATTCATCCCTCCGGCTCGGCGCTTTGCGCTCTTCCCCCACCATCTCGCGAAATACTTCGAAGAGGTCGGGGTCCCACCACTGCTTGGCCACCTCTTCCGTCATCACCCCTAGCGCCTCGCCAATGGTCAGGGCCCGTTTGTACGGCCGCTCCGTCGTCAGCGCGTCAAACACATCAATGATCGTGAGGATCCGGGCCGTCAGCGGGATCTCCTGCCCCCGCAATCCGTCCGGATACCCCGACCCGTTCATCTTTTCATGGTGGTGCCGGATGATCGGCAGCGCCGATCGGAACGACTTCAGCGGTCGGCAGATCTCTTCCCCGATCACCGGATGCTGGCGCATGATTCCCATCTCCTCGGCGTTCAACCGCCCCGGCTTCAGCAGGATCGCATCCGGTACCGCTACCTTCCCGATGTCATGCACGATCCCGGCGCGGCGTAACGCTGTGATCTCCTCCTCCGGAAGATTGACCGCCTCGCCCAACTGCGCTCCCAGCTTCGACAGCCGTTCGCAATGTCCCGCCGTATACGGATCTTTGCCCTCGATGCTGGTCGCCAGCGCAAATAGGACTGACTCCGCCCGCTCCAGCTCGTCCGTGAAAGATTTCAGATTCAATAAGGAACGCACCCGCGCCACTAGTTGCGTGCGGTCGATCGGTTTCGTAAGAAAGTCATCGGCGCCTGCTTCAATGCCCCGGATTCGGTCATCGCTTCGCGACAGCCCCGTGACCATCACCACCGGTATCAAACGGGTCTCCGGATCGGACTTGATCATCTGGCAGATCGTGAATCCGTCCGGCGCCGGCATGTGGACATCCAGCAGAACGATGTCCGGCCGCTGTTGCGCAAATGCCTCCAGACAGCTTTTGCCGTCGGTCGCCGTCGAGACCGAGTAGCCTTCGGCGCTCAGCAGATCCTTCATGATCTCCAGGTTCGAGGGTTGATCATCTGCGACAAGAATATTTCCACTCACAATTCGCTTCCACTCCGGCAGCTACAACGACTCTAAGCCCCGACCCCCACCGCGCGGCGCGAATCGCTGCCGTCTCCACCCATCGTGGTTCTGCTATGGGAAATGGGTCAAAGTGGGAATGGCGGTGGGGATGGAAGTTGTAGGCAGGCTTGGGGAAATGCCCGGGAATCGACGCGTGGAGAAGCGGGGCAGCGCAGTAACTTTACCGCGCCGCCTCCGCTAAGTGGGATACCGCAACCTCGGGCAAGAAGACCGAGAAGGTCGTTCCGCACCGGCCACCCCGGCTGTGTCGTACTGCGAAACCGATCCGACCACGGGAAACGAATCGGTAGCTCAATCGTCGCTCTTGGCCACCTAGCCAGACAACTCTACACCCCAGCCCTAGCTTCTAATCCTTTAGTATCGTCTCTGTCGCTTCTGTTAGGGGGGGCTTTCCGCCCTCCCATTTTTTTATGGATGAGACATTTTTATGGGTGGGATTTATGGGTGGGAAACAGCCGCGTCCAATACATCGCGCACTTTCTGCGCCAGGCTCCCGGGCGTGAACGGCTTGGAGATGAAGTGCATCGTGCCTTCTTTCACGCCCTGCGTCACCAAGATCTCGTCCGTGTAGCCGGACATGAACAGCACGGCCATCTGCGGATATTTCGCCGTCAGCCGGTCCGCTAGCTCTTTGCCGCTTACCTCCGGCATCACCACGTCCGTCAGCAACAAGTGGATGGAGCTTCCGTGCTCTTGCGCGATCGCTTCCGCCTCGTCATGCCGTCCTGCGCTGTAGACCTCATACCCCGCCCGCGTCAGCACGCGTGTTGTCAACTCGCGCAGGCTGGTGTCGTCTTCCGCAATCAGGATCTTCTCTCTTCCTGCCTGTCGCCCGCGGATTCCACCTTCCCGTTGTGGATCCGGCTCGTCGCCCGCTGCCCGCGGCAGGTAGATCTTGAAAGTCGCGCCCGCGCCCGGCGCGCTCTGCACCGTGATCGCGCCCCGGCACTGCTGCACGATCCCATACACGGCTGACAGCCCCAACCCCGTGCCGCCTCCGGTCTTCGTCGTGAAAAATGGCTCGAAGATCCGCTCTTGGACTGCTTTCTCCATCCCGCAGCCGGTGTCAGAGACGGTGAGCAACACATACGCCCCCGGTTCCACATCCAGAAGCTGGGCCATCTCCGGCAGCAGTTGCACATTCTCCGTCAGGAAAGCCAGGCAGCTTCCCGGCGGCGGATTCGCTCCCATGGCGTCCTTGGCATTGAACGCCAGGTTCACCAGCACCTGCTCTATCTGCCCGTGGTCTGCCTGGATGGCCCCTACTGGCGCCGTCACTGAAGTCACCACCTCTACATGCTCACCCAGGAGCGGCTCCAGCATCTTTTGCAC
>JBKKBM010000244.1:0-12000 GCA_046714215.1 Terriglobales bacterium | reverse complement strand
GCTCAAGGGTCTGGGTGCACGCAACCTGGGGCGCATCTGCAAGTCAGGCGAGCTAAGTGGAACGCTTAAACAGGCGGCCATACGGCTGATGATGGAACGTAAAAGCTAAGGCTCAGGCTAAGGATTTAAAGATAACGGAGGCGTCAGCCCCTCCACCTCAGGATGACAAGGTTGAGGAATAGTTCGGAGCATCCGGCTTCTCAGTCATGGCGTAGATTTCGCGGCGCATTTTGTGTTCTGCAAGATAGGCAAAGGTGGGCGACCTGTCCGCGCTCTATTTCCAGCCAGGCCCCAGAAAAGCGACTCCATAAAAACTCGGCGCTCTATTGGCCTCGAACGTCCCTTCCATTCGCTTGATCAAGCCAAATGCAAACGACGAAAAGGCACTCAAACTCCAAAAAATCATCGCAGAATGATGAAGACCGTCTTCATACTGAATGCTCTTGGAAACATGCATCGAATGCAAAGAGGTAGAAATCGCTTCGAGGTGATCCTTCCCGGCCAGAAACCCTATTTCAGCGCTGGCGTGCTCATCGTCTCCACCTGAAATGATAAAGCCGCCAAAATAACCCCTTAAGGTGTTGGAAGGTAAGAGAAAACTGGGGGCCTTCGTGTTATTTCGCTCCGAATGCGGCAATTCAAAAAATACCACGCCACAGCAGAAGTTTGGTGGGAGGTACTTCTTATAGGTCTCTCGGGGATCGTCTAAGCTGAGTAGTGGGCGTAGCTCCTCGAGCTTTCTCAAAGCGTCTGAGGTGCTCTTACTATTGAACGTTGACTTTACCTCCAAAACCGCAAGCACATACTCCACGGGGATTGCCCGAACCTTGCCTTGCTCAGACGAATCCGCGTTGGGTTCTACCCACAAGACTGGAGCCCCGAGGCAGTCATAAATAATCACATCAAAGTGTCGCAGCTTCGCATCTTCCTGGAACGCGTGCGAGATTATGTAGCCGGAAGTAACGGCATATCTCTTTGGTAGAAACTCTTCAAGCCATCGTCGGAGTTCTGCCTCGGCAACATTTCCATGAGACACCTGTACGCCTTTTGCTTCAGCGTACTTTTTTGCCTCCCAAAAACGGTTCAGCATTGATTTCCGTTGATTGAGAAATTGGTCCAATCCCTGAAAACCGAAATACTGCTTTTCCTTCTTAGGCGGCTCGGTCATAGCGAACCTCTGCGTCAGACGCTTCCATACTAGCCCACGTTCTCAATCGCCAGCGCCATGCCCATGCCGCCGCTTACGCACAACGTCGCCAGCCCGCGCTTGCCGTTGCGCTTCAGTAACTCATGCATCAGCGTGACCGTGATGCGGGTGCCGGTGCATCCGATGGGATGTCCCAGCGCGATCGAGCCGCCATTGACGTTCAACTTTTCCGGATCCATGTGGAGCTCGCGATCGCAGGCGATCACCTGCGCGGCGAAGGCTTCATTCAGTTCGATGAGGGAGAAGTCGTCCACGCGGAGGCGGTGTTTGTCTTCCATCTTGCGCAGGGCCGGGACGGGGCCGATGCCCATGACTTTCGGATCCACGCCCGCGGAGGTGACGGCAACGATCCGCGCCAGCGGCTTCAGATTGTTCTTCTTCACGAAATTCTCAGATGCCAGCACCACGGCGGCGGCACCGTCGGTGATGCCGGAAGAATTCCCCGCAGTGATGCCACCGCGCGTTGATCCGTCAAGCCTGGGATCGCCAGGCTTGGAAAATACCGGCGCCAGCTTGGCCAATTTTTCCATGGTCGCGCCGAGGAAAGGATGCTCGTCCTTGTCGACGATGGTCTCCCCCTTTTTGCCCTGGATCTTTACGGGCACGAGCTCGTCATTAAATCGTCCGGCGTGGATGGCACGCTCCGCGCGATGTTGCGAGCGCAGCGCGAAGGCATCTTGCTCCTCGCGGCTGATCTTGTATTGCTCGGCGAGGATCTCCGCCGTCTCGCCCATCAGCATTTTGGCCAGCGGACAGAAGAAGCCGTCGCGATACATGCCGTCGACGAGCTCTTGATTGCCCATACGGTAGCCCCAGCGTCCCTGGTCAAGCAGATAGGGCACGCGCGACATCGACTCCGCGCCGCCGGCGAGCACGCACTCGAGATTTCCGTTAGCGATCTCATTGAAACCGAGGGCGATGGTCTTCAGTCCCGACGCGCAGGCTTGGTTGATGGTGTACGCGGGAACTTCCTTAGGAATGCCGCTGCGGACACCGATCTGGCGCGCGGGATTCGGTCCGCCGCCGGCTTGGCGGGCATTGCCAAAGATGACTTCTTCGATCTGGTCGGGACGGACTCCGGCGCGCTCCATCGCTGCCTGCGCGGCGACGACGCCGAGATCAGCAGCGGTGAGGCCGGCCAAGGCGCCGCCAAACTTCCCAATGGGGGTGCGCACTCCGGAAACGATGTAGACCGAGGACAAAGGCTTCTCCTTATATATATAGGCCCAATATATATGTCAGTGTAACAAGTCCCGTGGAAGCGCAGAGCGCTACGCCGATTGACACTGAATTCATTTGGCCGTAGAACTAGGACAATATGAAGAATCTATTTGTATTGAGTGTCATGATCCTCGCAGTAGCCATCTGCGATGCCCAATCGAACGGTGCCAAAGTACTCGTTCTCGAAAAAAATGACGGCGAGAAACGGGTACGACGTCCGCGGGAGGGGATGCCGATTCCTACTGCAGAATTTATCCTTAAGGTGACTCCCCAGAATAGTGGCTCCAAACATCTGGTTCTTGGCACCGAAGAGATCCCTCCCGGTGGCATCATCCCTAAGCACAAACATCTCGGGCAAGACGAGATACTGATTGTCCAGACGGGGACCGCGCACGTTACATTGAATGACAAAGAGTACGATGTGCACGCTGGAAGCATGGTCTTTTTCCCAATGCAGACATGGGTGAGCCTGAAGAACACGGGCAAAGAGAACATAAGCCTGGTGTTCATCTTTTCCGCACCCGGATTCGATGACTTTATGCGCTGTACGTCAGTTCCAGCGGGGGAAAAAGCTATACCAATGACGAAGGAAGAGGTCAAAGCGTGTGCGCACAAAGGGCATGTGGATTACGAATCACTGCACGCGCCCAAAGCACACTGAGAAACGGTACGGCGAGCGAAGTTAGGAGCGTTGACTAGCCCCCGCTATCTTTTACCTCATCCCAGATGCGCACGTGGCGCGTTTCCGGCAGGAAGATGGTGCCGATGACAAACGTGAGCGCGGCTACGGCCATGGGATACCACAGCCCCGCATAGATATTGCCAGTGGACGCGCACAGGGCCACGCCGATGAGCAGCACCATGCCGCCGAAGACTCCGTTGCCGATGTGATACGGCAACGACAACGACGTGTAGCGGATCTTCGCCGGGAATGCTTCGACCAGGTACGCGGCGATAGGGCCATAGACCATACAGACGAAGATGACCTGCACAAATACCAACGCGCCCAGCGCGAAGAGATTGGGATTGGCGGCCTCGGGCGCGGGTGCGAGAGTACCGTCGGCGGTGCGGGTAAGCGGGGTGAGTCGTTGTGCTCCGGTGATCTTGTCCGGCGCCGATGACACACTCACGATGTTGTTTCCGGCGGCCGCTTCCATGCCGTGGTAGATGGGGTAATAGAGCAGCACGGCGAGCAGGCATCCGGCCATCATGATCTTCTTACGGCCGATGCGATCAGAGAGCGCGCCAAACACCGTGAAGAAGGGCATGGCCAACAATAGGGCCGCGGCCACCACCAGGTTGGCGGTGCGCGGGTTCACCTTGAGAATGGTCTGCATGTAGAAGAGCGCGTAGAACTGTCCCGCATACCAGACGACACCTTGTCCGGCGGTGGCGCCGAACAGCGAGATGAGCACGCGCTTCAGGTTCGGCCACTTGGTGAATGCTTCTTTCAATGGCTGGGTGGAGGCCATCCCGGAGCTCTTGATCTGCTCGAAGATGGGAGACTCCTTCATCTTCAGGCGCACATAGAGCGAAACGCCCACCAGGAAGATGGAGATGAGGAAGGGGATGCGCCATCCGTAGCGCTGAAAATCATCGGCGCTCATCAGCGATTGCGTGGTGAGGATGACGCCGAGGGAGAGGAAGAGGCCGAGTGTGGCGGTGATCTGGATGAAGCTGGTGTAGAAGCCGCGGCGTCCGTCGGGGACGTGCTCGGCGACATAGACCGCCGCACCGCCATATTCGCCGCCGAGAGCCAGTCCTTGCAGGATGCGGAGGATGATGAGCGCGATGGGAGAGAGCCATCCGGCGGTGGCGAACGTGGGCAGTAGTCCGATGACGAAGGTGGCGCCGCCCATGATGATGAGCGTGACCAGAAAAGCGTATTTACGGCCGACTAAATCGCCGATGCGCCCGAAGAAGAGTGCGCCGAAGGGCCGCACCACGAAGCCGACGGCAAAGGTCGCGAGGTACGCGATGTAAGCAAAGGTGTCATCGCCGGGAGGATAGAACTTCAAGGCGAGGATGGCAGTGAGGCTGCCAAAGATATAGAAGTCGTACCACTCGATCATGGTGCCGACGGAGGATGCCGCGATCACCTGCCAGATCTTTTTCACCGAAAAGTTAAGCTCCCGTCATAGGAAAGGAAAAGGGAAAAGGAAAAGGCATTGTAGCGCAGGCGGGTGCGGCACAGGCTGGAGGTAGGTGGTTCATAGCTTGGGTAATGCGCTGAATCCCGGGCCACGCGATGGTGGGATCAACCTGTTGACCCGCTACCAACTGAAGCGCATGGCAAACTGAAGTTTCCGGGGATCATGGGCGGACTTGATCTGGCCGAATTCCGGACTTGCGTTGACACCGTCTGCACTGAATTTACTGATGGGGTTGTAGTAGTTGGCGCGGTTGAACAGGTTGTAGAGTTCGCCGCGGAAGATCAACATCTTGTTTTCCCCCTGGACGAGGAAGCCCTTCTGCACCGCGAAGTCCAGATTGATGTAGCCCGGCCCGCGAAAGCTGTTGCGACCTGAGTTTCCCGTGCAGGCGGTAGGCGGACTTAAGGGGCGATTGGTCCCGGGATCCACGAGGAGGTACCTATTATCACAGCCGGGAAGCGCGGCCACTACACCATTGGTTGCATTGCTCACGATGGCCGCATTGGGATCACTCATGTTGAAGGTGGGACCGCCACCGACAATATTCACCCGCTGTGTCAATTCGGCTGCGGCGGGTGGAGCGGAGAAAATAGTAAAGGGCTGCCCGGCCTGCGCCACGAAGATGCCGCTGAGAAACCAGCGGTCCAGCCACTTTGACCAAGTGGATCCGTTGCGCGGCGAAGGCACCTCCCAGGTGTAATCCAGCACGAGGCGGTGGGGCACGTCGAAATCGGAGGGTCCGCGGTCGTCAGATAAGAAATGGAATGGGTCCTGCGAGAAGGTATAGGGCGTGACCAGGATCTGGCCGGCGCCGGTGGTGGTGAGCGCACCGCCGCCACCGAGATCAATGCTGGGGAACGTGGTGGGGATGCAAGTGGTCACGAACTGGGTGCTGCGGAAAAAGCATGCACTGCCGGGATTGCCGGTGCTAACAAGTTTCTGAGCGGCGATGGCAGCGGGCGTGACGGGCTCGGGGTAGAAAAGGCCGCTCAAGGCATTATCCACGGACCGGGAAAAGACATACGTGGAATTCAGGCGCAAGCCATGCCACTGCGCCGCGCGCAAGCGCGCCACAAAGGAATGGTAGGCCGACTCGCCCTGGTTCGTCATGGTGAACACGGGGAAGGAGTAAATGGGTGGATCCCCGCCAGCGAAAGACAATTCAGAGGCAGCCCGGCGGTTGAAGACCACCGGCAACCTCCGGCCCAGGGTACCGATGTAGCCCCCCTCCACGGCTAGCTTGTTGGAGAGCTGGTGTTGCACCGTGAGGTTAGTCTGCAGGGCGTACGGGGTACCGGAGTTAGCGGTGTCACGGGCATACATCGCGGATGGAAACGCCGCTTCACTGAAAAAACTGTTCGGCTGGGTTCCGGCGAGATCGCTCTGGCTTCGGCGGCCAGGGTTTATGAGGCTGTTGCCCAGGCCGCATCCCGTTGCCAGCAGCGCGAAAGTCCCTGTGGGACAGGCGCGAGAATCGATAATCTGTCCGTAAACCGCGTTGTTGCCGGTCACCGGGCGGTTGAAGATCAGCTGCGACAGATAGCTGGCTGGCAACTGGTCCCAGAACATCCCGGCGCCAGCGCGTACCACGGTTTTGCCGTTACCAAACACATCCCAAGCGATGCCTAAGCGCGGGGCGAAGTCCATGCGCTTAGGCGGAACCGTGGTTTGATTCCCGCTGGGAGTGCAGTTCGTCTTCCAGACGATGGTGCCAGGAGGAGAAAGGTGGAAGCCGCCGGAGGGAAACATCCGGTCTGACAACTGGGAGGACCCGCACCGGTTGCCATACGGATCGACGGTGTCTGACGACCCCTTGGTGGCGACCAGCCCGCCGGCTACCGGGTCGAAGTTCCAAGTCCGTCCCGAGGCTTCTTGGGGTGGAGAAGAGTATTCGTAGCGCACGCCCAGATTGAGGGTGATGTGAGTACCGACCCGCCATGCATCCTGGAAAAAACCCGCCCAGGCCCGGGAGTGGAAATCGCCAGCCAGAGGAGCATCATCGAAGCGGGCGAAATCGAACGAAGGGCGAAGGAAGCCGTTGGGCGGTGCGTTGTAGGGGCCAACGGAGGGATCGGCCACCCGGGCTGTGCAGACCTGATTGCAGCTCTGGCTGTCGTGTCCGAACGCGCCGATGTTGGAAGAATAGATGAAGCCCCGCTGATAAGCTTCGTTGCGAACCCGGTTGGTGAGGATGCGGAAGGAGAAACCGAGCTTCATGTCATGCCGGCCATGGTCGAAGCTGAGGCTGTCCGCAAAGGCGAAAGTAGTGTCGATGCGGGCGCTGGGCGTGTTGAGGGGAGCACCGATACGCGCGAAGGGAAAGAGCCCGTCGAGGCTCGGAGCCATGGGCGAGGGGTTGGGTTGCGGAGACAGGAACCCTCCGTTCAATATTTCTGCCCAACTGCCAAAGGCACCATTCCGACCTAAGTACGCGCCACTGTACTGGGGGTCGAGCCCACTGAGCAGGATGGTCGGCATGGCAGCGTTCGGGAAGTTGTTGCTGGCGACTCCCAACGAGCGAGCGTCGAAGGCGGCGTCCTGTGCGGTCTCACGGACATTGAAGCGATTCAGGCCAAACCTCGCCTCATTGATCATGGAGGCACCCAGAGTCTGCTTCACGACGAAGGCCAGGTTCTGGTTGAAGGCATGGCGAATCGCGCCATTGCCAGGATACCCACCGGGGGAGGCCGGGGCGGGGAGTGACGCATTATGTAGTTGCTCTAACACTTGCGTCACATAGCGGAGGGAGATCGCGGTCTTCTCGCTCTTGCTCCAATCGGCGCGGGCGAGAATGTTGTGAACATGGGTGTAGTTCGGCGCTTCGCCCTGAAAGAATTCCAAGACGCCCGGGACACCTACAACATTCGGCGCGGGGAACAGCGAAAACACTTTCTGCGCCAGCAAGTAGTCGGGACTGGTGGGGCTGAACATGGTCCGCGGTGTGGGTAAGGAGGCGAATGACGTAGGAGCGTTGAGGGGGTTGTAACTCTTGTCGAAAGCGGTAGGCACGCGTTCGAAAACGGGGTTGGGGTTGTTGATGCGGGTGCCTTCATAACTGCCGAAGACAAATAACTTGTCCTTCTTCAGAGGTCCGCCGGCGCTGGTCCCGAACTGCTTGGAATCGAATGAGGATTTGCGCCGGTCATTTGCTGCGCGAATGGTCGCGGGGTCAAAAAAAGTGTTGGCGCCGGCGTTGGCGGCCACGCAGCCGGAGGGATTAAGCAGTGGGCCGACGATGGAGTTGGTGCAAAAGCCGTTATTGCGGGCGATATTGACGTAGTCGTTGTAGCGCAAGGGAAAGTAAGAGATTTGCGGCGCCGGCGGAGGGCCGGTGCCGAGATTGCTGAGAGTCGCCGAGCCGGCATACGCGGCGGCCTGGTTAAAAGTAGTGCCGTTGTACACCGACAGAGGGCCGTCGGCGTTGAGTGCATCGTTGGCGAAGTATCCGTAGGCGCTGCCGTGGAAGGCGCTGGTGCCGCGGTGGGTAGCGACATTGACCACGCCACCGAGGTTGCGGCCAAACTCTGCCGGTGCATTGGAGGAGATGACGCGAAACTCCTGGATGGAGTCGTTCACTTGAAAGGGAACGGCCTGATTGCTGCCGGAGGCTACATTGTCAGAGCCATCGAGGAGAAAGTTATTGCTGCTGGCCCGTGCTCCGGCGATGCTGAAGGAAGCCCCGGCGAGATCTGAACCCTGTTCCACATCATGGGTTTCCGGAGTGAGCAGGCCCAGAGCAAGGAAGTTCCGGTTGTATAGGGGCAGGGCCTGCAGTTGATCACCGGTGATGACGCCGCTGATGGCTGAGCTGACCACCTCGACCGCCACCGCCTTGTCGGGGATGAGGAGCAGAGGACGCAGATACTTTTCTTCATCCGGCATGACCTCGATGGGGTAGCGAGCATCGGACCGATCGCCCGCCGTAGCAACCAGCCGGTAGCCTTCACCCGCGGGGATGGGGTCAAACCGGTAACTTCCGTCTTCGGTCGTAGCCTGCGCCTGGGAAAAGTTCTTGGTCTCATTCTGGAGCTTCACCTCGGCTCCGGCCAGTGGTTTGAATCGGGAATCAAAGATGCGGCCATAAATGACGGCGGTCGCGAGCGAGGGCGTGGAGTCTGGGGATACCGTCGGCTTTTCTGCCGGAGGCAGGATGACGAGCGGCGGCCAAACTTCCTTGTGGTCGCCCACGTTCAAGTTGAGCGAACGTGCGGACACCACCTTTTGCTGGATGAGGGCGGTCACCTGGTAGCCGGACGCAGGCGGCACCTCACGGAAGCGGAAGCCGCCGTCGGCGGCGGTGGTGGTGCGTTGGCGAAAGCCGATCTTAGGATTTTCCAGCGCGACCTGGACGCCGCGAGCGGCCTTCCCCTGGTCATCGTTGACGGTGCCGTAAACGGTCCCGCTCTGCGCGGCAGCCAGCACGGGAAGCAGACAGAGCAGCATCGCGATGGTGGGAATCCGGCGATGATTGCGGCTCATGTCTCTCCTCTGGGTGAATCGATACAGCAAAACAGACCTCGGACCGCTGTGCTGGTCCGCTGGGCTATTAGCGTTCGTTTTTAGTGGCTACGGCGGTGCTCGGTTCGGTCCGTGTTTTCGCTGTTAAAGGAGTTGCTCCGGACGCGGGTTGCGGGAAGAGCTCGGGATGGATAAACGTCCCCTGCTGCGCCCCAGTCTTTTCCTCTTCGACCGGAATGCGATGAGCGTTGGCATAGGCGTCTTGCCGGACGCCGGTGATCTGCCAGGAGACTTCGAGCCCGCCCCGGCCGCCGGCGATCTTGAAGCGGTTTTCCGCGACCTTCTGGGCAATGTAAACGGGTGCAAAGCCACCCACACAGGTGAGCTGATAACGAAAATCCTTATTCAGTGCGCTGAAGTAATCAGGCAGTTGCACCCAGGCTTCACCGTGCTCGTTGAGCACGATGACCCCGTCGTATACGTTCTTCATGTCGGGACTTTCGACGAAGGAGTGGGACAGGTACTTGCGAGCGGGATCGAGCGGGTGGTCGATCTTGAAAGAGCCTGCGCCCTTCGTGATGGTGCCGCCGAAGCTGCCATTTCCCGAGACCAACAGCGACCCGGTGATGGTCTGCGTGGTGGTGAAGTTGTTGTTGACGTCCTTACGGGCGACGTTCGAGCTTACCTGCAGCGCGACATCTCCGCTGAGGCCGCCGCCGGTGAGACCGTCGCCGGCGGTGACGCCGGTGATGTCACCGCCGCCGCCGCCGCCGCCGCTGGCCGCGGTGGTTTGCGTGGTGCCATCCGGGAACTTGAAGCCGCCGGTGGTCGAGTAGACGGTGCCTGCAACTTCAAGGGGTTGCGTGGGCGCCCCCGTGCCAATGCCTACGAAGCCGTTCTCAAAGGTGTAACGTACGTTGCTGCCCGCGTCCTGAAACATGCGGAAGCCGCTGGTGACTCCGTTGATCTGCGCACGGATGATGTCGTTGTTGGCGAGCGATCCCTGCGACACTACCTTGAACACTGACCTGCTCGTGGAGGCCGGCGCCTCCGCTTGCAGCCGCGCCGAAGGCAAGCCGCCCACTCCCATCAGTCCGTCGTCAAAGGTGTACATCAATTGGCTGTTCGCGTCCTGGAACATCTGGAAACCGTTGGAAAATCCGTTCACCTGGATCTTGAAGATGTTGTTGTTCGGGATGGAACCCACGGCGCTCACCAGCAGGATGGGCACCGTCGCCGACGAGTTAGACAGGATCTGGAAGCGCGCTACGGGAGAGCTGGTCCCCAGGCCCACGCGTCCGTCAGCGAAGTTGTAGATGACTTCTCCGGTTGAGTCCTGGAACATGCGGAAGCCGTTGGAGACCCCGCTGATCTGGAAGCGGAAGACGTCATTGTTAGGCAGATTGCCCACGGCGGACACGCGCAGTACCGGCAGGCTGGCGCTGGCGGGCGCCGATACCTCGAGGCGGGCCGTGGGGGCCGCGGTCCCAACGCCCACGCGTACGGAGCTGTCGCCCAAGATCAGAGAATTGCTTTGCGAGACCAATGCATTGGCGCCGATGGCGGTGGCATTGGTGAGTTGGGCGGTGGTGCCCGGTCCGGCACCATAGCCAAGGTATGTGTTGAAAGTGCCAGTGGTGTTGGCGTTGGCCGGGGTCGCTGTGTATCCGGAGTACATGCCCAGGGCCGTGTTGGCGGTGCCGGTCGAGTTGCCGAAAAGGGCTTGCCGCCCGATGGCGGTGTTGCTCGTGCCGCTCGAGTTGTTGTAGAGGGATTGGAGCCCGTTGGCGGTGTTGTTCCAGCCGGAGAGGTTGTTCTGCAGGGCCGACATGCCGCTGGCGGTGTTGTAGCGGCCGGAGGCGTTGCTGGTAAGAGCGGCTTTGCCCACGGCGGTATTCCCATCGCCGGTGAGAGTGAAATTGCCGGCGTTCACGCCGACAAAAGTGTTGTCCGTGCCAAAGGCGTGGAGGAAGCGGTTGCCCGCTGAAGTGACCACGCCGGCGGTGGCGGAAGACGTGGTGGAAAGATTGATGGTGGCGTTGAAAGTCTGGGCGGCGGTGAAAGTATTGGCGGTTCCCGTCTGCGCTCCGGTGAGGCCGGTGAGGCCGGAGCCATCGCCGATAAAGCTTCCTGCCGTGACGGAGCCGCTGGCTAACACGTTGCCGACGACGTGAAGCTTCTGTGTGGGGGTAGTGGTGCCGATTCCCACATTGACCGCGCTGTCGCCGAGGACCAGGGAATTGCTGGCCGAGACCAGCGCGTTGGCGCCGATGGCAGTGGCATTGGTGAGTTGAGTGGTAGTGCCGGGGCCGGCGTCGAATCCGATAAACGTGTTGTTAGAACCTGTGGTATTGGCGTTCGCGAAGGTAGGAGTACGCCCGGCTTGAAAACCAACCGCGGTGTTGTTCGCCCCGGTCGTGTTCTGGTAGAGAGCCTCAAACCCAATAGAAACGTTCTGATTGCCCACGGTGTTGCTGGCCAGCGAGAGAGATCCCACAGCGATGTTGATGGAACCGGTGGTATTGGCGAGCAACGCCGATTCGCCCACTGCGGTGTTGTCGGAGCCGGTGGTGTTGCTGAGCAGGGAAAATGCGCCGAGCGCAGAGTTATACGGGGCGTTGTTGTCTTGAAGCGCCGAGGCGCCTACGGCGGCGTTGTGAAAACCCGTGGTGTTGGCCAAGAGCGCGCCTTGGCCAACGGCGGTGTTGTAGCCTCCAGTGGTGTTGGATGTGAGCGCATTATCACCGGAGGCCGTGTTGTTGATCCCGGTGGTATTGAACTTAAGGGCGGAAAACCCGAAGGCGGCATTGCTGCTGCCCGTGGTGTTTGCAAGCAAGGCATTGCCTCCGGCGGCGGTGTTGCCGCTGCCGGTCATGGTGAAGTTGCCGGCATTGAGACCGACAAAGAGATTGTTGGTGCCGTAGGCGTGGAGGATTCGGTTGCCGCCGGAAGTAATCACCC
>JBKKBM010000243.1:0-7694 GCA_046714215.1 Terriglobales bacterium | reverse complement strand
TGAAGCCACCCATGGCACGGCTCCGAAGTATGCGGACAAAGACCAGGTGAATCCGGGATCGGTGATCTTGTCGGGCGTGATGCTGCTAGAGTTTCTGGGATGGAACGAGGCGGCGGGCCTGATCGAGCGCGCCATGGAGGAGACCATCCTGCAGAAGACGGTGACCTACGATTTTGAGCGGCAGATGGAAGGCGCCAAGAAGGTGAAGACCAGCGAGTTTGCCGACTACATGATCAAGAACATGGATGGAGTGCAGGCGGCGTTGGCTAGATAATTTCCAGTAATCATTCAGGAGAGACGAGAGACATGCGAAAAAAAGTATCGATCGTAGGCTCGGGCAACGTGGGCGCGACGGCCGCCCATTGGATCGCCTCCAAGGAACTGGCCGACGTAGTGCTGATCGACATTGTGGAAGGCGTGCCCCAGGGCAAGGCTCTCGACCTGCTGCAGTCGATGCCGATCGAGAAGCGCGATTCGCACGTGAGCGGCACCAACGATTATGCCGACACGGCTAATTCCGACATCGTGGTGATCACGGCCGGCATCCCGCGCAAACCGGGCATGAGCCGCGACGACCTGCTCAACACCAACTACAAG
Organism: Terriglobales bacterium; assembly: GCA_046714215.1. GTDB lineage: Bacteria > Acidobacteriota > Terriglobia > Terriglobales > Acidobacteriaceae > DATLCI01. Next base: position 7,097 of record JBKKBM010000243.1, on the reverse strand, counting down.
ATCATGCAGGACGTGGTGGGCAAAGTGGTGGCCCATTCGCCCGATTGCATCATCATCGTGGTCTCGAATCCGCTGGACGCGATGGCGCAAGCGGCCTACAAGATCAGCAAGTTCCCCAAGCATCGCGTGCTGGGCATGGCCGGCGTGCTGGATTCGGCGCGTTTTCGCACGTTCATCGCCGAAGAGCTTAAGGTCAGCGTGGAGAATGTGACCGCATTCGTGCTCGGCGGACACGGCGACACCATGGTGCCGCTGCCGCGCTATTCGACCGTCGCCGGGATTCCCATCACCGAGTTGATCGCGCCGGACCGCCTGAAACAGTTGGTTGAGCGCACGGCAAACGGCGGCGCGGAGATCGTGAAGTATCTGAAGACGGGCAGCGCCTACTATGCGCCGTCGGCCGCAGCCACGGAGATGGTGGAAGCGATTCTCAAAGACAAGAAGAAGATCCTGCCGTGCGCCGCGTATCTCGAAGGCGAATACGGAGTCTCCGGATACTTCGTGGGCGTGCCCTGCAAGCTGGGAGCAAAAGGGTTGGAAGAGATCATCCAGATCAAGCTCACGGCCGACGAACAAGCCGCACTGAACAAGAGCGCAGAGTCGGTTAAGGAGCTGTGCAAGGTCATCGGGGTGTAGGGGAGTTTTGCGTAAATGGAAAAAGCCCGCCAAATTGGCGGGCTTTTATACGTGCCTCTGGATTCCGGCGTACAATCTGGCGATCAGTGTAAGGAGGTCAGCCATGTTGGCTACACGTCTAGTCAAGCTGATTGAGACCCATTCTGAACCCCTCTCCGAAGGCCTGTTGAACAAGTTCGTGACGTCCGAAAAGTGCAGCGACCTACGTAAAGTCAATGCGCAGGAGTTACGGGACCGTTCCCATGAGATCTACCGCAATCTCAGCGATTGGCTGATGGGAAAGACGGAAAAAGAGATTGAAGAGCGGTACCAGGAACTGGGCATGCGACGCGCGGCGCAGGATGTGCGCTTCAGCCATTTCGTCTACGCCATCACCGCAACCCGCGAGCATCTGCTGGATTTTTTGCAGCGGGAAGGTTTTTCCGACAGCACCCTGGCGCTCTACGGCCACCTGGAACTGGCCCGCATGCTGGACCAGTTCTTCGACAAGGCGCTGTACTACACTGCGGTGGGGTATGAGCAGGCGAAGCGAACAACTGCGGCGGCTTGAAAGCTACACCTTCTCGATCATCACCTTCTCAACCACGATGTCCTTCAGCGGACGATCCTGCCGATTGCGCGGCAGCGCGGTGATCTTGTCGACTACGTCCTGGCCTTCGACTACCTCGCCGAAGATGGTGTGATTGCCGGTCAGCCAAGTCGTGGGCGCCACGGTGATAAAGAATTGCGAGCCGTTGGTATTGGGGCCGGCGTTCGCCATGGCCAGCTTGCCCGCCTTGTCGAAGCTGTGCGGTGAACCTTTGGTCTCGTCCTCGAACTTATAGCCGGGGCCACCCATGCCGGTGCCTTGCGGGTCGCCGCCCTGGATCATAAAGTTGGTGATCACGCGATGCAGGATGGTGCCATCGTAGAGCCGATTCTTGCTCTTGGTGCCGGTGCTGGGATGAGTCCACTCGCGCTTGCCTTCGGCGAGTTCAACGAAGTTAGCGACCGTCTTGGGCGCGTCCTTCTCAAAAAGTTTGCAGACGATCTTGCCTTCACTCGTTTCAAAAGTTGCGTAGGTGCCGGGTTGGCGTGCCATATAAGTCCCTCTCGTATGAATTTACTGCTTGGTTGGTGCTTTTGCGGGCGAAGTCTTAGTCGCGGGTTTCTTCGCAGCCGGCTTGGCCGGAATCGCGGGTGTCGCACGGGTAGCCGGAATTGCGCGGGTTGCTCCCTTCGGACCTCCGACGATGGTGATGTGCCGGATGCGAATGTCCTGGTCGGGACGATTGTTGCGCGGGTCGGCGGCTACGCGCGCGATCTGCTTCACCAGTTCCACGGATGCGTCGTCGCACGCGCCGAAGATGGTGTGCCGATCGTTCAAGTGCGGCGTGGGTACTTCCGTGATGAAGAATTGCGAACCGTTCGTCCCCGGGCCGGCATTCGCCATGGCCAGCAGACCGGGGCGGTCAAAGCGCAATTGCGGTACGAACTCATCCTCAAAGCGGTAGCCAGGATTGCCGGTGCCGTTGCCCAGCGGGTCGCCACCCTGGATCATGAAGTTGGGGATCACACGATGGAAGATGGTGTTGTCGTAAAGCGGGCGTCCTTTGACCTTGGCGCCCTTGGCGGAATCCGTCCACTCTTTGGTGCCGGTGGCGAGGCCGATGAAATTCTCGACCGTCTTCGGCGCTTGCTTGGGGAAGAGCGTGCAGGTGAGTTTGCCGGCAGAGGTGTCGAAGATGGCGACGGGATCTTTAGACGCCGCGGGCTTGGCTGCGGACGTCGTTTTCGCTGCAGGCTTCTTGGCAGAGGCGGGTACGGCAGGAGTCGCCTTTTTGGCCGGCGTCGCGGGCGTGGCTTGCGTCCATCCGGCAAGACTCAACATCGTCATTATTGTGAGACAAGAAATGAATCTGCGCATGCTTTGGCTCCTAAAAACTTGGAAAAGCTAAATCATTACCTCAGGGGCTAAAGCCCTTGTGTCGAAATGGTCTTTCGGCACGGCTGAAGCCGTGCCCCTTCGAAAGCAACTACAAAACCTTTGCGAACTAGATTGCTCGGGTCGCGGCACTACTATTTTTTGGCGGCGTCGGCTTTGCGGGGCAGCAGCGGCAGCGGCGTTCCCTCGGCCTTCATCTGGCGACTCATCGCCTCCACCGCTTTAAAGACGCGCAGCAAGTTGCCGCCGAGGATCTTCTTCATGTCGGCGGCGGTGTAACCGCGCTTCATCAACTCCGCGGTGATCTTCGGCAGGTCAGCAGCGGAATCGATCTCCGCCGGTAGCGCCGAGACGCCGTCGAAGTCTGAACCCAAGCCTACGTGGTCCACGCCCGCTACTTTGGCGATGTGGGCAATATGATCGATCAGCGACTTCAGCGGCGGACGGGGGATCATCGCGGCCCATTCTTTTGACGCTTTGTCATATTCCAGAGACTGGGTGGCCGCGTCGGCGTCCTTCAGCTTCTCGCGAAGTTCTTTCATCGCCGCGTTACGCTCTTTGGCTTGCGCGGAGTAGGCTTTGCGGAAATCGTCGTCGATGAACACCGGATAGAAGTTCACCATGACCACGCCGCCGTTGTCCTTCATGGCGCGGAGCATGTCATCGGTCATATTGCGGCCGTGGTCGGTCAGGGCGCGAGCGGAAGAGTGGGAGGCGATCACGGGGGCGCGCGTGATAGTCAGCGTCTGGAAGAAGGTTTTGTCGGAGACGTGGGAGATGTCCACCATCATGCCCAGGCGGTTCATCTCGCGAACGATCTCGCGCCCAAATTGCGTGAGGCCGTTGTGGTGCGGCACCTTTTCGTCGTTGATATCGCCGGAGGCGTCCGCCCATTCGTTGGTGTTCGACCAGGTGAGCGTCATGTAACGTACGCCCAGGCGATAGAAGTCGCGCAACAGGCGGATATCGTTCTCGATGGCGTGTCCGCCTTCCAGCCCCATCAGCGCGGCGAATCTCTTTTGCTTGTAAGCCTTCTCGATGTCGGCAGCACTGAAAGCCATCGTCATCTGGGCAGGACTCTTCTCCGCTTGCTGATAGACGGCGTCGATCATGGCGAAGGCGCGATGCGCGTAGCGGCCCTTGAACTCATTCGGGTCCACCCAGATGGAGAAGAACTCGGCGCCCAGGTTGCCCTTTTTGGCTTTGGCAAAATCCAGGTGGCCGGGGTCATTGGCGGGGACGTTCGTCATGTCGAAGTTCTCATCCACCATGCGGCCAGGGGTGTCGGCGTGGGTGTCAATGATGAGCGCCGATTGGTGCACGGCGGCGGGGGATAACTGCTTGGCTGAAGTTTTTGTTTGAGACTTTGTTTGGGACATGGCTGTGAGTGGAAGTACGAGGGTCAACAGCAGAACGGGAAGCTTGGAGCGCATCCGATGGACCACCTTCCAGGGTCGCGACGCACGGCGGGGCCGGCGGGCGGTAGCAATCCCTTCCAGCATACCATTCAGAATGTGTTGGTGGCGTGATGCTGGGGTGGAGCGAGATTAATCCTGATTGATGATGTCGGTCTGGCTGCGGATGGGCCCCTCAACCTGGTTCTGGGCCTGGCGGTAGAGGTCATAACGCTCTGAAACCATGATGTGATACACGGGTTGGCGCCGCTCTTCGGCAGCTTCGATCAACTGCTGATTGCGCAGTTCCAGGAGATACCCGTCAAGCCATTTGCGCTGCTTGCGAGTGAGGCCGCGCTTGGAGATGTCAACGGTGATGCCGGCGAGGTGGGATGAAGCGGTTTCCCCGAGTTCCGGCGCCGCATTGCGGTTCGTCCGGCGGAGCTTCTTCTGCTGCTCCACGGTGCGGACCGCGGAATTCACCTGGATGGGCGTCTTGAACTTTGCATGGAAGGCGAAGCTCAGGTCCTGCAAGAAACTCAGCGTCCACGGACGGCAGTAGCGGCGCTGGCTTTCGAGGTTAGCGGCCACGCGCAGCGCGCGCGATTCCTCGATCTCTACCAATTCCTGTTTCAGGATGAGGTCTTCGAGTTGCGCGTCGTCTTCGATCCTTAGCAATTGGAGGCGATCGATCTCTTCATTCTGCCGCAGCATGGATTCATAAGAACCGCGCAGCACCGGATTCCAGCGGATGCGCCGGATCTTCGCGCGCTTCTTTTGGGGTTTGGTGAACCGCGGCTTGGTGGTACGGGTGGCCGTCCCCTTGGAAGAGATGGCCGCGGCCTCAGTCGGGCCCAGCAGCGCCATACAGATCAGGATGGAGAACAGCTTCTTCTTACCAAGGGTCACGTGGTTCGATCCAATGTGCTTGATTTAGGAGGCGCGATTCTAGCTGAAAGCTGCATCAATTGAGCCAAGATAATAGGCCGTGAACCAAAGTAATCGTCCCCGAGTTGAACAATGCTTCCTAAGTTATTGAAAATAGGCAGCTAAGTCGCGCAACTAGGTAGTAAAGAAGTCCTTGATGGCCTGAATCATTACGTCACCGGAGACCTTGGAGATGGACCGCGTGAGCGGAATCTCCTTGGGGCAGGAGTGCACGCAGTTCTGGGCGTAGCCACATTCGTGGATGCCGCCATCGCCCATCAGGGCGTGCAGGCGCTCCTCTTTCAGGGCCGCGCCCGTGGGGTGTTCATTGAAGAGGGCGACCTGGGAGATGGCTGCGGCGCCGACGAATCCCGTGCCTTCATTGAATTGCGGACAGACTTCCATACAGATAGTGCAGGAGATGCAGCGCGACAACGGATAGGTCTGCTCCTGCTTGCTGGGCGCCTGGCGCGGACCGGAGCCGAGGTCATAGGTGCCGTCCACGGGTACCCACGCCTTGACCTTCTTCAGATTCTCGAAAAGCACACTACGATCGACGGAGAGATCGCGCACCACGGGAAACTTTGACAGCGGCTCGATCTTGATGGGCTGCTCGAGCTTATCCACCAGCGCGGAGCACGCCATTTTTGCGCGACCATTGATGAGCATGGCGCAAGAGCCGCAGATCTCTTCCAGACAATTGGAATCGTAGGCGACGGCGGTGGTGGTCTTGCCGTCCTTGGTGATGGGGTTGGCGGCGATGTCCATCATGGCGGAGATCACGTTCATCCCCGGCTTCCACGGCAGCGTGAACTGCTCCCAATGCGGCTCTTCTTTGGGGCTGGGCCGGCGCTTGATGTGGATCTCTACGGTTTTTTTTGTCGAAGCGTTCACGGATTCAGCTACCATGGCTCCTCGCAAAAACTTTTATTTGGCCGCATCGTATCGACGCGCCCGCGGTTTGATCAAGGACGTATCCACCTGCTCCCACTCGAAGCGCGGCTCGTCTGCATCCGCGGCAAAGTAGGCTTTGGTGGTCTTCAGGAAATTAGCATCGTCGCGCTCGGGGAAGTCAGGCTTGTAATGCGCGCCGCGCGATTCATCACGCCGGGCCGCGCCCTGAGCCACCACCCGCGCCAGTTGCAGCATGTTGTATAACTGTCGCGCGAAGATGAATGACGTATTTGCCCAGGCGCTCTTATCGCTGAGATTGATCTTCTGGAAGCGGCTGAGCAGCTCCACGATCTTCGCGTCTGTCTCTTGCAGGTTCTTGTTGTAGCGGATCACGGTGCAATTGCGCGTCATGGTCTCGCCCAGTTCGCGCCACAGGCGGAACGGATTCTCCGAGCCATCCGATTTAATCAGCCGCGAATTGATCTCTTCCTGGCGCTTCTGCTCGGCGGCAAAGTGGCCATTGCCCGCGGCCGCGCCTGACTTCTGTAATCCCTTGGCGTATTTCACCGCTTCGGGACCGGCGCTGAATCCGCCATAGATGCAAGAGACCAGGGAATTGGCGCCCAGGCGATTCGCGCCGTGGTATTGGTATTCACACTCACCCGCGGCAAAGACACCGGGGATATTCGTGGCCTGCTTGAAGTCCACCCACAGGCCCCCCATGGTGTAATGCATGCCGGGGAAGATCTTCATGGGGACATCGCGCGGATCGTCGCCCACAAACTTTTCGTAGATCTCGAGAATGCCTTCGAGCTTGCGATTCAGCGTGGCGCGGTCGATGTGGGTGAGGTCGAGGTAGACCATGGGCTGACCATCCACGCCGAGGTCATGCTCATAGACGACTTTATGAATGGCGCGGGTGGCCACGTCACGCGGGACCAGGTTGCCATACTTGGGATACCACTCTTCGAGGAAGTACCAGCGCTCGTTCTCAGGGATGCTCTTCCAATCGCGCTTATCGCCTTTGGCTTTCGGGACCCATACGCGTCCACCCTCGCCGCGCGCGGATTCTGACATGAGGCGCAGTTTGTCTTCGCCGGGAATCGATGTGGGATGCACCTGGATGAACTCACCGTTGGCGTAGTACGCACCCTGCTGGTACAGGGCCGATTGCGCGGAGCCCGTACAGACGACGGAATTCGTCGACTTGCCAAAGATGGCGCCGATGCCGCCGGTGGCGATGATGAGGGCATCGCAAGGGAAGGTGCGGACCTCCATCGTGCGGAGGTTCATGGCGCAGATGCCGCGGCATACGCGGCCGC
>JBKKBM010000242.1:0-6146 GCA_046714215.1 Terriglobales bacterium | reverse complement strand
CGATTCGCGCAAAACCAATCAAGCAGACGCGGATTCCATCGCCGCCGCTACGCCCGTCATCCTCTTTCTCAGTTACGGCGTGCATGGCAACGAAGCTTCCAGCGCGGAAGCCGCCATGCAAGTCGCCTATGAACTCGCGGCCAGCCAGGATGCCGCTAACCAGGAGCGTCTGCGCAACTCCGTCATCGTTATCGATCCGCTCGTCAATCCCGACGGACGCGAGCGCTATGTGCAGGGCTACCGCACCACCAAGGGCGCCGCGCCCATCGCCGACCGCTTTGCCGCCGAGCAGCAGGAGCGCTGGCCCTCCGGGCGCTACAACCATTACTTCTTTGACCTGAATCGCGATCTGGCGTGGCAATCGCAACAGGAGACGCGCGCCCGCATCGTTGCGTATCGCGCGTGGAGTCCACAACTGCATGTGGACTATCACGAGATGGGCAGCGCCAGCAGCTATCACTTTGCGCCGCCAGCTGACCCCATCCTCGATTCGCTCAACACGCCCATGCTCAAGAAGTGGTTTGACCTTTACGGCAAAGCCAATGCCCAGGCCTTTGACCAACACGGTTTCCGCTTCTTTACCCATGAAGGCTATGACTTGTTCTATCCCGGATTCGGAGACTCATGGCCGCTGTTGAATGGCGCCATCGGCATGACGTTTGAGCAAGCCGGTGGACGCGCCGGCCTCGCCCTCGACTTGGCCGACAACCAGCGCGTGCTCACGTTGCGGGATCGCGCGACGCGGCACTTTGTGACTTCGCTGAGCACGGTGGACATCACGGTGAAGCATCGGGTGGAGCGGTTGAAGGATTACTACGCCTTCCGCAAGGCTGCGGTCACCAGCGGCGAGCAGGCCGCGGACCGTTTCATCTACATCGTTCCCGGCGGCGACGCGGAGCGCGCCGAGCGCCTGGTCAACAGCTTGCTGCGCCAAGGCGTGGAAGTGCAGCGCGCGAAGGGAGAGTTTGAAGCGGCGCGGCTCTCCAACTATTGGGGACAGAAGTTCGCGTCCAAGAAACTTTCCTCCGGTGCTTACATGGTCGACCTGGCGCAGCCGCTCGGCTTTCTGGCTCGCGCCTTGCTCGAGCGCGAAGCGAAACTCGATTCCACCTTCTTTTACGACGTGACCGCCTGGAGCATGCCCTATGCCTCCGGCGTGGAAGCGTACTTCGGTGGGCCGGCGACGCGCGGCGACTTCCAGCCGTTGACCGCGCCCGTGACCCGTACCGGCGCGGTGGAAGGCGCAGAGGGTGTGACCGCATATGTGTTCTCGTCGGAGCCGATGGCTTCGGTCCGCTTGCTGGGATATCTGCTGCAATCCGACATCAAGGTCTACGTCAGCACCCAGGCCTTCAAGCAGGCGGGGCGCGATTTCCCGGTGGGCAGCTTGATCGTGCCGGCAGAGTCGAATCCCGCGCAACTGGGCGCGAAGCTAAAAGAGTTCGCGCTGAAAGCGGGCGCCGCCGTGTATGGCGTGAGTAGTACCCGCAGCGATGCGGGCCTCGATCTGGGCTCCAACCGCGTGCGGTTTTTGCGCAAGCCAAAAATCGCCATCCTGATGGATTCGCCCGTCAGCGCCAGCGACTATGGCTACATCTGGCACACGCTGGAACAGAGCTACCAGATCCCCTTCACGCCGATCAAGGCCGAGAGTCTGGGCGGCGCCGACCTGAACAACTACAACGTGCTCATTCTTCCGCCCGACCAGGGTGAAGGCCGCGGCTATAGCCGCGCCATCGGCGGCATGGGCGCGCGGCTGAATGAGTGGGTGCGCAATGGCGGCATACTCATTGGGATCCGCGGCGGCGCCGTTTTTGCCACCAAGAAAAAGGCGGGCTTGAGCAGCATCACCTACCGCTTTCTCGGCCGGGCGGACGAAGAAGCGCGCCTAGAAGAGGAGAAGGCTGCAGCGAAGAAGGACGAGCCGCCGTCAGGGGAGCCGCCGCCACCCGCGCCGTCGAAGGAAGACATCGAGAAGGAACGCGTGAGCCGGCTCGAGCGCAAGCTGCGTAAGTATGCCGACAAGGAAAAGGAACTCCAGCGCGAATCGGTGCCGGGCGCGATCCTGAAGACGAACCTGGATAACACGCATCCGCTGGCGTACGGCATGGGCGTGGATCAATTGGCCGTGCTCGATCAGGATGCGCCCATCCTCGAACTGACGGACAAGGGCGAGAACGTCGCATATTTCCCGAAGGAAGGTGTGAAGCTGAGCGGATTCATCACGCCGGAGAATGAAAAGAAGCTCGCGCTCACCGCGTATGCCGTCCGCGAGCGTCAGGGACGCGGCTTCGTGGTGCTGTTCGCGGATAATCCGGTCTTCCGCGGATTCTGGGATGCCACCGACCGATTGCTGCTGAACGCAATTTATTTTGGCCGCGTGACCATCCCGGGAGTGGAATAAACTTCCGTAGCCATGGCAGACATCGTCGTCGAGACCCGCGCCCTGCGCCGCGAATTCGGAAACCTGGTGGCGGTGGATTCTCTCGACCTTAAAGTGGAGCGCGGCCAGTTCCTCGGCTTCCTGGGCCCGAACGGCGCGGGGAAGTCGACCACCATCAAGATGCTCACCGGCTTACTGCGTCCGACTGCCGGCGTGATCGAGGTCCTGGGAATGAACCTCGAGCAGCAGGGTGTCGAGGTCAAGCGCCGCATCGGGGTCGTGCCGGAGGGTCTGGCGCTCTTCGAACGGCTCACCGGCAACCAGTTGCTGAACTTCGTGGGCCGGATGTACTCACTCGATCGCGACACCGCCGCCACCCGCTCCGCCGAGTTGCTGGAGTTCATGGACCTGCGGGCTTCTGCCGACAAACTCGTCGCCGACTACTCCCACGGCATGAAGAAAAAGATTGCGCTCGCGGCCGCGGTGATCCATCGGCCGGACATTCTGTTTCTCGACGAGCCGTTTGAAGGCGTGGATGCGATCGCCGCCGGCACCCTCAAGGCGATGTTACAGCGCTTCACCGCGCGGGGCGGCACCATCTTCCTGACCTCGCACGTATTGGAAGTCGTGGAGCGCCTGTGCTCGCATATCGCCATCATCCAGCATGGCAAGCTGGTGGCTTCCGGCTCCATCGATGAGTTGCGTAGCGGAGTAAATCTGCGCGATCCGCAGCGCGCCGGGCAGGCGCTTACGTTGGAGCAGATCTTTCTTGAGGTCGTGGGCGGAGCACGCGAAGCCCCGACGGAACTTTCATGGCTCTAACCACCAGCGACACCGCCCACTTCCGCCTGCTGGCTGAAGTCCGCTGGCAGATCTTCCGTAATTCGTTGCGCGTGGGATTCAAACGGATGGAAGTGTTGATCCGCGCGTTCACTTGGATCAGCGGAAGTGCAGTGGTAGCCGTGGTGGCGCTCCTCTGCGCCCTCAACGGCTATTTTCTCTTCCCCAAGCGACCTTTGCTCACCCATCTTCTGCTCTGGGCGTTGGCGTTGATCTGGCAGATCCTGCCGCTGGTGCTCGAAGGGAGCACCCCGGCGCTCGACTTCCGCGAGCTCGCGCGCTATCCCATCCGCTTTCGACTTTTCTACGTAATGAGTGTGGCCTATGGTCTGCTCGATCCCGCGGCGCTGACGTGCGTCGTCTGGCTCGCAAGTCTTGGAATCGGCATCATGGCGGGTCATCCCTGGGCGATTCCCGGGGTGCTGATCTTTTTCCCCCTCTTCGCGCTGCTGAATCTGCTATTCAATCGCGTCTTGTTCGGCTGGCTGCGCCAGATCACGGCCACGCGTCGGCGGCGCGAGATCCTGGTGGTCGTAGGATTCCTGGCTATGCTCGTCTTGCAGGTCGCATTTTGGACATGGATGCCACGGGTGGAGGACGCAAATCGCGGGGTGCAGATCGTCTCCGCAGCCGAAGCTATCGACCGCCATTCCCCGATGGGCGTGACCGCGAACGTGGTCTCCAGCCCGCGCCAGGGAGCGCTTACCGCCCTCGTGGTGCTGGGCGGGGGTTGCCTGCTCTTTGGCTTCCTGCTTTATAGACAACTGCGCCCCATGTATCTGGGAGAGACGGATTCGGATTCCGAAGTCCGCTCCGGGGCGGTCCAGGTCGATCCGGGATGGCAGGTGCCCTTCGTTGGTACGCAGCTTTCGGCCATGGTGGAGCGTGAGGTGCGTTATTACTTTCGCGAGAATCGGCTATGGGTGAACCAGGCGAGCGTCTGGTCGGTCATCTTTGTGGCTTCGCTGGCGCCCCGTTTTCTGCAGCAGGCGTTTGGCTGGAGTGGGGAGCGGCGCGGCGAACTGCTCTATCCTCTCGCCATCTCGTACAGCATGCTCATTCTGGCGACGCTGGCTTACAACTGTTTTTGGTCGGACGCCGGGGGCTATTACCGCTGGCTGCTCTCGCCGGTCGAGATACGCCGCGTGCTGCAGGCAAAAAACATCTTCTTTGGGCTGGCCGTGCTCGCGAACCTGGTGGTGGTGACGATGATCGTGACTATCAGCGTCACCTTGCCATTGAGCAAGGTGGTGAATGGCCTGTTGACTACGGTGTTCATCGGGTTGGGCGTGGTCAGTGCGGGCAACATTCTCTCCGGATGGTTTCCTAAGAAACTCAAGCCCGGCTCTTTCAACACCAAGAACGCGTCTGAGGCCGCCACCCTCATCGGCCTGCTGGTGTTGGGCACGCTCTCCGCCGCCTGCTTCGCTGTAAGTTGGGCAGGGAAGCGCTGGCAAGAACCAATGCTGACGCCGGTTCTCTTGTTCCTGCTGATCTTGCTGGCCATGGCCGGGTACATGCTGAGTTTGAAGCTAGGTTCAGAGTATTTGGAGAAGCATCAGGAGAAGATGTGCGATGAGTTGGTATAATCCGCTGAAATTTTTGTTCATTCGGCGAATCTCAGCCGCATGAATATTCCGGAAAGGGTGCTGAATTCATGAAGAAGCTCTTGTTTAGCCTTTTAGTTGTGTCTTTGTGCGTGGTCGCTGCTTTTGCTCTGGACTATCCTCTGGGCAAACCGCAGATCACATCCAATGTGGGGAAGCCTGCTCCCGACTTCGTCCTGAAGGATCAAGATGGCAAAGACTTTCGCCTCTCAGAGCAGAAGGGCAGCAAAGTCCTTATCGTGTTCTATCGCGGGTACTGGTGCGCATTTTGCATCAAGCAGTTGAAAGATCTAGCTGCCAATCAAGCGAAGTTCGACAAGCTGAAGGTGAAGATAGTCGCGATCAGCGCCGATTCACCGGAAAACGGACGTAGAGTTTGGGAGAAGGCGGCCAACAAGCAATTCACCGTGCTCACCGATCCGGACCTAAGTGCCATCCGAGCCTACGGCTTGCTGCAAGTGAAGGGAATCAACGACGCTGACATCGCGATCCGAACCTCCATCCTGGTAGATGAGAAGGGGAACGAGGTTTTCCGCCGGATCAGTGAACGAGCGGCTGATATTCCGACGTCAGAGGAATTGCTGGAGAAGATTGCGGCGGGGAAGTAAGAGCAAAGGCGAATTGAAGCACGGGCTTAGGCTGTGCAATGGGTTACGTTCACTAGTCCAGAGCGATTGATTTCTGTTACGAACGACGCTGAAGGATCCAAATGCCAACCGGGATTTAAACACGAGGACTTCCTGTCCTGAGTCACCGATCGCATCTTGAATATCCGATCGCGAGAGATCGCATTTCGCCCCCACGATGACGTGAGTTAAGCGTAAGTCATCGGAGAAATCAGCGAAGTGCAGTCCGTTTTCAGGGTCTTTGTCGTTCAGAGCCACGAAACATCGAAACTCACTTTCATATTTCCAGTGAACATACTTCGTCGAGAGGAACCTTATCATGATGCTTTCATCAATTATCCCTTCAGACAACAACTGTTCAGCTTCTCTGGCGAGTCGCTTAGCTTTGTACTTGATGGGAATGAGTAGGTCACTGCGAACCTCGAATCCCAAGCATATACCCCGGTGTCTATCCGCATAATGACTCCATTGAACCGGATTTGACCACCTCGCACTGAAGCACAGCAGGCCTCTGTTTTTCGACATTTCTTCCTTCGTCGCGGAGAAGGCTTTCGGAGGGACTTGTCTCTGAGGTCAATACTTAGGAGCTCGAACGGGTCGTTAAGATCGGTAATCTGGGAAATCTTCAGACGACGCTTACGGATGTCTTCTAGGCCATACTTCGCGTTAAGAAAGTGAAAGACTCGCACC
>JBKKBM010000241.1:0-3267 GCA_046714215.1 Terriglobales bacterium | reverse complement strand
CCCCGATACCGGCAGCAAGCCTAGTTGAATCGCAAAAAACAGGATCAAGATGGGGCCGATAGCGAATGTGGGGAACGAAATGCCGAACAGGCTGACCACGCTGATCACACGGTCATCCCAAAGGTTTCTACGTCGGGCCGACCACACGCCCGCGGGAATCGATATCAGCAGAGCCACCGCCAGCGAAGCCAGCGTGAGGAACATCGTCGCGGGGTAGGCTTCGCCGATGAGCTTGCTGACCGGCTGCTGAAAGCGTAGTGACTTTCCCAAGTCAGCGCGGACCACGCCCTTCCAATAATTCACATACTGTTGCCCGATGGGCACGTCGAGGCCATAGGCTTTGCGCGCGGCGGCAATGTCAGCGCTGGCCGCGCCATCGCCCAGCATCTGCTGCACCGGGTCACCAGGAACAATGTGGATGAGCAGGAATACCACGGACACTACCAGCCACAGCACGGGCAGCGTGTACAGCAGCCGCGACGCCACATAACGCAGCATGGCTACTTCGCCACCTCGGCCACCGATTCCACTTTCACCTTCTCGATGCGGTGGCCATTCATACTGAGCACGGTGAAACGACGGCCGTCATAGTCCACCGTCTCGCCGCCGACGGGGATCTTCCCTAGCCGTGAGAATACAAATCCCGCCAGCGTCTCAAAGCCTTCATCGCGTGGCAGCGCCAGGTGATGGCGCGTCTCCAGATCAATGAGATTTTCCGAACCATTCAGCACCGTGGCGCCGCTCGCCATTAAGAGTGGCGGCTGTTGGGCGACGTCGAATTCGTCTTCGATCTCGCCCACGATCTGCTCCAGCACGTCTTCCACCGTCACCATGCCCACGGTCGAGCCGAATTCGTCCACCACTACCGCCAGGTGACGCTTGCGCCGCTTGAATTCTTCCAATAGGTCGTTGACCGGCTTCGTCTCCGGCACCACCATCACCTCGCGCATCACGTTGCGCACCTTCAAATGCGAGGTCGACGTCCCGCCACTGGGCGATGTCAGCTTGAAGTGCATGAAGCGCGAGAGGTCCTTGGAATACAACAGGCCCACGATGTGCTCCCGTCCCGTCGTTGGATCGTAGACCGGCACGCGCGAGTGCTGTTCTTCCACCACCCGGGTCATGGCGTCGTCTACCGGCATGTCGGCGGGCAGAGCAAAGATCTTGGTGCGGGGCACCATGATCTCCCGCGCTGTCACGTTGCCCAGGTCAAGCGCGCGATGGATCATGTCTTCCTGCACCAGCGGCAGCGCGCCCACCCGCCGGCTCGCGGTAACGATCAGCTTCAGCTCTTCCGGCGAATGGACGCCGCCCTCCCGGATCTGGCGTGACCCAAAGGCCTTCAGCACAAAATTCGCGCCCAGATTCATCAAGTACAGGGCCGGGCGGGAGACGGTCATGAACACGTCCATGGGCCCGGCCACCGCGATGGCCACACGCTCCGCTCGTTGCAGCGCCAGCGTTTTTGGGACTACCTCGCCCAAAATCACGTGGAGAGCAGTGATGATGGCGAAGGCGATGATAAATCCGACGGCGTGGCTGTACAACTGCACGTAGGGCAGGTCGCCAATGACGCGCTCCACCATCCGGGCCAGTACCGGCTCTCCCACCCAGCCTAGCGCGATACTTGCGAGAGTAATGCCAAACTGTACAGCCGAAAGGACTTCGTCCAGGTTTTGCTGAAGTTTTTGGACCGTCCGGGCGCCGATCCGGCGGGCATCCACCATTTGCTGGATGCGGGTATCCCGCACGCTGACCAGGGCGAACTCTGCCGCCACAAAAAACGCATTGGCCGCCACCAGCAGAAGTACCAGAAAAAGCAGCGCAAAGGTCTCCATGACGGGCTAATTCTAGCATTCCGGTAGGTGTTTCCTCTGTTACCTTTGACCGCAACCGCAGTCTAAGCTGTCGTATTCGGGGATAAACTGCAGGTGGCGACAATTTCAGGTTTCTGGAACCAAATCCCCCGGCGCCCCGTATTACTCAATACCAGGTTGAACACCCCAGACGAATTAGAACCCGGCAAGAGCCCTGATCAGACATTCACGATAAGAGCCCCAAGCGGCGGAGGCAGAAAAAGATGGCGATGGGAAGCGGCAAAAAAAAGAACCGGCGTTTATACATCATCGTAGGCATCGTCGTATTGGCGGTGCTGGTCACCGGCGGCGTGGTGGCGGCCAAATCCGGCGGCACCAAGATCGATCCCACCAAGATCGCAAAAGTGGACCAGGGCGATTTGGCCAAGAGCGTAGTGGCCACCGGTAAGATCGAGCCCATCACCAAAGTCGAGATCAAGTCGAAGGCCAGCGGCATCGTGAAGCGCTATTTGAAGGATGCCGGCGAAACCGTGAAGACGGGCGACGTCCTCGTTGAACTCGATCGGGAAGAGATCCAGGCCCGCGTGCGTGAATCGCGCGCGGCTTTGGAAGCCGCGGAAGCAAACCTCCGCGCCGCGGAAGCGGACATGGAACGCGCTAAGGTCGATGCCATCGGCCCCGATGTCCCGCTGCTGCAGCGTGCGTATGAGCGCGCCAAGAATATGGCGAATGAAGGCGTGGTCTCGCAGTCTGCGCTCGACGAAGCGCAGCGCGCCTATGAAATGTCCGTCAACAAGCGCGAGATGGCGCGCGCCACCATGACCATCTCCAAAGCCAAACAGGCCCAAGCCAAGGCACAGGTCGCGCAGAGCCGCGCATCGCTCGAGCGCGCAGAAGAAGAATTCCGCAACTCCACCATCCTGGCTCCCATGGACGGACTCATCCTCGCCCGCAATGTCGAAGTGGGTGACGCCGTCAGCTCCATCCTGGTCCTCGGTTCCTCGGCTACGCTCGTCATGACCGTGGGCGATACCCATGAAGTATTCGTGAAGGGCAAAGTGGACGAAAGCGATATCGGCAAGGTCTATCTCGGGCAAACCGCCCGCATCAAGGTTGAGTCCTTTAAGGACAAGACCTTCGACGGCAAGGTCACCAAGATCTCACCCATGGGCGTGGAGAAAGACAACGTCACCACTTTCGAAGTGCGCGTCTCCATCACCAACCCCGGCGGCGAACTCAAGGCGGCCATGACGGCCAATGCTGAGATCATCCTGGAAGAGCACAAGAACGTTCTCTACATCCCGGAAGGCGCCTTGATCTATGACAAGGACAAGAAGGCCTCGGTCGAAGTCCCGGATGCGAAGGCTCCCGAAGGTAAGCGCAAGGTAGCCGTCACCGTCGGCATCAGCAACGGCTCCAAGACCGAGTTGCTCACCGGATTGAAGAAGGA
>JBKKBM010000240.1:0-7155 GCA_046714215.1 Terriglobales bacterium | reverse complement strand
GCGGACATGGTGGGCCACTCGGGACAGATTCCGCCGACAATCAAAGCGGTGGAGACGGTGGATAGTTGCCTGGGGCGCATCCAGGCGGCGTTGCGTGCGCATGGGGGCGCCATGCTCATCACCGCCGACCATGGCAACGCAGAACAGATGATCGACCCGGCCACCGGCGGGCCGCATACCGCGCATACAACGAATCCGGTGCCGCTGATCCTGGTGGCGGAGGATGCGGGGAAGTTCACGCTGCGCCCCGACGGCGCCCTTCAGGATATTTCGCCGACCGTGTTGGGGATGTTGGGAATCCCGCAGCCTGCGGAGATGAAGGGACACGACCTGCGGGTGCGCAAGTAGGGATTACCTCGGCATCAAAGTAGTCCTACCCTCAGCAAATGCACGCCGGGTCATATAGGTGAGTAGATGTTCAGAAGCGTCGTGGTAGTTCTTTCGTTATTGGCTACAGCAGCAATTTCGAGCACTTCCTCGTCTGCTCAAACGCTTGTGCCCGGCAGCGCGCAGGTCGAACAGGCTGCCCCCGCACCTCAGCTCCAAGGGGAGTGGGTAGGCTTCGCTGAAAAAGACGGCGATCTCACGTACCTGCGCATTGAATTCGTCCTTCAGGATCAACAGCTGCAATTAATCGTCCGCTCGATGTTGCCGGGCAAAGCGGGATCAACCGTACCCGTTCAGCAAGACGGAGCTCAGACTACTTTCACACTCCGGCTTGCGAAGAAATCCCTTTCCTTTATTGGAGGAGTGCAGGGCAAGGTCTATTCCGGGGTAGTCCGGGCGGATGACGGATCGGGAGCTTTCGAGTTCAGGCGGAAAGCCGCCATAGACGAGCGGCTCTACGATGAGTACGCAGGCGCATACGAGGTGGGCGCAAACCGAACGATCTTTGTCAGACGGGCCGACAGGCTTTCCAGCGAGCCGCCTTCGGCTGTTCAGAGGTCGTGGCTCTATTGGATGGACGAGGCCGGCAACATACGCGTCCTTGTGCCCTCGACTGCCACCACCTTTTTCTCGGGACCAACGTACTCGGTGCCAGTTCCTCCACAGGTAGAAATGGAATTTCTTCGCGACGCTCATGGTACGGTAAACAGTCTCATCTTCCGGGAAAACGGAAAGCCCCCGTTGCGCGGTCAACGGAGCCGCATGTATTCGGAGGAGGAGGTTCGGTTTTCCAATGGTAGTGCTTCTCTGGCTGGGAGGTTGCTACTTCCTGCCGGCGCTGGACCGTTCCCCGCAGTTGTAGTCATCCATGGTGGGGGCCCAGCCAACCGCAATTGGGAATATGAAATCATCGGCGATGTGTTGGCGAAGAACGGAATTGCCGCTCTCGTGTATGACAAGCGTGGAACTGGGGGTTCAACCGGGGATTGGCATAGTACTAGCCTGCAAGACCTTGCGGCGGATGCGGCTGCGGCGGCCAGCCTCCTGCGCCGGCGACCGGACATTCACCCGCAGAGGGTCGGTTTTTGGGGCATCAGCGAAGGTGGCTGGGTAGGGCCTATCGCCGCCGCCATCGCAGAGGCAGCTTTCCTCATCCTCATTTCTGCCCCGGGGCTGTCACACGCTAACCTGGAGTTCGTCTCATGGGAAAGCATTCTGCGTGAACAAAAAGTATCGGCCGAACAGATGCGTGCCGCAAAAGGATTAGCAGCAGCGATGATGAAGTTTGCGCGGACAAAGGACGGCTGGAAAGAAGTCAGCTACCTAATGGATAAAGCGCGAACCCAGGAGTGGTTTTGGTTAACGGAAGCAGGGGCTTTCAATCCGACTTCAAAAGAGCACTGGTTCTGGACCTGGTACAGGCTGCAGCTTGACTTCGATCCACAGCGGACGTTGCAATCGCTTCGCTGCCCTGTTCTTGCGATCTACGGAGCAAAAGATACCTCCATACCCGAAGTGAATAAAAAAAGGCTGGAAGGAGCGCTTCGCAAAGGCAAAAACCCTGACTACACGGTACGCGTTTTTCCCGATGCAGACCACACGATGCTTGAGGTTCGGTCAGGAGCTCTGAAGGACTTTCCACGCATCCGGCGTCACGTTCCTGAATACTTTGAGACAGTAATCCAGTGGGTTCGCCAGCGGGTTGTTGATACACCAGTGACCCCAGGGTCTTGGAATAAGGATAAGTAAGCGTTCAGTACCGTTTATTTCGAATCCATGAACGCCGAAGTCACCCAGTTGACCAGGTCTCGAAACGCCGCGGTGCGAGTACGTCGATTTGTCCGCCGCGCTGAGCTCGGCAAATGTCTTGCCCAGAGCAGGGAAGTAGAAGAGCGGGCGGTCTCTAAGCTTCCGGTCACTCCTGGTAGGGCCAGGCGCCCACCACCGCCGCCAACACAGTGGCGGGCAGGGCTGCCACCAGCAGAGGCAGGACGGTCATGGGGGGAACGAGTCCTAATATCACCCAGCTAGCATTCACCATGATGCCGATCGCCCACCAGGCAAGGCCGACCATGACCGCGGTCTTCGGACCCGGGCCGTAGCGCGGACGGATGGACGCGTAAAGCCACATCGCCCAGATGCCCATGGCGAGGTTCGCACTGAGAGCAAGAAAAGCAGCCTTTGGTCTAACCAAAGTACTGCCCGGTACTGCTGCCTGGAAATCTGCTCCAAAAAACGTCATGTTCACCATTGCCAGAAGGCTCCAGACTACTCCGGCGATCAGTCCGCAAAGAACGACACGCACCCAGTTAACTCTTCCCATAAACTTCCTCCGAGTTGCCATAGATTGGCTAGGGGGGCCGGTGCCGGTGAGTATACGCCCGCGGGCTTGGCTGTCAATGGACTGAATTAACCTAAAAAGCGAGAGACTGATTCAGGGAGCCACCGAGGCCGAACTCACCCAGAGCAGCAGCTTACGGAAGGCGGCGCCGCGATGGGAGTGCTGCGATTTCTCTACGGCGCTGAGTTCGGCGAAAGTCTTATTCAGGGCGGGGAAGTAGAAGAGCGGGTCATAGCCAAAGCCGTTCGTTCCCCGCGGCGCACTGAGGAGCTCCCCTCGGGCCTCACCTTCGAAAGTCGCCAGCGTCTGGCCATCTCTGGCGGCGGCGATCACACAAACAAATCGCGCTGCACGCGATGATCCCGGCCGCGCTGCCAGTTCGCGCAGCAGCTTGGCATTGTTGGCGCCGTCATCAGAGTTTCCGGCGGCTGAGTTCAGCGCATCTGTGGGAGCAGCGTAGCGCGCGGAGTGAACGCCGGGCGCGCCGCTCAGGGCATCGACTTCGAGGCCAGAATCGTCAGCGATGACCATCTGCCCGGGGGCGTGCAGGCTATACGCCTCGGCTTTCTTGTGAGCATTGGCGGCGAAGGTGGCGCCGTCTTCGACGACCTCAGGGAGTGAAGCGAAGCCGGGTAATGCTTCCACGCGGACGCCCAAAAGTTGCGCCGCGGCGGCAAAATCGCGCAGCTTTCCCGGATTGGAGGTGGCGATCAGGATGGCTTGGGACATAAAGGGGGAAGGAGATGGCGCGCCCGGCAGGAGTCGAACCTACAACCCTCAGATTCGTAGTCTGATGCTCTATCCATTGAGCTACGGGCGCTTTGAGGAAAATCTGCGGAATGGACTACCTAACAAATATATAGGACGTGGGCGGAGTTGCACAAGGCGAGCAGACTTGGGCAGCGTACACTAGGCGCAACCACAGGTAGACCCATGACCAGTACTCAAATCTGGCTGATGATCGGCGCGTATCTTGCCGCCTTTGTCGCCGTGGGTTACTTCACCCGCGCAAGATGGCGCGAAATCGTAGGCGCAGTGGCCGCCGGCGCCGCCTTCGGAGTTGTAGCCCTGCTCGCAGTGGCCCTGGGTGAGGCGCAGGGATGGTGGCGAGTGCCAAAAGAGAACGCTGCGCATTTCTGGTGGATGCTCTGGCTCAGCGTCCTGGTCTCGTGCGCTCCCACTTATCTGATTTTACGGAGGGTGGTGAGCCGCTTCGGTGGAAGGGGGCTGGGAGTGTGCGTCTGCGCCGCGGCGATCATGGGGCCGCCGCGCGACTACTGGGTCGCCGCAACATTCCCATCGTGGATGACTTTCGCACCAGGTATCGTGCCCGTCCTGGCTGACGCGGCTGTCTATGTCTTACTGGTCCTGGTGGGGCACGCCGTGATGCGCGGGGTCATCGGCCCGGCGGACCGAGGCTCAACGACCGGGTAGGCTCGGATTACGGAAAAACTTGCACGGCCGGGAAAAATCTTCTCGCGGCGAGCGGCCCATTTCCGCTTAAATGTCTTGTTTTCAGCCAGCCGAGTTTGGCGGGTGGATTGCACCATCAATAGCAGACGAAGTGGCGCACATCAGGGCGAATTGCAATAAGGGTTCTCGGCCAGAGGCTCTTAAAGCGGTCGCCCTTTTGCTTTGGGGACACCGTGGGGGTGCATCATCCGTCGCAAAGTATTTTGTGGAGTGACGCCCCTCCGGGGCTCGGGTGTTTTTTGTCGCCTACCCACCACTTCCGTGGTGGGCTAAGCTACGACGGCTGCGCCGTCTCCGTTCCCGCGCCAGCGGTGCTGGCGTGTAGAGGGGGATCCCCAGGCATTGGGTTGGTGGTCGCGGGGGATGGGGCCTGAGCGGTGCGGCTTGACCCTTAAACCATTACTTTAGGTAAGTTTAAACCAGTTGAATGCGCTCGCGCAGGTCGAGGCCGGAGCGGCGCAGGATGTTGGCTACCTCGGGCTCATCCAGGCGGGTAGCGTCGTATTCGATCCGCACCGTTTTTTCCTGCTCAGCGAAGGTGATCTTGCGAATGCCGTAGACCTCACGGGCGCTGTTGATGGCACGCACCTCTTGTTCGCCCGGCGGGGTGCCGTAACGGTAGCAAACGTCGACTGTTGTCATGCCAATCCTCAGCCCGCAGATCTGGGCCTTTCCAATATATTGCACCTTGCGGCGCTAGGCAAAGGGCTGCGTGCGTGCGGGTGCCAAGGGCTAAAGCCCGGCGAGTTCCGGCGCGTACGGCGCGGCTAAAGCTGCGCCCTGATACTTGTTCACCCCAAACGTGCGGAGTCGTTGCGCTAAAGCCGCGCCCTGATACCCAATTGCGAAGGGAGCCGTGGCGACTTGACATATACCCCTGGGGGGTATATAAGGATTGACAGGGGGTATCGATGAAGAGCCGCAAAGCTGTCGCCGTTGACCCCGGTATCAAGGCGCGTAACCTCAAGCGTCTGCGCCGGGTGGAAGGACAGGTGAGGGGGATCCAGAAGATGGTGGAAGAGGACCGTTACTGCGCTGACATCCTGGTACAGGTATCGGCGGTGCAGGCGGCGTTGCAGAGCGTGGCGCGCGAACTGATGCGCAACCATCTGCGCCATTGCGCCACCCACGCCGCTCACCAGAGCCAACATGACGCCAACCTCGTTTTTGACGAAGTGGTCGACCTTATTTACAAGCATCAGCGCTGAGGGGCAGAAACTCGTATCATGAAACACCATAACGAAGACCATTCACACTCGACGGACACTACAACTATGGCAATCGATCCCGTATGCGGCATGACGGTTGATCCCGTCAACGCTGCCGGCAGCTCTGAATACCAGGGCCCTGAACAGCAGAGCGAGACCTATTACTTCTGCAATCTGGGCTGTAAGCGGAAGTTCGAAGCGGACCCGCCGAAGTACCTGGGCGGGGGCAGGAGCGCGTCAAAGGAAACTCACAAAATCGCGCTCCATGAGCGTCACGTGCCGCGGGAGGATGCCGCGCAGGCGCTGCGACAGATTGAACCAGCTGCGCCGACGACGGTCAAAGACCCCGTTTGCGGGATGTTCATTGATCCCGCGACGGCCGCGGGCAAGAGCGAACACAACGGCGAGAGATACTACTTTTGCAATCCGGGCTGTAAAGCAAAGTTCGAAGCAGATCCGGGAAAGTATCTGGGCAAAGCGGCGTCCGCAGGCCACTCTGAGGCGGCGCATGCGGAAACTAAAGCGGCGTCAGTGTCAGCACCAATGTCAGTTTCAGTGTCCGCTCCGGCGGGCACAACTTACATTTGCCCGATGGATCCGGAGGTGCGGCAGGACCATCCGGGCGCTTGTCCGAAGTGTGGCATGGCGCTGGAGCCGGAGATGCCGCTGGCGGCGCCGACCACGCGCACGGAGTACACATGCCCGATGCATCCGGAGATCATTCGCGACGCTCCCGGCGCTTGCCCCATCTGCGGCATGGCGCTGGAACCGCGCATGGTGGCGGTGGAGGAAGCTGAAGATCCTGAGCTGCGCGACATGACGCGGCGCTTCAAGGTCAGCTTGGCGTTGTCGATTCCCGTACTCATCATCGCGATGGGCGAGATGCTGCCAGGCAAGCCCTTCCAGGGACGCGCGTAT
Source organism: Terriglobales bacterium (assembly GCA_046714215.1). Lineage (GTDB taxonomy): Bacteria > Acidobacteriota > Terriglobia > Terriglobales > Acidobacteriaceae > DATLCI01. Next base: position 828 of record JBKKBM010000240.1, on the reverse strand, counting down.
GCGTGGATCCAATTCCTGCTGGCTTCGCCGGTGGTGCTGTGGGGTGGGTTGCCATTTTTCCAACGCGGCGGGGCATCGGTGGTCAACCGCCATCTGAATATGTTTTCGCTGATCGCGCTGGGCACGGGTGCGGCGTACCTGTTCAGCCTGGTAGCACTTATTGCTCCCGGGCTACTGCCACAGTCGACCGGGCACGGCGCTTATCCGAATCTGTACTTTGAGGCGGCGGCCGTGATCATCACGCTGGTGTTGCTGGGACAAGTGCTGGAGTTACGCGCCCGCAAGCAGACAGGCAGCGCCATCCGGGCGTTGCTAGGGCTGAGTCCGAAGACCGCTCGCCGACTGCTGCAAGGCGGCGGCGAAGAAGACATTCCTATCGATCAAGTGCAGCCGGACGACCGGTTGCTGATTCGTCCGGGCGAAAAGATCCCGGTGGACGGCGTGGTGGTGGAGGGCGCAAGCAGTGTGGACGAATCGATGATCACCGGCGAATCCATGCCGGTGGATAAGGCAGCCAAAGGTACCGAAGCCGCCGAGGCGGGAAGTGATCGACTCATTGGTGGAACCATCAACACGACCGGCTCGCTCACCATGAAGGCTGAGCGGGTGGGCAGCGATACGCTGCTGGCGCAGATGATCAAGATGGTGGCAGAGGCGCAGCGCAGCCGCGCGCCGATTCAGAAGCTGGCTGACCAAGTCTCGGCTGTCTTCGTTCCCGTGGTCATCGCGGTTTCTATTCTCACGTTCATCGGATGGTTTGTGTGGGGACCGGAGCCGCGTCTGGCGCACGCCATCGTCAACTCGGTGGCCGTGCTCATCATCGCGTGC